>BJGT01000179.1 GCA_014190675.1 Comamonadaceae bacterium | reverse complement strand
CGGGTCAAGGTGGCCATTGTTGCCTTGAAGCTAGGCTGCGACGCCAACGCCGCCGAGGCTTTGCTCGCCGGCCATGATGGCAGCATACGGCGGGCCCTGGCCACCTGAGCCAGGGCAGCCCTACCCGACACGAGGCCGATCAGCGCGTCATTGGCGAAATCGTGGCGGGCAAGCGCTCTATTACCGCTGACACAGATTTGCGCTTATGCCGTTACTTTGGTTTGAGGGATGGTTGGTGGCTACGCGAACAGACCAACTACGACATGGCGATTGCTCGAGAGTCAATGGGGGAGGCGCTGACAAAGATTCAACGCTGTAGTTTGCTGGCAGCCTGCAACTAACCCGCTGACAGCAAGGGCGTACTTGTCAGCGGTTTTGGCCCCCCCGCCTCAAATCAGAAGTTCAGTTGTACCCCTAGCAATATGGCGCTCACATCGGCGGGCATGGATTCCCAGGAGATTCGCGCACTGAACTTTTCTGTGAATGCATAACGCGCGCCAATGCCAAACCCGATTTTGTTTTCTTTTGAAGACGACGCCGGCTCG
Source organism: Comamonadaceae bacterium (assembly GCA_014190675.1). GTDB lineage: Bacteria > Pseudomonadota > Gammaproteobacteria > Burkholderiales > Burkholderiaceae_C > Rhodoferax. Next base: position 4,611 of record BJGT01000179.1, on the reverse strand, counting down.
ACAGCGGTGTTGTTTACACGAAGGGCGCCCACGTCAGTCGTTGCGGCCGCATAGCCCAATTTTCCGAAAAAAGTCAGCTGATCACTGACCGGCAGGCTACCAACTACAGCTAAACGCATGACCGTGTTTTTAAAGTCAACAGAAATATTGCCGCCCAATGCGGTCACTGTGTACGTAGCTGTCCCAGAATCAAAATAACCACCCTCAATCGCAAGGTTTTTATTCAATTCGTATCCCAGAGCCCCATCCATGGCGGTGCCCATCTTCAGTGAGCTGTTCACAGTGTTGGCCCCCGCTGCTTTTATGGCAGCGTCAAGATCTGATTTGGTTTTGTTTGTCGAGGGCAAACCAATCTAGCCAACGACATACAGGCCTTCAGCTGCTGCAAACTGGGCGGAACTCACTGCTGCTGCAGCCATAGCTAATCGAATAATTTTTTTGCGTTCATGATGCCAAATATTAAGGGTAAGGAATTAAAAAGGTAAAAGGAAAAGCGTTTTGAAGTGCTCAGCGCGATCAAGAGAACAATTCGAGCTTACCGTCCAAAGACATGAGGCCCAGTTGCGCGCTCAAAGCAGGGAACTTTTCCTTCAGTTGGCGGCGGAATTCCATCAGCGCCTGCTTATGGGTTTCAGTCTCGGCTGCCGGGGTGGCCACCATGGCATCGCCGTAAGCGATCTTCGCGGCACCGCAGTCACGGTGGTTGACCACGATCACCTTCTTGATATTGTGCAATCCGATAGATGCGCCCAAGTTTTCCCAAAAAGTCGCATGCCAAGCCTTGAATGCGGGGGCCACAACGCCAATCGATGCCCCAGCGATGGTAAAGGCGCTGTACTTGCCACTCAGTCCGTCGCTGGACTGCTGTTTGTTGACGAGATCCTGGAAACGGGGGTCGATACAAGACAGCACCATGGCTTCGTAATTGCCAGAAGCTGCTTGAACGCCGCTCGAAAGCATTCCCACGGAGCTAAATAACACCGCGCCACCCGCCATTCGCATGAAGTTCCTGCGTGAATGGCTGTTGCTCAGCAGCGAGTCGCAGCAGGAATTTTTGTATCTTAAGGTTTGGCTGATCGAGGCAGGCATAGAAATTCCTATAAATTTGGCTAAAGGCCAATACTAACCATCTAGTTCAATGAAATACTCACGAAAACCCACAAAACATCAAAATATGCTGAAAATACAAAAAAGCAGCGTTTTTTTGACTGGCTGAATTTCGTACCAAGGGCAGACGGTTGGCAATATGGGTGGTTTACCCTTTGCAAAAGATCAGCACATTTGTGGTCGGGGCTATGCTTTGAGATCCCGAGCCAGGGGGTTTCAGACCATTCGGATGCTGGCGCAAAGCTGATATCCCACGCCCCGGACTGCTTTTATGAACGGCTCGGCGCCTTCTGGCGCGACTGCCTTGAACTTCTTGCGCAGCCTTGCCACCATTTCTTCCAAGGCGTGCTTGCTCATGATGTTGTCGTCGTCCTCTGCGCTGTAGAGGTCGCACAGAACCAGCCAGCCCACGCGGTGCTCCCGCGCCTGGACAAGCGCAACCAGCAGTGTGATCTCCTGTCCAGTCAGCCGGATTTTCTGCTCCGGCTTGGGCCCTGAGAGCGATCGCTCGCGAAGACTCAAAGACCATTGCCCATCGCTGCTCACCGGTTTTACCCTGAGCCCCAGCCTTAGCAAAACTGCGACTAACTCGTCTGGGGCCACAGGTTTGGTGAGGTATATGTCTGCACCACCCTGTTCATAACTGGTGAGCCGGTCATAAAGCCCCACACGCGCAGTCATCATAAGAATGCCGGCGTAGGGCAAAGCTGTCCTGATTCTGGTCGATAGGTTGAGACCGCTTTCACCTGGCAAATTCCAGTCAATAACGAAAAGGTCAACAGCTGTGCGCGCAAGAAGGTCGTCACATTCAGCGGCGCTGTTGACGGCGTACATGTCGAAACCGTGGGCCGACAGGTGCTCAACAATCTCCTCGCGTAGCAGCCGGTCATCCTCGACGAGTGCAATGCGCAGGCCTAGGCCATTTTTTTCATGGTCTTGGCTTAGCGGGACATTCAGCATGAAAAACTGGCTTCAAAAGTAACAACACTGTCAGCAAAGCGGTACTTCAGTTCGCAGCCAATTTTATTGGCCGCGTTCTGAGCAATGCTTAAGCCGAGCCCCATACCTGGGCGGTTTTGCATCTTTGGGTGCCGGTAGTAGCGCCTGAACAGCTGAGCCTCGTCAGGCTCAGCTCCAGCGGTCACGCGGTTAGAAATGCCGATGACCACAAGCGGCAGCGCCGGGTCGCCTGCCTGCCGTGCCCACAGGGAAACTTTGTTGTCGACGGAATACTTGCACGCGTTAGTCAATAAGTTCTCTAGGATAGCCCCAAGCAAAAGCCGATGTGATTGAATCAACAGGCCAGCCTCGACACCGAGGCTGAACTGGTGCGTCGAGGCATAGGGCTGCAACAATCCCTGTATCAATTCGCCTACCTCTATCGATTCGGTCGGACCTACAGGCGATATTTGCTCAACGCTCATCGCTCGAGCTGCGTGGGTAATCAGCTCGTCCATACGTTGTGTCGAGTCCTCGATGTGCTTTAGCCGGATCATGAACCTGTGTTCGCTCTCGCTGCCCTCGAGTGTGCGATCGTAAAACAAGCGGCGCGCTGAAGCGATGGCGAACCCAATGGTGCTGATCGGAGTTTTCAGTTCGTGGGTCAGCATGTCTATCAGACCAATACGTTCTTGGTTCTGGGCTTCAGTGTCCTTGGCTCGCAGTGAGGATAGCTCCAATTCTCGCAGCCTCGCCCTGCTCATGGTCATTCGGTCAAATGTTTCCTGTGTGATGATCCATAACGTAAAAAACCCAACCATCACCCCGCTAAGCCGCAAGTCTGCGGGCAGGAAGGATGTTGCACTGACGTCATACCATCCCAAGGAAATAGCGTAGCCCCAGATCAGAATCAGGGCTAGGCTGCCCCAGCCTAGCAACAGCTTTTTGCGCAGAGAAGGTGGCGCCTCACCCGTTGTCAGCACGCCATAAAGATGTAAGAAAGGCAATAAAAGTAACGCGAAATAGTGTGCTTGCATGGAGAGCCTGAACTCGCCGATGAGTACAGCCAGCACCATCAGACCAACTAGGGCCAAAACAAGGCGGACGCCGTGCTTGTAAGTAGGTCGAGGTTGATGTGGTGCCATCAGCAGCCACCCTCCCCAGGACAGCAGCCCAGTCCTGAGCCAAATACAAATATCACCAATCCCGTCTAGCCATTCGGCCTGGAGCTCAGGCAGCGCCCGGGTCAAGACAGAGTTGGTAGCTAGAGAATGGCAAACGACGACTAGTTCATACCAGCAAAAGCAGCGCACCAGCTCAGAGGAATCCAATCGCAAGAGCAAGAGCCCAGCTAACAATAGCGCAACAGCAATTGTTAGTGCCGAGTAGGTCAACCGGACCCTTTCTACCACCTCGGCCATCAAGTCGCCGCTAGAAACAAGGTCTACGGAGATCACCGGGAAACCATGGGTTTGTAGGCGCAAATAGACCGTGACGGTTTCTTTGTCCGCGGGGTTCAATCTGAAACAGATCCGGTCATCCAAGCATGGATTCAGATGTTTGGGCCGACGGTCGCCTGCCAGCGTCGCCCTCCATTGCCCATCGACCAACTGGTAGAAGTCAAGCTCGTCGATCTGTGAGGGCCCAACCCGCAAAATAAGCGGCTGCCCGGCTGCGGGTCCTACACCCAATGGCCGCAGCGTGATTCGCAGCCACACAGGCGGAGCGTCAAAGCCCAGGGCCAGGCGCCGAGTAAAAGGCAGGAATGTCAGCTCATTTACGCTGCCTATTTGGTGTTGGCCCGAGGGGTCGGGGTAGTACTCGGTTTGCATGTCGTAGCCTGCAAGTTGCGGGCCGGCCTGAGCTGGCAACGACAACTGAAAGATCACAGAAAAAATGATCAGGCCATACGCGCCAATCCAATTTGCCACCATGGCGGTCGTGCAAGTTCGTATGCAGCAGCGGAAAGCTGAAAGAAAGGTACTCGCCATAGTTGGTTGGATCAGGTCTTGCCGCAGGTCCTCGCTGCGGCTCAGACTCCGCGCGCACGGTCCGCGTAGAAACGCGCTGTGAAAGCGGACAGGCTGCCCGCTTCGATAGCCTCGCGTAACTCGCGCATCAGGTTGAGGTAGTAGTGCAGGTTGTGGATGCTGGCCAGCATGGGGCCGAGCATTTCGCCGCAGCGGTCCAGGTGGTGCAGGTAGGCGCGGCTGAATCCTCCAGAGATCCGCCCGTCGGGCAGGGTCTGGCCAGCGCAGGTGTAGCAAGTGCAAGTGCTGTCTAGCGGGCCAGGGTCATTCTTGTGGCGCGCATTGCGAATTTTCAGATCGCCAAAGCGGGTGAACAAATGGCCGTTGCGGGCGTTGCGGGTAGGCATCACGCAGTCAAACATGTCGATGCCGTTTTGCACCCCGGCCACCAGGTCTTCCGGCGTGCCTACGCCCATCAGGTAGCGCGGCTTGTGGTTTGGCAGCCGCGGGCCGATATGCTGCAGCAGGCGCAGCATATCTTCTTTGGGCTCTCCCACGCTCAGGCCGCCCACCGCAATGCCCGGAAAATCCAGCG
>BJGT01000178.1 GCA_014190675.1 Comamonadaceae bacterium | reverse complement strand
CCAGGTGGAGCGGCACCGCTTTGTTGATACGGCCTTGGTCAACCAGGCCTATGAAGACACCAGCCTGCCGATTGGCCTGGGCCAGACCATCTCCAAGCCCGGCGTGGTTGCCCGCATGCTGGCCCTGCTGCTCAATGGAGCCAGCCTCAAACTCGGCCGGGTGCTGGAGATCGGCACCGGCTGCGGTTACCAGGCCGCCCTGCTGAGCCAGTTGGCCAGCGTGGTGTACAGCGTCGAGCGCTTGAAGGGCTTGCATGAGCAGGCCCGTGCCAAGCTGCGCCACCTGCGCTTAGCCAACCTCCACCTTTTATTGGGCGATGGGCGCGAGGGATACGCCGCTGGCGGCCCCTATGACGGCATCATCGCCGCGGCCGGGGGCACGGACCTGCCTCAGGCCTGGCTTGACCAACTCGCGGTCGGTGGGCGTTTGGTGGCGCCAGTGGCCCAAGACGCCTCGCAGGGAGCCAGCCAGGTGCTGATGGTGATCGACAAGTCGCCCCAGGGTCTGCGTCAAACCAGGTTCGAGGCGGTGCATTTTGTGCCTCTAAAATCGGGCATCGGATGAAGGGATGTCACATGGGCGCAGCGTTTCTTGACCGGCGGGCCTGGCTGGGCGTTCTGCTGCTGGGTCTGCTGTTGTCGGGCTGCGGCTCGGTCCAGACCTACCAGGCGCCCGTGGAGGACCGGCTCGGCGGTGTTGCCAAGCCCGCGGCGGTGGGGAGTGATCCCGCTGCCATGGCCGCCAAGCCTGCGCCGGGTGCCGAAAACGCCGGCAAATCAGGCTACTACACGGTCAAGCCGGGCGATACGCTGATCCGCATTGGTCTGGACAGCGGTCAGTCCTTCCGTGATATTGCCCGCTGGAACAATATGGAGAACCCGAACCGTTTGGAGGTCGGGCAGGTGGTCCGGGTGGTGCCGCCTCCGGCAGCCGCGCTTGCCGCAAAACCGCTGGCCCCAGCCAGCCCGAGCCCCAGCCCGAGCGCTCCGGCAGCACCGGCGGCCCCGACAGCCGCAGCGGCTCCAGACAAGCCGGCACCACCCCTGGCCCTGCCAGTCGCCCAGCAGCCTGTGGTCCAGCCGGCCGTGGCTCTGCCGGCCAGCACAGTTGCCAGTGGTCCGGCCAGCGGCCCAGCCAGCAGCCCAGGAGCTGCAAAAGCGCCCCAGGCCACACCTGGCGATGATGAGATCAACTGGCTGTGGCCGGCCAATGGGCCGCTGGTAGGCGGATTTGATGAGATCAAAAACAAGGGCGTCGATATTGGCGGCAGTGCCGGCGACCCGGTGTTGGCCGCAGCCGATGGTCGTGTGGTCTATGTAGGTGCTGGTTTGCGAGGCTATGGCAATTTGATCATCCTCAAGCACAACAACACCTACCTCACGGCTTATGCCCATAACCAAGCGCTGCTGATCAAGGAAGATCAGTCCGTGCGCAGAGGCCAAAAAATTGCCGAGATGGGCAACAGCGACGCCGACCGCGTGAAGCTGCACTTTGAGGTGCGCCGCCAGGGCAAGCCGGTGGACCCGATCAAATTTCTGCCGCCCCGCTGACCCCAGTCGCCTGCCCGACCCGGCACAGCATATCGATTGACCGACAGGGCGGCCGACCCACCAACACCCGATGACAGACTCAAAAACCAACACCGACAGCCCGGCGCCAAGCAGCGCGACTGAGGCTTTGTGGGTTGAGTCGCTCGACCTCGATGCCCAGGGGGTCGCTCATCGGGCCGATGGCAAGGTGGTCTTCATTGAAGGAGCCCTGCCTTTTGAACGGGTTGAGGTCAGGGTTCATCGCAAAAAAAACAATTGGGAACAGGGCACGGTCAGTCTGGTTCACCAGACGTCGTCGCAACGGGTTGATCCCGGCTGTGCCTATTTCGGGCTGCACCCGGGGGCCTGTGGCGGCTGCAAAATGCAGCACCTGCATCCGGGCGCCCAGGTGGCTGTGAAGCAACGCGCGATGGAGGACAGCCTCTGGCATTTAGGCAAAGTCAAGGCGGACATGGTGCTCCGCCCGATCGAGGGGCCGGCTTGGGCCTACCGCTACCGGGCCCGCCTGTCGGTACGCTTTGTGCGAAAAAAAGCGACTGTATTGATTGGCTTTCATGAGCGAAAAAGCAGTTATGTCGCCGATATGCAGCGCTGCCCCGTGCTGCCCACCTTTGTCAGCGACCTGCTGATGCCCCTGCGGGCATTGATCGGGGCCATGGATGCCAAGGAAACCTGCCCGCAGATTGAACTGGCTTGCGGAGACACCGCCTGCGCGCTGGTGCTGCGCCATCTTGAGGCGCTGAGCGCGGCCGACTTGTTGCGCCTGAGCGAATTTGCCCGCGAGCATCCCGGCCTGCAGTGGTGGCTGCAAGCCAAGGGCCCCGAGACTGTCCAGCCGCTGGATGCAGGGGCCGCGGTCCTGAGTTACAGCCTGCCAGAATTTGGCATCACGATGCCCTTCAGGCCGACTGATTTCACCCAGGTCAATCCCTTTATCAACCGCCTGTTGGTAGCCCGGGCGCTGCGCTTGCTTGATGCGGGCAAGGGCGAGCGGGTGATTGACTGGTTCTGTGGTTTAGGCAACTTCACCCTGCCGATTGCCACCCAAGCTGGCGCGGTTCTGGGCATTGAAGGCAGCGAGGACTTGGTGGCCCGGTCCCGGCAAAATTACCAGCAAAACAAGGCACAACAGTCAGCCGGGCGCAGCCTGTGTCCGACCCAATTTGTAGCCAGAAACTTGTTTGAGATGACGCCCGAGTTGTTGCTCGGCGATGGCCCGGCTGATAAGTGGCTGATAGATCCACCGCGAGAAGGCGCTTTTGCCCTGGTCAAGGCCCTGGTTGATTTACGCCAGCGGGAGCAAACCAGTCAGGTTGAAACAGCAAGTGGGTCCGCAGCAGCGGTCTGGACAGCCCCACGGCGAATTGTTTATGTCAGCTGCAACCCCGCCACCCTGGCGCGTGATGCCGGTCTGCTGGTGCATCAGGCGGGCTACCGTTGCTTGGCGGCGGGCGTAGTGAACATGTTTGCGCACACCGCCCATGTGGAGAGCCTGGCTGTGTTTGATTTGGAGCACTGACTCCCGTCAGCGTCTGGCTCAAGGCTTGGCAGGCCGGTCGTTGGCGGCAGGCTTGGCGTCGGTTGGTTTTTTGCTTGGCGCAGGTGCAGCAGTTGCAGACTTTGCTTTGTCTTTGCCAACTTTGGGCCGGGTGTCGGGCAGTATTTCTTCTTCGGGTTCGGCTTTCTCAGCGCTGGCACGGATACCTTCTATTTTATTTTCTCGCATGTACTCGTCCATGTCTTTCCAGCCTTGAAAAATCGCGGCTTTGGAGGCTAATTCATTCTGGTTGTAACAATCTTCGATGCTGCGCAGGCCGTGGCGGCAGGCTCCGCCGATGGCCCGCGCTTCGGCTTCGCGTTGCGCGATACGCGGGTCCGGCCCCATGCCGGGTATCTCGCAGGCGCTGAGCAGCAGGGCAGTGGCAAGCAGCAGCAGGCAACGCATCATGTTTTAGTGGGGACCATGGCAGGCTTATCGACACAAATTCTGGTTATTTGAGCCCAAGCCGCTGCGCCTAAAAATAAAGGCCCTCAAAAGGGCCTTTATTTGACTTTAGCAGGGGGGTTTAGTCTTTTTCACCACCAAAGATGCCCAGCAAAGCCAGCAGGCTTTGGAAAACATTGATGATGTCGAGGTACAAAGCCAGTGTGGCGCTGATGTAATTGGTTTCGCCGCCATCCACAATGCGCTTGATGTCGTAGAGCATGTAGGCGCTGAAAATACCGATCGCCGCCACCGAGATGGCCATCATGCCAGCGCTTGAGCCGACAAACGCATTGATGACCGAGCCGATCAACAGCGCAATCACGCCCACAAACAGCCACTTGCCCATGCCAGAGAGGTCGCGTTTGATCACGCTAGCCAGGCTGGCCATCACGAAAAACACGCCAGCGGTGCCGCCAAAGGCAGTCATGATCAGCTCGGAGCCATTTTTGAAACCCAGCACCATGGCAATCATGCGCGACAACATGAGCCCCATGAAAAACGTGAAAGCCAGCAACACCGGAACGCCAGCTGCCGAGTTTTTGGTCTTTTCAATGGCGTAGATAAAGCCGAAAGCACCCACTAAAAAAACCACCAAGCCTATGCCACCACTCAACGATTGAGCCAGCCCGGTAGCCACGCCCATCCAGGCTCCCAGCACCGTGGGCACCAGGCTCAAGGCCAGCAGCCAATACGTGTTTCGCAAGACCTTGTTGCGCTCTGCGAGCGAGGTCTGCCCGCCGTAGACGCCGTCGAATGTTTGAATGTTCTCAACCATGTTTGTCTTCTCCATCAAAGCCCGCAAGCCGCGGACGGCTCAGATTCTATGTCGAAATAGCAAACTTTGCGCCCCTCTAAACCCTAGCGTTTGTCGGACATCGCAGGTCTGACATGGCGCTGGACAAACCTGCTCTGCGGGTGCTTGTATGGGGGTCATTCCAGCACAAAATTGATTGGCACGGAGAACCACATAGTTTCTGGCACGCCGGCTCTGCGTCCAGGAGCGTAGCGCCAGCGAAGCACGGTTGCCAAGGCGGCCTGGTCGAGCCGCTCGTAACCGCTCGATGTGCTGATCTCGGCTTTTTGGGCGACCCCGTCTGTCCCGATCAAAACACGCAACATCACTTGTCCCTGTTCGCCCAGACGTCTGCTCAGTGCCGGGTAATTCGCTTTCTTATTTTGCAGGTAGTCGGCGTTGCTAGTGGGCAGTTCTATTCGCGGCGGCGCAGAGGTGGTTGGCGCTGCAGGAAGCGTTGGTTTGGACTGACTTGGTGCCGGCTCTGCAGGTGCAGGCGTTGGCAGCGCGGCAACCAAAGCAGCAGCAGGGCGCTGGGTGCTTGCTATGGCCGCTGGCGCGGCTGCCAGGGGCGGTGGAGCCGTGCTGGTGGGCCTTGCTGGGCTGCTCGGGCCGGCCGAATCGACGGCGCCTGGCCGCTGTGGCGCCATCGGCTCTCTAGGCGGTGCACTGGCAGGCGCAGATTCTGCAGTTGTTGTGCCAGGCACTGCTGGTGCGACTGACGGGCTTGGCTGGACCGTCAGCGCGGCCGGTGCCAGAACTCGCCGGGGTGCCGATGGTGGCAAATCGGACTGTGGCAGCGCCGCGGCTGCCGCTGACATTGGCGTTGGCGTTGGCGTTGGCGATGGCGATGGCGATGGCGATGGCGATGGCGATGGCGATGGCGATGGCGATGGCGATGGCGATGGTTTGGCTGGTGCTGGCGATGGCAGCGGCTGTGCTGACGCTA
>BJGT01000177.1 GCA_014190675.1 Comamonadaceae bacterium | reverse complement strand
CCCTGGCCTTTTTTGGTGACCACGTGCAAAAACTGCGGTCCGGGCAGCTTCTTGATGTTTTCCAGCGTGGGGATCAGGGCATCGAGATCATGGCCGTCGATCGGGCCGATGTAGTTGAAGCCGAATTTCTCAAACAGCGTGGCGGGCATCACCATACCCTTGGCCTGCTGCTCAAAGCGCTTGGCCAGTTCCAGCAACGGTGGGGCGCCCTTGAGGACGTTGATGCCAACACTTTTGGCAGCTGCATAAAAGCGCCCGCTCATGAGCTGGGCCAGGTAGCGGTTGAGCGCGCCGACTGGCGGGCTGATGCTCATGTCGTTGTCGTTGAGCACCACCAACAAGCGGCCGTCGGCTACGCCGGCGTTGTTGAGGGCCTCAAACGCCATGCCGGCGGTGAGCGCGCCGTCGCCAATGATGGCCACCGCGTGCCGGTCATCACCCTTGATGCGGGCCGCCATCGCCATGCCCAGCGCGGCCGAGATCGAGGTGCTGGAGTGGGCCGTGCCGAAGGTGTCGTAGTCGCTCTCCACGCGCTGCGGAAAGCCGCTCAAGCCACCCCACTGCCGCAGGGAGCCCATGCGCTCACGCCGGCCAGTGAGAATTTTGTGCGGGTAGGTTTGGTGGCCTACGTCCCACACCAAACGGTCTTGGGGGGTGTTGAACACATAGTGCAATGCGATGGTGAGCTCGACCGTGCCCAAATTCGAGCTGAGGTGTCCGCCGGTCTTGGCCACACTGCCCAGCAAAAAGGCACGCAGTTCGACGGCGAGTTGCCCCAGTTGGGAGCGCGGCAAGCGCCGTAGGTCGGCCGGGTCATCGATGGACTGCAGCAGGGGAAAGGACTGGTTCTGCATAAAGATATGGTTGGGTATCGGGCGCGCCGTCTTGAGCCGAGCGCTTCAGGCATTCTGTCCTAAAAACAGGGCGGCGTCAGTATTTACAACATTTTTTGCTGCCGGCATCTGGCGCTGAGCTACCGTCCCTGTAGCTCTGGCCTGCAGCTCAACTGGAGCGGCTGACCACCCGCTCGGCCAGGCCGCTGAGCGCGCGGGTATCGGGCAAGCCACTTGCGACCAAGGCCGCAGCAGCTTGTGCCAGCAGCTCCCGGGCATAGGCCTGGGCCGGCGCCAAGCCCAGCAAAGAGACATAGGTGGGTTTGTTGCCCTGGGCGTCTTTGCCCGATGTTTTGCCCAGGGTCACAGAATCCGCCGTGACATCAAGAATATCGTCAACCACCTGAAACGCCAGCCCGATGGTGGCGCCAAACTGGCTGAGTGCCTGCTGCGCGGCAGGCTTCGGCTCGGCGCAGGCCGCACCCATCATGACGCTGGCCTGCAGCAAGGCCCCGGTCTTGAGCCGGTGCATCTCGCGCAGCTGTTGTTCATCAAGGGGCAGGCCGACGCTGGCCAGGTCAATCGCCTGGCCCCCGGCCATGCCGGCGCAGCCTGCGGCCCGGGCCAGCAGCCCGCAAAGTTGTGCCTGCCGATGGGGCGCAACGCAGTCAAACCCAGGGGTGAGCAATTCAAAGGCCAGCGCCTGCAAGGCGTCGCCGGCCAGCAGGGCGCTGGCCTGGCCGAACTGCACATGCACCGTGGGTTTGCCGCGGCGCAGCACATCGTTGTCCATGCAGGGCATGTCGTCATGCACCAGCGAATAGGCGTGAATGAGTTCTACTGCGCAGGCCGCCCGCAGGGCAGCCTCACCGACGCCGCCCGGGCCTGGCTCGAGCGGCGCGCTGGCAACTGCCTCGGCGGCGGCCAGCACCAGCAGCGGGCGCAGGCGCTTGCCGCCGTCAAGCACCGCATAGCGCATGCTTTCAATCAGTGCGACCGGCGGCTTGGCCTCTGCCCGGGTGAGCGCCGGCACAGCCAGCCATTGCGCCAGCGCCTGCTCGACCTGGCTCTGCTTTGCCAGGCTCCAGGCCGACAGGTCAAAGCCAGCTGGCAGGCTCACTCTGGGGCCCAGGTCTTGAGGGCGCCCTGGTCGAGCACCTTGATCTGGCCTTCCACCGCCTCCAGGCGCTCACGGCAATATTTGAGCAATTCGGCACCACGCTGGTAGGCGCTGAGTAACTGCGCCAGAGGCAAGTCCCCCGATTCAAGACGCACCAGCAAAAGCTCAAGCTCGGCCAGCGCCGCCTCGTAGTTCGCCGGAGCCGGTGTCAGATCAGGGGGGGCAGCAGACATGGGGCAGGTTCGGGTAAGGACGAGGCGCAGATTCTAAGGCTGAGGCCCTCTGCCGTTGCGCAGCCCACGGGTACAATTCCCGTCCGCACTTCGGCAAAGGCCGGGGTTCTTCACACCGCGCTCCTGGGCGCCTCTCCCTGTGGGGGTCTTTAGGTCAGGTCAATCATGTCTGATTTAAGTCTTCAGTTGCAGCAGGCCACCGGCCAACTACCTGTTTCAAGTTATTGTGATGAGGCGCTGTTCCAGCGAGAACAGGCGCGCCTGTTCAGCGCCGGGCCGCGCTACTTGGGCCATGCGCTAAGTGTGCCCAAGCTGGGCGACTATGCCACCCTGGCCCAAGAAAACCAGGGCCGCGCCCTGGTTCGAACGCCGGCAGGTATCGAACTGATCTCCAATGTTTGTCGGCACCGGCAAGCCTTGATGCTGCAGGGCCGTGGCTCCTTGCAGCAAACCGGGCCGGGCCGGGCGGCTGGCAATGTGGTGTGCCCGCTGCACCGCTGGACCTACAGCGGCACCACCGCAGAGCGGGCCGGTCTGCTGCTCGGTGCGCCCCATTTCCCGCAGGATCCCTGCCTGAACCTCAACAACTACCCGCTCCGAGAATGGAATGGCCTGCTGTTTGAGGACAACGGTCGCGACATCGAGGCCGATTTGGCTGGCATGGGGCCGCGCGCCGAATTCGACTTCACCGGCTTTGTGCTCGATCGGGTCGAACTCCACCAATGCAACTACAACTGGAAAACCTTCATCGAGGTCTACCTGGAGGACTACCACGTGGGGCCTTTTCACCCCGGCTTGGGTGGCTTTGTCAGCTGCGAAGACCTGCAATGGCAGTTCAAAGAGCACTACTCGGTGCAGACCGTTGGCCTGGCTCATGCCAGGGGCCGTGCCGGCAGCCCGGTCTACCAGCGCTGGCAAGACGCGCTGCGGGCCTACAGCGGCCAGCAGCAGCCCCGCCAAGGCGCCATCTGGCTCACCTACTACCCGCACATCATGCTCGAGTGGTACCCCCATGTGCTGACGGTCTCCACGCTGCACCCCGTGAGCGTTGACAAAACACTCAATATGGTGGAGTTTTATTACCCAGAAGAAATTGCCGCTTTCGAGCGCGAGTTTGTTCAGGCGCAGCAGGCCGCTTACATGGAGACCTGTCTGGAAGACGACGAGATTGCCGAGCGCATGGATGCCGGCCGCCGGGCCCTGCTGCAGCGCGGCGACAATGAAGTCGGTCCCTACCAAAGCCCGATGGAAGACGGCATGCAGCATTTCCACGACTGGTACCGCCGTGAAATGCGGCAGCCGATCTGATCCCCAAGACGCCCCTCTGCCCAACCAAGCGCCGCATGTACAACCCCCTGATTTCTGTCTCTGAACTCCAGGCCCTGTTGGCCAGCGGCCAGCCCTGCCTGGTCTTTGACTGCAGCTTCGAGCTGATGCAGGCCGGTGCTGGCGAGCAGCAATACCGCGAGTCGCACATTGCCGGGGCAGTGCGCGCCGACCTCGACCGCCACCTGAGCGCCGCCAAGGGCGCCACAGATGCCGCCTCAAGCGGGCGTCACCCTCTCCCAGCCCGGGAAACCTTTGCCCGCTGGCTTGGCAGTGTGGGCCTGCGCCCCGGCATGCAGGCAGTGGTCTATGACCGCCAGGGCGCGAATTACTGCGGCCGCCTCTGGTGGATGCTGAAGTGGCTGGGGCACACGCCAGTTGCTGTGCTTGACGGTGGCATGCAAGCATGGCAGGCCGCGGGAGGCCCCATGGCCAGCCTGCCAAATGCCAGCGAGGCGCCAAACCAAAGCAAAGCCGCGCCGCCGCAGACCTACCCTTTGGGCCCCGTGGGCGCTGACCTGATCACCGGCGAGCAGGTGGCAAGCCAGCTTGGCAGGCCAGCGATGAGCCTGATTGACGCGCGGGCGCGGCCCAGGTTTCTCGGCCAAGTTGAGCCGCTAGACCCGGTGGCCGGCCATATTCCGGGGGCACTGAACCGGCCGTTTAGCCTGAACTTTGGCAGCGACGGCAAGTTCAAACCGGCCGAGTTACTGCGCCAGGAATTTGAAGAACTGCTGGCCGGCCGCGATCCAGCCAGCGTGGTGCACCAGTGTGGCAGTGGGGTCAGCGCCTTACCCAACATGATCGCCATGGAGATCGCCGGGCTGGGCCGCACCGGCCTCTACGCCGGCAGCTGGAGCGACTGGTGCAGCGACCCGAAGCGCCCGGTGGCCCGGGGCTAATTCGATGCCGGAGATTTTGGCGATTAGCGCTCTGCGCTGTAAAAGTGTCTGGTCTACGGGTTTACCCCATTGCGGCAAGTTTGCGGCGGGCGCATGCTGGGGTCCAAGCGGCTAGCGTTCTTTAGCTGCTCGGCCTTGGCGGGCTCTCACTCCTTGAAAATTCAGACCGCCAGACGTATTTTTAAAACGTTATTTTTTAGGGAAATCATATGCAACTACTTCGAGCAGCAACGGTCCTCGCCGCGACCATTTTTTGCGCCCTGTCAGCCAATGTGGCGACAGCGCAACCCAGTGTGAGGCTAGAAGCAGTTGTCAGCGGGATCAATACCCCGTTGGCGATGGTGCAGCCGCCGGGCGATTCGCGCATGTTCATTATTGAGCAGAACGGCCGAATCAGAATCCTGGAGGGGGGCAAGCTAAAACCCGATGCTTTCTTGGACATTCGCAGCAAAATCAAACCCCTATTCCAGGATTTTGACGAGCGCGGCCTGCTGGGAATTGCTTTTCATCCAAATTTCAAGAACAACGGCAAGCTTTATGTGGCGTACAGCGCACACTTAGACTATCAAAATGATCTGGGGCAGATGCTCTGGTATGACCACAGCAATGTGGTCGAAGAGTACACCGTGTCAGCAAAAAATAAAGATGCTGCTGACCCCAGCTCAGCTCGCCGTATTCTGTCAACATCCTGGCCACAGTTCAACCACAACGGTCATTGGATCGGTTTCGGTCCGGACAATATGCTCTATGTGTCATTGGGAGACGGTGGCTACGCCAATGACTGGGGTATCGGGCACAACGTCACCGAAGGCAATGGGCAGGACCTCACAACCAACCTTGGCAAAATCCTGCGCATCAATGTCGATACCCGCAGCGACGACAAGGCCTACGGTATCCCGTCGGACAACCCGTTT
>BJGT01000176.1 GCA_014190675.1 Comamonadaceae bacterium | reverse complement strand
ACTACTTGACGCCAACCGCATCACTGACGCGGTAGTACAGGCCATAGGGGTCGTCAGCCAGCACCGCAAACCGACCCTCAATCACCACCGGTTCTAGCGTGTACTTGACCGGGGTTCGGGCTTTGACTTCAACCATGCTCTCGGGGCCACCGGGGGTGCAAAACGAGCAGCTCATCGGTACCGAGCTCAGCAGAAAGTGCCTTTGCCGCTCGCCTGGCTCTAGCGGCATCATGAAGCCCTGGATGCGCTGCGGCTTGTCGTTTAGCGCCTGCACCTGCGGTGTAAAAACCGGCAGCAGACGATTTTTAACCGACTTGGTTTTCACCTCGGTGAGCATCGACCAGGGCAGTACATCGGCGCGCTCGACCAGGGGTGCGATCGGGCTGTTGGGGCTGTGAATTCCAGCACCTGTGCCCGCGCCGGCAATCGGGGGGCTGAGTTGCGCAAATGCAGCCAATGGCAAGCCAAATGCCAGCAGCGATGTCAAGATCCAAGAATGTTTCATGGCCGTACCTCAAGTTAGGCTGGTATCTTAGTGCTCGTGCTTCATACCGCAATATTTGCCTATTGCCAAACCCTTGCAAGCCGCTTGCAACTCCTTGTTGCACACATCTTCTTTTTTGCCAGCCTCCAGGCATTTTGCAGCACCCTCGTGGGCCGCCGCCATAGCGCGGTGCCGCTGAATATCTTCTTTGGTTTCCTTATCGCCGTGTTTTTCAGCCGCCAAAGAAACACTGGCAAAAACAGCCACCGAGAGAACAAATAAAAGCATTTTTTTCATGGAATTACCTTGATTGAAGAAGTTCTTGCACACTCACACGATAAGCCCCGAGCGTCGGCAATGCCGCCGCCGCCAGTGACACCCCCAGCGCCAACGCTGGCACCCACCACAGCGAAGGCGGCCACAACAGACCACCAATCAACAGCGATTGATCAAGGGCCAACTGCCAGCCAATCCACTGCAGCAGCAGCTGGCCCAGCCCCAGCCCCAGAACTGCGGCCAGCAGGCCCAGCCAAAGCGCCTCGGCCATCAGCAGCGCGGCCACCCGGCGCGCCGGCGCCCCCAAGAGGCGCAGCAAGGCCAGGTCAGCACGGCGCTCACGCACCGCACTCCACAGGGCCAGAAAAACGCTCAAAGCGGCAGTCACCAAAAGCACCCCAGCCAAGGCCTGCAACACATCGGTGCCAATGCCCAGCATGCGCAGCAGTCGGGAAATCTCCAGCGCTGGTGAGGCAGCCTGCATCTCGGTGCTGCTGTTGACGAAGCGCGGCAGGCTCATGGCTGCCATGGGGGTGCGGTAACGCACCAGTGCGAGTGTCAGTTCGCGTTCTTCCTCGAGTATTTTTTGGTCATCGGCATCCAGCGCGGTGGCAGTTTCGTGCACCTTCCAGACCGACGCGGTGTCGGTCAGGATCAGTCGGTCCAGCACACTGCCCGTGGGCGCCAAAATGCCAGTCACGCTGTAAGGCATGTCACCATGGGTATGGCCACCCGCGCCCAAACCATGCGAGCCAACGAAGCTTTGACCAAGCTGCAAACCCAGTGCGCGGGCCGCGCCAGCGCCTAGAACCGCTTGCATGGGCGCATGCCACATCCGGCCCTGGGCCAGAGCGGCCTGGTAATGGGCGGGATAGGCCAGCGAGGTCCCGACGATGCGAAAGCCACGAAAACTGTCCCCCAGACTGATCGGGATGATGCTGGCGACCAGCGGGTTTTTTTCCAGCTCCCGCACCGCCTGCAAAGACACGTTGCCGGTGGGGACGTCTAGGTGCAGCACGCCGCTCAAGATCAGCTGCAGCGGGCTGCCCTTGGCGCCCACCACCAGGTCAATGCCGGCCAGATCACGCTCGAACGCACGGCCTAACTGATGGCCCAACAAAAGCAAAAAGGTGATTGAGGCGAGCCCCAGACTCAGCAGCAACAGGTTCAGTGCCGCGCCCAGGGGCCGTGACCACAGGTAGCGCCAGGCCAATGCGAGCGTTGTCATGCTGCTTTATTCATGGCGACAAGCCGGGGCAACTGCATGGTTTGAAGCCCTGCCGGCAAGGCCAGGCGGGGCATCAACAAAGCCGCCACCCGGGCATCGTGGCTGGCAATGACCAGAGTCGCACCCTGCGCCAGCGCGGTCTGGTGCATCAGGGCCACGGCGGCAGCGGCAGCCTCATCATCCAGGCTGGCGGTGGGTTCGTCGGCGAGGATCAGCTTTGGCTGCATCAGCACAGCACGGGCCAATGCCACCCGCTGCGCCTGGCCTCCAGACAATTGATCCGGCTTGCGCTGCGCCAAATCGGCCACGCCCAAGGATTCAAGCGCCCGGCTGATGGCGGCCAGGTCTTCTGGCTGGCTGGCCGCCCATTGGGCCAGTGCTAAATTGCGCTGCACGCTAAGCGCTGCGCTGAGATGCAAGCGTTGCGGCAAAAACCCGATGTTGCGCGCGCGCCAGGCGTCGGCTGCGGCAGCACTCAGGCCGGCCAAGGACTGCCCGGCCACCTCAATCTGGCCAGCCGCCGGTCGCATCAAGGCCGCCACCAAGGCCAGCCAGGTCGACTTGCCGCAACCCGAGGGCCCCGAGACCATCAGCACCCCGCCCTGGGGCAGCGTCATATCTGCAAAGGCGATCAATGGCCCCGCTTTGTAACGGTAGGCAAGCCCACGACAGGTAATCATGCCAGCGCTCCGGGCGCAGGTTTGGCGCAATCGGCACACAGGCCCCGCACCGAGAAATCCAGGCTCAGGCCCTGATAACCGAGGGCGCGCAGCGCCTGCAAAGCATTGTGCGCAGCTTTTTCAAGATCTGCGGTATCGGCACGAAGCGCACCGGCCAGCGGCTGGTCCCGGTGGCAGCTCTGGCATTCAAAATGTGGCGCTGCCTGCACGCTGGCCGGCATGGCCTGGTAGCGGCGCACCCGTTGCAGGTCGACCCGGCACAGCAAAAGCCCGACCTGGGTCAGCCGGTCAATCAGCCGGTACCGCCAGCGCCTGATCGGCCTGCAGGGCGGCCTGCAGTTGGGCGTGGGTGTAACTGGTGTCGGCATGGGCCAGCAACCAACCCAGCACTTGGCGCGCCGCACTGGTGCGGCGCAGGCCATGGGCCGACAGCAGGGCATCGATCGGGTCGGTGGTGGGCAAAAGAGAAGCCATAACAATCAGGTAGCGTCAGGTCGATCTGCAAAGGGGGCTGCTTACTGGCCCTGCGGTCGCTCAAGCCAATACCGCAATCAAGTTGCATTATTACCCAAAAACAGAGCTGCTACGGGCTCGGAAGTCCTGTTTGCAATGCGTAACGGCCGGGCGGTCAGTGCGTGCGGCCTCACTTGGCCAGCCGGGCAAAGGTCTTGCGGAACTTGGCCACCTTGGGCGCGGCCACGGCCATGCAGTAGCCCTGGCCTGGGTTGCGGGCAAAGAAATCCTGGTGGTATTCCTCGGCCGGCCAGTAGTTGGCCAAGGGCAGCACCTCGGTCACGATCGGCTGGCGGTAGGTGCCACTGGCCGCCATCTCAGCGATCAGCGCCTGCGCCACCTCCTGCTGCGCCGCGTCATTGAAGTAGATGCCACTGCGGTACTGGGTGCCAGCGTCGTTGCCCTGGCGGTTGAGTGTGGTCGGGTCGTGGATCACAAAAAAGATCTCCAGAACCTCGCGCAAGCTGATCAGGGCCGGGTCAAACACCAATCTGACCACCTCGTTGCAGCCAGTGCGGCCGGTGCAGACCTGCTCGTAGCTGGGCCGCTCGACCTGACCGTTGCTGTAGCCGCTCTCCACGTCCACCACCCCCTGCACGGCCAGAAACACCGACTCGGTGCACCAAAAGCAGCCGCCGCCAAGAACAATGGTTTGGCTGGAATCTGACATGGGCTTCTCCTTGGGTGACAGGGCCCTGGGGCCGCAGACCCGCATCTTACGCGCCACATTCAAAAATACTGACACACCGGTCCTGATCGCGGCAAAAGCCGCAGCCCCAGGGGCCCAGCCGCCCGGTGTCGGCGCATGGGCACACACAGCACACGGGCATTGACAAGTCACGCCGGGCAGCCTACATTACTAACCCAACAGTCATTAACTCATGAGCAGTGACCCAGGCCCCTCGATACACGCCCACCCGGCCCATGCCAAGCACGAGCGGCGCAAAGATGCGCGTCCTGGTGAATTGGTCGATGCTGCGCTCGAGTTGTTCGTGCAAAAAGGCTTTGCCGCCACCCGGGTGGAAGAGGTAGCCCATCTGGCCGGCGTCTCCAAAGGCACGCTGTTTTTGTATTTTCCCAGCAAGGAAGATCTGTTGAAGGCGGTGGTACGCCACCACCTGGCGGGCCGATTCCCAGAGTGGCATCAGGAGTTTGAGCGTTTTGAGGGCAGCACCGCCGATATGTTGCGCTATTGCATGCGCATGTGGTGGGCGCGAATCGGCTCGACCAAGATCTCGGGCATCAGCAAGCTGATGATGAGCGAGGCCAGGAACTTCCCCGAACTGGCCGCCTTTTATGAGCAAGAGGTGGTATTGCCTGGCATGCTGCTGATACAGCGCATTCTGCAGCGCGGCGTGGAACGCGGCGAATTTACGGTACCGGACATGAAATATGGCGCCTACACGGTGTTGGCGCCCCTGATGTTTTTGGCTATGTGGAAGCATTCGCTGGGCAGTTGCTCGAGCGCGGTACAAATTGATCCCGAAAGCTACATCGCTGCTCAGGCCGAGGCTTTGCTCGCTGGCTTGTGCGTTCGTTCGACCCCCTCGGCCCCTTCGGGCTCTCTTGCAAAATGAAATCTTGGCTTAAATGGTTGATTCTGATTCTGGTGTTGGCGCTGCTGGCAGCGGGCGCGCTGCGTTTGATTTCCACACGGCAGGCGCAAAAAGCCGAGCTTGCAGCGCAACAGTCCGCGGCGCAAGTCCCGGCAGTGCTGGAACTTGCAGCTGCCGATGTGCTGCGTGTGCAGACGCTGGAGCTGGTGCAGAGCCTGGCCATTGCGGGTCCGCTGCGCGCGAGCAACTCGGCTTTTGTCAAGGCCCGGGTGGCTGGCGAATTACAGGGCCTGGTGCTGCGCGAGGGCGATCGGGTCAGCGCCGGACAGGTGGTAGCTCGAATTGATGCCACCGAGTCCCAGGCCCGCGTGCGCCAGGCCCAGCAACAAGCCGAGGCGGCCCGCGCTCAGGTCGACATCGCCCGACGCAGCTTTGATAACAACCGCTCGTTGGTGGATCAGGGCTTCATTTCCAAAACTGCGCTCGACACCTCGGCGGCGTCCCTGGCCGCTGCCGAGGCCAGCTTTCGGGCCGCGCAGGCGGGTGCCGACCTGGCCAACAAATCGCTCGAGGACACCGTGCTGCGTGCCCCTATGGCCGGGGTGGTTGCGCAACGCCTGGCACAGCCGGGCGAGCGGCTGGCGGTAGACACCCGCATTCTTGAAATTGTGGACCTCAGCCGGCTCGAACTCGAAGCAAGCCTGAGCCCCGCTGACTCGCTCTTGGTGCGTGTAGGGCAGGAGGCAGT
>BJGT01000175.1 GCA_014190675.1 Comamonadaceae bacterium | reverse complement strand
GGCCGAGCTGTCCCCATCGGCCAGCGGTACCTGCCCGATACCCAGGGTGCCGACCAGCCCACAGGACATGGGCGGGTGCTTGAGGCGCGACAGGGCCTGGGCCAGCCACCAGGCGCTCGAGGTTTTGCCGTTGGTGCCCGATGGCCACCACCGCGAGCTGTGCTGAAGGGCTGTCAAAGTAGGCCGCTGCGAGTGGGCCACTGGCGGTTTTGAGCTGCTCGAAGCTTGCCACGCGTTCGTCGGCGAAGCCATAGGCTGCAACGCCGGTCTGCTCAACCAGGCAGGCCGCAGCACCGCGCGCCAGCACCTCGCGCACATGGGAGCGGGCGTCACTCGCAGCGCCCGGCCAGGCCAGAAAACCGTCGCCTGCCCGCAAACGGCGGCTGTCGCTGCACAGCGTGCCAGGCACCCGGCTTCTCAACCAGCGGGCCGCCTCAACCGGGCTTGTGAAGCTGCGCATCAAAAGCTCTCCGGCTCGGCCTTGGCCAGGATTTGGGGCTTGACATTCATGTCGGGCTGTATGCCCAGCAAACGCAGCGTCTGCTGCACCGTTTCACTGAACACCGGCGCGGCCACATCGCCGCCAAAGTAGCGCCCCGCACTGGGCTCGTCGATCATGACTGCCACCACAATGCGGGGCTGGTCTATGGGTGCCAACCCGACAAAGAAGCCGCGGTATTTTTTGTCGGCATAGCCGCGCCCCTCCACCTTGTGCGCAGTGCCGGTCTTGCCACCCACGGAATAGCCCATGGCCTGCGCCTTGGGCGCGGTGCCACCAGGCAGGGTGACCAGGTGCAGCATGTGGCGAACTTCGATTGCATGGCCTGCCTCCAGTACCCGCACCCCGCCCAGCGTCTGGGGGGACTTGAGCATGGTCACCGGGACGAGTTCGCCGTCGCGGCCAAACACGCTGTAGGCGTGGGCCAACTGAAACAGGCTGGTCGACAGGCCGTAGCCATAGCTCATGGTGGCCTGCTCGATCGGCCGCCAGGTTTTGTAGGCGCGCAATTTACCGCTGACTGCGCCCGGGAAGGGCAGCTGGGGTTTTTGCCCGATGCCGACCTGCGTGAACATGGTCCACATGTCGCGCGGCTGCATTTGCATGGCCATCTTGACTGTGCCCACGTTGCTGGACTTCTGGATCACCTCGTTGACAGTCAGCACCCCGTGGGGATGGGCATCGCTGATGGTCGCGCTGCCAATATTCAAACGCCCCGGGGCGGTTTGTATCTGTGTCTCGGGCTTGACCAGGCCCTTCTCAAGTGCCAGTGCGATCACGAAGGGCTTCATGGTGGAGCCCGGCTCAAAGCTGTCGGTCAGGGCGCGGTTACGAAGTTGCTCGCCACTGAGGTTTTGCCGCCGCGCGGGCGAATAGCTTGGGTAATTGGCCAGCGCCAGCACCTCGCCGCTTTGCACATCGAGCACCACCACGCTGCCCGCCTTGGCTTTATTTTGCAGCACCGCCTCACGCAGTTTTTGATAAGCAAAGAACTGCACCTTGCTGTCAATACTGAGCTGGATGTCGCGCCCGTCCACTGGCGCAACATCCTCGCCCACCGCCTCCACCACCCTGCCACGGCCGTCCTTGATGACCCGGCGCGAACCAGCGCGTCCGGCCAGGTCTTGGTTGAAAGCCAACTCAATGCCCTCCTGCCCGCGATCATCAACATTGGTGAAGCCCACCACATGGGCAGCGGATTCGCCCTCCGGGTACAGGCGCTTGTATTCCTCGCGCTGGTAAATGCCCCGGATGCCCAGCGCCCGAATTTCCTTGGCCAAGGTCACATCGACCTGTCGTTTGAGCGATACAAAACCTTTTTCCTCATCGGCCAGAAGGCGTTCAAGCTCGACCATGGGCATATCGAGCAGCGTGGCGAGTTGCTGCAGGCGAACCGGGTCGCGGTCAACGTTTTCGGGCACCGCCCAGATGCTGGGCACGGGCACGCTGGAGGCCAAAATCAGGCCATTGCGGTCGAGCACCCGGCCACGACTGGCGGGGAGCTCCAGGGTACGGGCAAAACGCACCTCGCCCTTGCGCTGAAAGAAATCGTTGTTGATCACCTGGATGTAGACCGAGCGCGCGCCCAGCAGGCCAAACGAGAGTGCAATCACGCCCACCACCAGCTTGCTGCGCCAAACCGGCGCACGGCTGGTGAGCAGCGGGCTGGCGTTGTAGTTGATGCTGCGGCTCATGGCCGGTCCCCGCCTGAGACGGTGTTGGCAGCGGTGGCAGCAGCACTGGCCGCAGGCTGCGCGCCAGAGGCCACGTAGTGGGTGATGGCCGGCGTGGCACCGCGCATTTGCAGGCGCTCTCGAGCGAGTTTTTCAACCCGGGACGGGGTCGCCTGGGCGAGTTTTTCCAGTTGCAGGCGCTCCCGGTCGGTCTCCAGCCGGCGGGCTTCGCCATGGGCTCTGTCCAGGGCGGAAAACAGCCGGCGTGATTCGTACTGCAAATTCACCAGGTAGAGCGCACTGGCCAACACGGCCAGCAACAGCAGCAGGTTCAGGCGGGTCATGCCAGGCCCCTCACGCCGAGGTCCTTTGGGCTACACGCATGATGGCACTGCGGGCCCGGGGGTTGGCGGCGAGCTCGGCGGCGCCCGGTTTGCTGCGGCAAATCGCCTTGAGCCGCATCGCACGGGCCGGCGCATAAGGCGCGCGGCGATCAAAGGGATCGCTGGCATGCCTGGCAATGAACTGCTTGACGATGCGGTCCTCCAGGGAGTGAAAGCTGATCACGACCAGCCGGGCACCGGGTGCCAGGACATCCAGACAAGCGGCCAAGGCTTCTTTCAACTCGTCGAGTTCCCCGTTGATGAAAATCCGCAAAGCCTGAAAGGTGCGGGTTGCCGGGTTCTGCCCGGGCTCGCGGGTTTTCACCGCCTCTGCCACGAGTTGGGCCAGCTCGCTGGTGCTGGTCAAAGGGCCGCGGGACTGGCGGCGCGCCACGATCGCCCGGGCAATCGGGCCAGCAAAGCGCTCCTCGCCGTAGTCACGGATGACCTGCGCGATGTTGTCGGTTTCGGCCAGCGCCAACCACTGCGCCACACTTTGGCCGCGCGTGGTGTCCATGCGCATGTCCAGCGGCCCGTCCAAGCGAAAACTAAAGCCCCGCGCAGGGTTGTCGATTTGTGGTGAGCTGATGCCCAGGTCCATCAGCAGGCCGGCCACGCTGGCCGGGGCCAGCTCAGCCAGCCGGGCAAAGCCTTGGTGCCGAATCGAGAACCGCGCATCCGAAATGCTCGCCGCGGCCGCCAGTGCCTCGGGGTCTTTGTCAAAGGCGATCAGGCGGTCCTGCGGGCCCAGCCGCGCCAGAATACGCCTAGCATGCCCGCCGCGCCCAAAGGTGGCGTCGACATAGGTGGCTGCTGCCGCGACAGCGGGGGCGGGTTGCGGCTGGTGCAGAAGTGCTTCCACCGCCTCATCCAACAAAACACTGGTGTGTTGCCATGCTGTGTTCACCGCCAGCCTTCAAAAAGAAAAGTCTTTGAAGACGTCAGGCATGGTGCCCAGCATCGCTTGCGCCTCCTGCGCCTCGTAGCTGCTTTTGTCCCACAACTCAAAGTGGTTGCCCATGCCCAGCAGCATGGTGTCGCGGGTGATGCCGGCAGCCTCTCGCAGCTCGGGCGAAACCAGCACGCGCCCGGTGCTGTCCATGTCGACATCCATGGCATTGCCCAAAAAAATCCGCTTCCACCACTGCGCCGACATGGGCAGCGCTGCGATGCGCTCGCGAAATTTTTCCCATTCGGGTCGGGGAAACACCATCAAGCAGCCGTGCGGGTGTTTGGTCAGCGTGAGTTGCCCGGCCGCAGTTGCGCTCAGGATCTCGCGGTGCCGCGTGGGGACCGACAGTCGCCCCTTGGCATCCAGACTCAGCGATGAAGCACCTTGAAACACGACAATGCACCTGCTCTTGATCGAAGCGCAAGCAAGCAAAAGTGCGGGAGCACTTTTCACCACTTAATTGCACTTTTTTGCACTGTATCAGCAAATAACGCTAAAAATGACAAAACGCACTCGGTTTGGCGCAACTATTTTTCGACGGAAAAAATGACTTCGGCCCGATATTTAGGCCGAAAAAAATAGAATTTTGCTTATAAATTAACTATTTATAAGATATTTTGAAAGTTGGATCTTAAAGTTCGACCCAAACCAGAAGGCGCCCGTGACGGGCCTTGATTCACAAGATATATCGCGACAGGTCTTCGTTGCGGCTGAGTTCGCCCAAACGGGCGTCGACATAGGCGGCGTCAACCCGCACAGTTTGCCCGGCCAGGGTTGTGGCTTGGAAACTGACCTCGTCGAGCAGGCGCTCCATCACCGTGGAGAGGCGGCGGGCGCCTATGTTTTCGGTACGCTCATTGACATCAAAAGCAATTTGCGCGAGCCGATCTATGCCCTCCGGCAAAAACTCGATGTGCACCCGCTCGGTCGCCAGCAACGCCTGGTATTGCCGCACCAGGGAGGCCTGGGTTTGGGTCAGGATGGCCACAAAGTCCTGCACCGACAGCGATTGCAGCTCAACCCGGATCGGGAAGCGGCCCTGCAATTCAGGGATCAGATCGCTGGGCTTGCTCAGGTGAAAAGCGCCAGAGGCAATGAACAGGATATGGTCGGTCTTGACCATGCCGTACTTGGTTGACACGGTGGTGCCCTCCACCAGTGGCAACAGATCGCGCTGCACACCTTGTCGCGACACGTCGGCACCCTGCCCCTCGCTGCGCGAGGTGACCTTGTCGATCTCATCGATGAAGACAATGCCGTTTTGTTCAAGCATCTCAAGCGCCTGGGAACGAATATCGTCTTCATTGACAAATTTGGCCGCCTCTTCGTCCGCCAGGACCTTGAGTGCCTCGCCGATCAGCATTTTGCGGGTCTGGCGCTTGCCCTGTCCCATCTGGCCAAACAGGCCGCGCAGTTGCTCGGTCATCTCTTCCATACCGGCCGGGCCCATCACCTCCAGGGCAGGCGGCGGGCGCGCCACATCGACCTCGATGCTGCGCTCGGCGAGTTGGCCCTCGCGGAGTTTTTTCCGAAAGCTCTGGCGCGTACTGCTTTGCGCCTCGCCCGGCGCTGGCGGGCCTGACTCGGAGCGCGATGGCGGCACCAGGATGTCTAGCACCCGGTCTTCGGCCGCATCCATGGCCCGCGCGCGCACCTTGAGCATCTCGGCGCTGCGGGTTTGCTTGACCGCAATGTCGGCGAGGTCGCGAATGATGGCGTCAACATCCTTGCCCACGTAACCCACCTCGGTGAACTTGGTGGCCTCTACTTTGATGAACGGCGCATCGGCCAGGCGGGCCAGGCGGCGCGCGATCTCGGTCTTACCAACGCCGGTAGGGCCGATCATGAGAATGTTTTTTGGCGTGATCTCGACACGCAGCCCAGGCTCAACCTGCTGGCGCCGCCAGCGATTGCGCAGGGCAATGGCAACCGCCCGTTTGGCCTGTTGCTGGCCCACGATATGCCGATCGAGTTCGGCCACAATTTCCTGCGGGGTCATGGCAGGGTCTC
>BJGT01000174.1 GCA_014190675.1 Comamonadaceae bacterium | reverse complement strand
TCAAGCCTTTGAGGAGGCAATTCACACGCATGCTTATCAGTACATTGTTGAGTCTCTTGGGCTCGATGAAAGCGAGATCTTTAACGCCTACAACGAAGTGAAGTCGATCCGAGACAAAGACGAATTTCTGATCCCATTCATCCAGGCCATCATGGATCCGGCGTTCAAAACTGGCACCCTGCAAGACGACCAGACTCTGCTCAAATCCTTGATCGTTTTTGCCTGCCTTATGGAAGGTTTGTTTTTTTATGTTGGCTTTACCCAAATTCTGGCACTCGGACGGCAAAACAAGATGACTGGGGCTGCTGAGCAATACCAGTACATCTTGCGCGACGAGTCCATGCATTGCAATTTTGGGATCGACCTGATCAACCAGCTCAAACTTGAGAACCCCCAGCTGTGGACGCCCGAATTCAAGACCGAGATCAAAGCTTTGTTCGAGAAGGCTGTTGAGCTTGAGTACCGTTACGCAGAGGACACCATGCCGCGCGGCGTGCTCGGTCTCAACGCATCGATGTTCAAGGGCTACCTGCGCTACATTGCCAACCGTCGCGCCACCCAAATCGGGCTGGAACCCTTGTACCAGAACGAAGAAAATCCGTTTCCCTGGATGAGCGAGATGATTGACCTCAAAAAAGAGCGCAACTTCTTTGAAACTCGCGTCATCGAGTACCAGTCCGGTGGCGCTCTGTCTTGGGACTGACCGCTTGACATGACATTACTAATTTCACGACCGCACGATTGCCCTTTGGGCGCATCCGGCGTTCGTGGTCCCGAGTTCATGGTGCTGGGATTAAACCCAACACCATGGATCGCTTCGTGCAGTCCAACATGCATGAAGTGCTCTTTGTAAATCGATCAAGGAGAAAATAATGGCAACTGCAAAATCACCGGCCGCGAAAAAAGCGGCTCCTGCAAAAAAAGTAGCGGCTAAGAAAGCACCTGCGAAAAAAGCGGCCCCGGCAAAAAAAGCCCCCGCCAAAAAAGTAGCTGCTAAGAAAGCGCCTGCTAAGAAAGCGCCTGCTAAGAAAGCGCCTGCGAAGAAAGCTGCAGCTAAAAAGGCACCAGCGAAGAAAGTAGCGGCTAAAAAAGCACCAGCGAAGAAAGTAGCGGCTAAAAAGGCGGCTCCGGCAAAAAAAGCCGCAGCCAAAAAAGCCCCTGCGAAGAAAGCTGCGGTAGCCAAGAAGCCGGCCGCCAAGAAGCCAGCAGCCAAGAAAGCAGCCAAGAAGCCGGCCGCCAAGAAAGCCGCGAAAGCACCCGCTGCGAAGGCATCGCCTGCTCCTGCTGCTCCTGCTGCTCCCGCTGCCCAGACCACGCTGAACCCACAAGCAGCTTGGCCGTTCCCGACAGCAAGCAAGCCCTGAACCATATCAAGGTTCAACTAAGAGCCCGGAGCCTCACGGCCCCGGGCTTTTTTTCTGCAAGTCAAACCCTTGGGGTTGCGTCAGGGCGAATTTACCCTCAGGGGTAAAAGGCCAGCACGCGGTAGCCTGAGATCCTCAGGGCCACTGCCGCGGGCAACAACACTTCGACCGAGGGCGACCAGTCAGTGCCTGGTTCGATCGAGTCAGCGCTGGCAAACAACTCTTCAGGCAGGAGAACACGCCGCGACAGGATTTCGTCCTGGGTGTCGATCAAGGTCAGTTCCAGGGCAGGAACCGCAACCGGTGTGGCGGATTTGTTTCGAAGCACCAAAGACAAGCGAAAACTCTCCGGCGTGAGCTTGGCAAAAGCCGAGTTGTCTATCAGGATCGCATCGATATTTTTCTGCGGCCTGAGGCTGCAGTTCAGGGGTTGACACAACACCTTGAGCGAGGGCGCCAGCCAGGGGAGTGCGCTGGCTACTTCGTCGCGCTCCTGTATCAGCACCTGCAAGGCTAGGACCGAGCTCAGGGCAAAGCCCAAAGTGGCCAACAGTGTCGTCAGAATCAATTGGGCCATGGTGTCGGTACCGGACCCAGACTGTGCCAACCGGGGCTGGTCTGCCGCGTCCGGGCCCACTGCCAGGGCAAGTGAGACGCCCTTTGGGCTATCGGGCATGGCCGCAGGCCTCACTGGCAGGCGGTCATCAGAACCCATCCATCCTCCCGGTCTGCCACCGAAAGCGCGCAATATGGCGAATAAGCATCGACCAGACATTGCGCTTGGCGCTCCAAAATACCCGATAGCACCAGGTGTCCGCCAGGTGCCAGGCGGGCACACAACAGGGGGGCCAACACCTGCAAAGGTGTGGCGAGAATATTTGCCAGCACGACCTGGTACAAGCCTGTGGCGGTGTCTGGCAAGCCAGTCTTTAGCCGCACCCCGTTAGCCTGAGCGTTCTGAGCTGTGGCCTCGAGTGCAGCCGTATCGATGTCAACCGCATCGACCGCCGAGGCGCCAAACTTGGCAGCGCCGATGGCCAGGATGCCAGAGCCGCAGCCGTAGTCCAGCACCCGGCCCAGCCCAGTAGCTGCACTTGATTGGCCATGGGCAGCAATCCAGCGCAGGCACATGGCTGTGGTGGGGTGGGTGCCGGTGCCAAAGGCCATGCCGGGATCCAGGCGAATCAGGATGCGGGCCTGCGACGGTGGCTCATGCCAGGTCGGAACGATCCAGAACTCGGGCGTTATTTGTACCGGGACGAACTGGGACTGGGTCAGGCGCACCCAGTCCTGCTGAGGCACCTCAGACACGCCCCCCCACTGGCAAGCGACAAAAATATCCTGCGCCCTGAGCAGGGCCAGCGCCTTTGAGGCGAGCGCCTCAGAGGCAAACAGTGCGCTCAAGCGGGAGCTGTGCCAGCCGTCCTGTGGCGCAGGCATTCCTGGCTCGCCAAACAAGGCCTGCTCCGCATCGGTTTGGGCATCAGCGTCTTCCACACTGACGCTGGCGGCCTCGAGTGCGTCCAGGGCTTCGCTCAGGGGCTCGACCAATGCCTGGGGGCAGGTCAGGCAAAGCTCAAACATGCCCTCGGGCGCTCAGCGCGGACGTTGCGCAAGCCATGCTTCAAGGTAATGGATATTGGTCCCGCCAGCGGTGAACTTGGCGTCTACCATCAGCTCGCGATGCAGGGGAATATTGGTCTTGATTCCCTCCACAACGGTTTCACCCAAAGCAGTTCTCATGCGCGCCAAGGCCTGCTCCCGCGTGTCGCCGTGGACGATGATTTTGCCCACCATGGAGTCGTAGTTCGGCGGCACGAAGTAATTTGTGTAAATATGCGAGTCAATCCGCACTCCCGGTCCGCCCGGCGCATGCCACAGGGTGATACGCCCGGGCGAGGGCACGAAGCTGTAGGGGTCTTCGGCATTCACACGGCACTCGATCGCATGGCCCCGGGTCGCGATCTGACGCTGGGTAAAGGGCAGCTTTTCCCCGGCTGCCACCATGATCTGGGTTCTAACAATGTCAATTCCGGTGGTCATCTCGGTCACCGGGTGTTCAACCTGCACCCGGGTGTTCATTTCAATGAAATAAAACTCGCCGTCTTGGTACAAAAATTCAAAAGTACCAGCACCCCGGTAAGCAATTTTCTTGCAGGCGGCAACGCAGCGCTCACCAACCCGCTCGATCAGCTTGCGCGCTATGCCAGGAGCCGGGGCTTCTTCAATGATTTTTTGGTGGCGCCGTTGCATCGAGCAATCGCGCTCACCCAGATAAACCGCATTTTTGAATTTGTCGGCCAGGATTTGGATTTCGATGTGACGGGGGTTCTGCAGAAATTTTTCCAGATACACCGCAGGGTTGCCAAAAGCCGCCTGCGCCTCTGCCTTGGTCGTGGCCACGGCATTCACCAAGGCCGCCTCGGTGTGCACCACCCGCATGCCACGGCCGCCGCCGCCCCCAGCGGCCTTGATGATCACCGGGTAGCCCACAGTTCGGGCGATCCGCCGAATTTGTACCGGGTCGCCCGGCAGTTCCCCTTCAGAACCGGGCACACAGGGCACACCGGCCTTGATCATGGCTTGCTTGGCCGAGACCTTGTCGCCCATGATACGAATCGAGTCGGGCGTAGGCCCGATAAATTGAAAGCCACTCTTCTCGACCCGCTCGGCAAAATCCGCGTTTTCGCTCAAAAAACCGTAGCCGGGATGGATCGCCTCGGCGTCGGTGACTTCGGCTGCGGAAATAATGGCTGGCATATTGAGGTAGCTCAGGGCCGACGGTGCCGGGCCGATGCACACCGCTTCTTCCGCCAGTTTGACATACTTGGCTTCGCGGTCCGCCTCTGAGTAAACCATGACCGCCTTGATGCCAAGCTCCTGGCAGGCGCGCTGGATACGCAGGGCAATTTCACCGCGGTTGGCTACAAGGATTTTTTTGAACATGTCAGGCCCTGATGGACTTCACTCGACCACAAACAGAGCCTGGCCGTATTCCACTGCCTGTCCGTTCTCGCACAAAACCCGAGTGACCGTGCCAGAGACCTCGGATTCGATCTCATTGAGAATCTTCATGGCCTCAATAATGCAGACGGTGTCACCCACCTTGACCAGGTCACCCACTTCAACGAAGGCTTTGCCCCCGGGCGAAGCAGACCGGTAAAAAGTGCCAACCATCGGGGATTTGACTGCGATCACCGCGGGCGGCTCGGGCGCCACCTCGGGGACCATTGCCGGCGCAGCTGCCTGCATGACCTGGGGCCGACTGGACTGCTGAGCGACTACCGGCTGAGGCTGAGCCTGGGCCTGAGCCGGCGCTGAGACCGCACCGGCTTTGACAATGCGAATCTTACCCTCTGGTTCGGTGATCTCGAGTTCTGACACATTGGACTCGGAAACCAGGTCAATCAGCGTTTTGAGTTTTCTTAAATCCATGATAACTCCCAGGATTTTGATTTCAACATCTATTAATTTACCTTAAAAAAAGGTAATTGCGAAAAAACTGGTGGAAAACTGGTGAAAAAATAATTTCAGGTTGCTGCCGACAAATCAGCGTATGGCGGACCATACGCTCAGGTCTGCGGCAGTAACGCGCCCCATTTTACGATGCGCCACCGCGCCGCTGCCAGCCAGCACAACAGTAAAAGGCAGGGCGCCGCTTAAATTGCCCAGGGTCTTGCTGAGTTCGATACCCGCAAAGCCCGCCAGGGCAACCGGGAAAGAAACCGGCGACTGGGCCAGAAAACGATTTACAGCCTCCCGCTGATCTACCGCAATACCCAGCAGTTGCCAACTTTTAGCTGAATTTTCCTGATAAAAGCGATTAAGAAGAGGGATCTCCTCAATACAGGGTGGGCACCAGGTGGCCCAAAAATTGATTAGCAAAGGCCGTCCGCGCAAATCTGCCAGCTGCAAATTCTGGCCCTGTGGCGTGGTCAACACCACCGACCAAAGCGCCGGCGTGACGAGTTCTGCTTGCTCTGGCACCTGGCGCTGCCACCAGGCCAGGCCCAGGCCGCCGAGTGCCGCCGCACTGGCCAGACCAAGCAGCGCACCCCGCCGGCGCGGCCTCCGAGGGGCACTGGGCGGCTGCTTGGCTAGGATGCTGTCGTGGGCGCTCATCGCTTCCGATCATGCACCAAAGCGCGCAGTGCGGCCAAATCGCCGCGCGGTGCCCGCCCCCTGGCGTCTGGTTTGAGTGCGCCGCGCACATCGTCATGGTCGTACACCATCAGGTGCACGCCGACCTCCTCGTTC
>BJGT01000173.1 GCA_014190675.1 Comamonadaceae bacterium | reverse complement strand
AGCCAGGCTCATCGCCGCCCACTGGTCGGTGACCGAGGCCACCGTGACCCGCAGTTCCGGCCAGACCACCTGCAGCAAAAATTCCAGGTGGCTCATCACGCGGCCGGCCTGCCCGGTGGTGGTGGTCATGAAAAACTCGGTCTCGCCAATGCGGCTGGTGGTGCCGTCATCCATCACGATGCCGTCTTCACGGAGCATGAAGCCATAGCGCGCCTTGCCCACTGGCAGCTTGGCAAAACCGTTCACATAGACCCGGTTCAAAAACTCGGCAGCGTCCGGGCCGTGCAGGGCGATCTTGCCCAGGGTGGAGGCGTCGGCAATCCCCACTTGTTCTCGCACGATCGCCATTTCTGCCTTGTAGGCCTCGGACAGGCTGGCACCATGGCTGCGGTACCAGAGCGGCCGAATCCACAGGCCGGCTTCGACCTTGACGCCGCCGTTGGCCAAATGCCAGTCGTACATGGCGGTGCGCCGCACCGGTTGCAGGTGGGCGCCAACGCTGCGTCCGGCCAATGCGCCGATGGTGGTGGGGGTGAAAGGCGGGCGGAAGGTGGTGGTGCCCACCTCTTGCATACCCAGTCCGCGCGATGCCGCCATGATGGCCAGGCCATTCAGGTTCGAGGTCTTGCCCTGGTCGGTGCCCATGCCCAGCGTGGTGTAACGCTTGAGGTGCTCCACAGCCTGGTAGCCCTCGCGGTGCGCCAGTTCCACGTCGCCCACCGTCACGTCATGTTGGAAGTCAACAAAGGCTTTGCCGGCGATGTTCTGGTCGACCAGGGGTCCGACCGGGGTGAATACCATGGACAGTGCGTCCGGCATGGCCGCAGGCGCCAGCGGTATCGCTGCCACGGCGGTCTTGCCGGTTGTGGCGATGGCCTGTTCGGCCGCCTGCCATCCGCTGGCCAGGGCCTGGTCCAGCGTCTGGTTGCCCATCATGCTGCCGGCACCAAAGTGCTGTCGGTCAAATCCGCCCGGCACAAAGTTGTTCAGATCAGCCTGGTACACCGGCTTGATGCCACGGTGCGAGGTCAGGTGCACGGTGGGTGTCCAGCCGCCCGACATGCCCACCAGATCCACCGCCAGCGACTGACCGCTGCCGGTGATACGACCGCTGGCAATGTCAAAAGCGGCCAGGGCGCAGCCGGTCACTCGCTGCCCGCCTTGAACAGCTACGACGGCCGTGGCGGCTTGCACTGCCACGCCAGCGGCCCGGGCCCGGCTCAACAGCTCGGGCGAGACCACGGCGCGCAGGTCGGCCACCGTGACCTGAGCGCCCGCACGGGCCAGCGCCAGGGCATCACCATAGGCCGAGTCGTTGTTGGTGGCGATCACGGCGCGCCGGCCAGGCAGCACGCCATAACGGTTGACATAGGTGCCAATGGCACCACTGAGCATGACGCCGGGCCGGTCATTGCCGGCAAACACCAGCGGCCGCTCCAGGGCGCCGCAGGCCATCACGATGGATTGCGCTCGAACGATGTGCAAACGCTGGCGCGGTACACCGCGGTGAGGGTCGGCGGTGCCGGGCGCGGCACGCTCCACCACGCCCACGGTGTTGCCGTCGTAGAGACCAAAGGCCGTGGCCCGCGTCAGCAGTCGCACCCGGCCGCTGGCTTTGAGTTCAGCCAGCGTGCTGCTCAGCCAGTGTGCCTGGGCACTGTCGGCGGGCTGGTTCAGCAACGAGCCGCCTGCTTCAAAGTCCTGCTCCACCAGGGTCACGTCCACGCCAGCGCGGGCAGCGCTAAGCGCTGCGCTCAGGCCGGCCGGCCCGGCACCAATCACCAGCAGATCAGTAAAGCCGTGGTGCCAGTCATAGCGGTCTGGGTCGGGTGCTTCCGATGTGGCGCCCAGGCCGGCCGCGCGGCGGATGAAGTGCTCATAGAACATCCAGGCCCGGCGCGTCGGACCCATGAAGGTCTTGTAATAAAAGCCCGCGACAAACAGCGGCGACAGCAGCGAGTTGACCGCCATCAGGTCAAAGCCGACCGAGGGCCAGGCGTTTTGGGTGCGCGTGACCAGGCCATCGTGCAACTCCAGCACAGTGGCGGCGATGTTGGGTTCCTGCTCGGCGCCGCGCCCGACCGTCAGCAGCGCATTGGGTTCTTCAATGCCGGCGGCCAGTATGCCGCGCGGCCGGTGGTACTTAAACGAGCGCCCGACCAGGTGAATGCCGTGGGCCAGCAGCGTGGCGGCCACGGTCTCGCCGCTGTAGCCCTGCAATGTGTGGCCGTCAAAGCTGAAACTGATGCTGCTGTCCCGCGCGGTGCGGCCCGGCAGCGTGGTCCGGAACAGGCCGGTGGCGGCTGTGGGCTGGCTCATGGCAGCGCCCTTTCGCGTGCCGGCACCACCGACAGGATGTCATGTGTCACGGTATGGCGCCGCACCACCAGCCAGCGCCGGCAGGCCAGCGTGTGCTGCCAGAACTCGGCGTGAACGCCCTTGGGGTTGTCGCGCATGTAGACCGCCTCCACCCAGCCGTCGTGGTGCTCGGCGTCCAGCGGCGGGTAGACCTTGGTGGCATCACCAAAGTAAGAAAACTCTTCATGGTCGCGCACACCGCAGTAGGGGCAATGGATTCTGAGCATGGGGTGGGCCTTACTGCAGATGGTTGTAGGGGCCGTAGCCCGCTTCGTCGATGTAGCGGCCCTTGGCAAACCGGTCCATGGTGAAGCCGGCATTGAAGGCGTGGGGTGCGTCGTTGGCAATGGTGTGGGCAAAACACCAGCCCGAGGCCGGTGTGGCCTTGAAGCCGCCGTAGCACCAGCCGCCGTTCAGGTACAGGCCGGGCACCGGTGTGGTGGTGATGATCGGGCTGCCATCGGGCGTCATGTCCATGATGCCGCCCCAGTGCCGCAGCAGGCGCAGCCGCGCCGCAAACGGCACCAGGCTCACCAGCCCCTGCGCGGTTTCGGCAATGCTGGGCAGGTTGCCGCGCTGGGCATAGCTGTTGTAGCGGTCGATGTGGCCGCCAAACACGAGGCCGCCCTTGTCCGACTGTGAGACATAAAAGTAGGTGGCCGACCACACCACCACGTGGTGGATGACCGGCTTGATCGACTCGGTCACAAAGGCCTGCAGCACATGGCTTTCGATGGGTAGGCGCAGCCCGGCCTTTTGCGCAAGCACCGAGGTGTGACCGGCCACGGCCACCGCCACCTTGCCGGCGGCGATGTCGCCCCGGTTGGTCTTGACGCCGACAATGCGCTCGCCCGCCCAGATGTAGTCCTGCACCTCGCAGTTCTGGATGATGTCCACGCCCAGCTGGTCGGCACCCCGGGCGTAGCCCCAGGCCACGGCGTCATGGCGCGCGGTGCCGGCGTCGGGCTGCAGCATGCCGCCGTAGATCGGAAAGCGGGCCTGCTCGGTGTAGTCGAGGTAGGGCGCTTCCTTCATCACCTCCTCGCGCGTCAGGATCTCGGCGCGGATACCGTTCAGGCGCATGGTGTTGGCACGCCGCACCAGGCCGTCGAGCGAGCCCTGCGAGCAAGCGGCAAACAGGTAGCCGCGCGGTGAGAACATCACGTTGTAGTTCAGGTCGTCCGACAGGCCGCGCCAGAGTTCCATCGAGTGCTCGTAGAACGGCGTGTTCTCCCGCATCATGTAGTTGGAGCGCACGATGGTGGTGTTGCGCCCCACATTGCCCGAGCCGATGTAGCCCTTCTCCAGGATCGCGATGTTGCGGATGCCGTGGTTCTTGGCCAGGTAATAGGCGGTGGCCAGACCATGGCCGCCGCCACCGATGATCACCACGTCGTAGGATTTTTTCGGTTCCGGGTCACGCCAGGCCCGCTCCCAGCCCTTGTGAGCGCCCATGGCGTGCTTGAGCAGCGACCAGATGGAATAGCGCTGCGACATGCTCACATCCTCATGCGTTTGGCTTCGGGATCAAACGGTGGGTCCATCTGCAGCCGGGCCGGCCGGCGCTCACCCAGGATCTCGATCTCCAGTTGTACGCCAGGCTTGACCAGCTCGGTGGGCAGATAGCCCTGCGCCAGTGACTGGTTCACATAGTGGCCAAAGCCGCCCGAGGTCACCCAGCCCGCCACCTTGCCGTCGACCCAGATCGGCTCATCGCCCATCACATCGGCGTCCAGGGCGTCGACCACCATGAACACGCGCTGGCGTTTGGGGCCGTCCTGCTTCTCCTTGAGTGCCGCTGCCCGACCGATAAAGTCGGGCTTGTCGAGCTTGATGAAGCGGTCCAAACCGGCCTCGAACGGGCCGTAGATCGGGCGGAACTCGCGGTACCAGGTGCCGAAATTTTTCTCCAGCCGCAGGCACAGCAGGGCGCGCATGCCGAAGTTCTTCAGGCCCAGGTCGGCACCGGCAGCCTGAATGCTTTCATACAGGCGGCGCTGGTACTCGGGTGCGACCCAGATCTCGTAGCCGAGGTCGCCGGTGTAGGTCACGCGGTTCACCTGCGCCTTGACAGTAGCCACTTCCATTTCGCGATAGTCCATGAACTTGAAGGCTTCGTTGGACACATCGTCGTCAGTCAGGCGCTGCAACAGGGCGCGCGCGTTCGGGCCTGCGATCGACAGGCCGATCAGCTTCATGCCCAGGGCTTCGATTTTGACGGAGCCGTCCTTGGGCAGGGTCTGCTCGAACCAGCGCATGTGGTAGACCTGCGCCTGGCTGGAGCCCCACATCATGTAGCGGTGCTCGGCGGCCTTGGCCACGGTGAAGTCGCCAATGATCTTGCCCTGGTGGTTGAGCATGGGCGTGAGCATGAGCCGGCCCTGCTTGGGCATGGTGTTGGTCATCACCCGCAGCAACCAGGCCTCGGCACCGGCACCGGTGATCTCGTACTTGGCAAAGTTGGCGATCTCGGTCACACCCACGGCTTCGCGCACCGCCCGGCATTCGGCCTTGATCGGACCAAAATCATTGGAGCGGTGGAAGGACACGATGTCTTCGGCCTTCTCGACGGGTGGGGCAAACCACAGCGGCGTCTCCATGCCCCAGGAGTCGCCCATCACCGCCCCTTGCGCCAGGAAGGTGTCGTACAACGGCGTGGTCTGCAGCGGACGGCCTGCCGGCAACTCTTCATTGGGAAAGCGGATGCTGAAGCGGCGTGAGTAGTTTTCGCGCACCTTGGCATTGGTGTAGGTGCGGGTGGCCCAGTCGCCATAGCGCGCCACGTCCATACCCCAGATGTCAAAGCCCGGGTCGCCATCCACCATCCAGTTGGATAGCGCCAGCCCCACGCCGCCGCCCTGACTGAAGCCAGCCATCACGCCGCAGGCCGACCAGAAATTGGTGCGGCCGCGCACGGGTCCCACCAAGGGGTTGCCGTCCGGCGCAAAGGTGAAGGGCCCGTTGATGACGCGCTTGATGCCGGCATTCTCCAGCCGCGGAAAGTGCCTGAAAGCTACCTCGAGCGAAGGTGCAATGCGGTCCAGGTCAGGTTGCAGCAGTTCCTGGCCAAAGCTCCAGGGCGTGGTCTTGGGCGACCAGGGCACGCAGGCCTTCTCATAAGCGCCCAGCACAATGCCCTTGCCTTCTTGGCGCAGGTAGCACTCGGCACCGAAGTCGATCACGTGGGCAATGTCCTTGCCGGTGCTGCGGTTGTACTCGCCAATCCCGGGGATCTCATCGGTCACCAGGTACATGTGCTCCATGGCCAGC
>BJGT01000172.1 GCA_014190675.1 Comamonadaceae bacterium | reverse complement strand
AGCACGTGTACATGGAGAAGACCGGCCAATGGCGCTTCACGCCGCCGACCCATGTGGTGGTGGCCCTGCATGAGGCCATTGCCCAGTTTGAGGCCGAAGGCGGCCAAAGCGCCCGACTGGCGCGCTACACCCGCAATTACCAAACGCTGGTGACGGGCATGGCCGCCCTGGGCTTCAAGCCCTTTTTGGACCCGGCGGTGCAGGCACCCATCATCGTCACCTTTCACGCGCCGCAGCACCCGGCCTATGAGTTCAAGCGCTTTTACGACACTGCCAAACACTATGGCTTTTTGCTGTACCCGGGCAAGCTGACGCAGGTCGAGACCTTTCGCGTCGGCTGCATTGGTGCCATCGGCCCGGTCGAGATGCGCCAGGCGGTGGATGCGGTGGCGCAAACGCTGCGCGACATGGGCATCAGCCAGCCCGCGCTTGGGGCCTGAGCCATGGCTAACGTTGCGGTCATCGGTGCCGGCTTTGTCGGCCTGTCCAGTGCCTACTGGCTGATGCAGGACGGCCACCAGGTCACGGTCTATGACCCGGCCGGGGCGGCCGGCGGCGCCTCTTTTGGTAATGCCGGCACCTTTGCCAACTACGCCTGCATCCCCGTCAACAACCCCTCGGTGTTCCGCGATCTGCCGCGCTACCTGCTGGCGGGTGACAGCCCGTTTCGTCTGCGTTGGTCTTACCTGCCGCAGCTCACGCCCTGGCTGCTGCGCTTTTTGGCCAGTTCCAGTCGGCGCCGCTACACCGCCTCGGCCACTGCGCTGTCGCACCTGCTGGCGCGGGCTCAAGACGGTTATACCCAGATGACGGCGCAGGCCAGCCTGGCCGCTTATGTGAAGCCCAGCGAGTGCCTGTACCTGTACTCAGGCGCGGCTAACTTTGCCGCGTCCGAATCCACGCTGGCGCTGCGCCGCTCGCTGGGCGTCAACTTCACGGTGCAGGGGCGAGATGAGATCGCCCGCCTGGAGCCGGGGCTGGCCCCGATTTTTGACCGGGGCGTGCTGTACCAGGGCTCCTGGTTTCTGTCGAGCCCGGCCGACTTCCTGCGCGCGCTGCAGGCCTCGCTGGTGGCGCGCGGCCTGCAAATGGCCGGCAGCGCTGTCACCGGGCTGCAACCCCAATCAGGTGCGGTACACGTCAGCACCGACGCTGGCCCAAGTGGGCATGATTGGGTGGTGGTGTGCGCTGGCGCCCATTCCAAACCGCTGGCGCACCAGTGTGGCGACGAGGTACCGCTGGACGCCGAGCGTGGTTACCACATCATGTACCCGGGCGCCTCTCGCCTGATCTCGCGACCGATCGGCTGGGCCGAACGCGGCTTCTACATGACGCCGATGGAACAGGGCTTGCGGGTGGCGGGCACCGTGGAGTTGGCGGGCATGAAGCCGCAGCGCCACCAGGGCCTGCTGGATTTGCTGCATTTCGCGTCAAAACGTGCCGTGCCCGGGCTGGGCGAGCCGAATGCGCCCTGGCTGGGCTTCCGGCCTACGCTGCCCGATGGCCTGCCGGTGCTGGGCCGCTCGCGCGATTCGGCGCGGGTGATTTATGCCTTTGGCCACCAGCACATTGGTGTGACGCTGGGCGGGATCAGCGGCGCCCTGGTGGCGGACCTGGTGGCAGGGCGCGCGCCGGCTGTCGATCTGGCGCCCTTCGCCGCCAGCCGCTTTGCTGGCTGAGCTGACTTTCAATTGAACCGAATGAATGGACCCAACAGACATGGCAACTTCCAAGAAAACCCCGGCACCTGAACACCCGGCCGTAGCCGCAGTGCGGCGCTCCAGTGCCAGCAAAGTCAAGGTGGCGGTGAGCGACATTGACGGCGTGCTGCGTGGCAAATACCTGCACCGCGACAAATTCCTGGGGGCGGCCGAGCCCTACCCGGGTGGCGGCTTCGGCTTTTGCGACGTGGTGTTGGGCTGGGACATGATGGACAACACCTACGACAACACCACCGCCACCGGCTGGCAGCACGGTTTTCCGGACGCGCTGGCGCGGCTGGACCTGGACACCGCGCGCCACGTGCCCTGGGACGACGGTGTGCCTTTCTTCCTGGGCGAATTTGTCAACGCCGATGGCACGGCGCATGCCCAGTGCCCGCGCCAAGCGCTGAAGCGGGTGCTCAAGCGCGCTGAAAAAATGGGCTTCCAGGTCATGACCGGCATGGAGTTCGAGTGGTTCAATTTTGTCGAGACGCCGCAAAGCTGGGCCGCCAAAAAAGGTGTGGCCCCCGAGGTGCTGACCCCGGGCATGTTTGGCTACTCACTGCTGCGCATGAACCAGAACCGGCCGTTTTTCAACGCGCTGATGGACGAAATGCTGGCCTTTGGCGTGCCAGTGGAGGGGCTGCACACCGAGACCGGCCCGGGGGTGTTCGAAGCGGCGATCGGCTTCAGCGAGGCGCTGGCGCAGGCCGACCGCGCGCTCTTGTTCAAAACCGGCACCAAGGAGATTGCAGCGCGCTTTGGCATCATGCCCAGCTTCATGGCCAAACCGCACCAGAACCTGCCCGGCTGCAGCGGCCACATCCACCAAAGCCTGTCGGACGGCAAAACCAACCTGTTTTTTGATGCGAAAAACCCGCGCAAGATGAGTAAGTTGTTCGAGAGCTACCTGGCCGGCCAGGTGGCCTGCATGATGGACTTTGCGCCCATGATCTGGCCCACCATCAACAGCTACAAGCGGCTGGTCGACGGCTTCTGGGCACCGGTCAAGCCCACCTGGGGCATCGACAACCGCACCGCCAGCTTTAGGGTGATTGCCGGCAGCCCCAAGGCCACCCGGCTGGAAACCCGTTGCCCGGGTGCCGACGTCAACCCCTACCTGGCCATGGCCGCGGTGATTGCCGCTGGCCTGGACGGCGTGGAAAAAGGCTTGAAGCTGACCGCGCCGCCGATTACTGGCACCAATGTTGGCGCCGAGCACATCCCGCGGGCGCCACGCACGCTGATTGAAACCACCCGCAACTTTCAGCAGTCGGCAATTGCCCGCGACTGGCTGGGCGACGGTTTTGTCGACCACTTTGCCGCCACCCGTGACTGGGAATGGCGCCAATGGCTGGACGCCGTGACCGACTGGGAAATGAAACGTTACTTTGAGATCATCTGACACCATGAGCATCACCAACTTTGCCTTTCCCACCCCCATCCGTTTCGGCGCCGGCGCGCGCAAGCTGGTGGCCGCCCATTTGCTGGAAGTGGGTTGCAAGCGCCCGCTGATCGTGACCGACCGGGCGCTGGGCGCCCTGCCGGTGCTGGCCGAATTCAAGACTCACCTGGGCGGGCTTGATGTGGCGGTGTTTGCCGGCGTCTTCGGTAACCCCACTTGCAGCCAGGTGATGGACGGCGCTGCGGCCTACAAGGCGCATGGCGCCGACTGCGTGATCGGCTTTGGCGGCGGCGCAGCACTTGACGTGGCCAAGGTGGTCGGCATTGTGGCCACCCACCCGGGCGACATCCTGGAGTACGTCTGGGACCACCCGCAGGTGCGCCCCATCGTGCACGAGCTGCCCTATTTTGTGGCGCTGCCCACCACCTCGGGCACAGGGTCTGAGGTGGGCCGCTCCAGTGTGGTGAGCGAGAACGACACGCATCTCAAGCGAGTGGTGTTCAGCGCCAAGATCCTGGCCAAAGTGGTATTTGCCGACCCGGAGCTGACCTTTGGCCTGCCGGCCGCTGTGACGGCCGCCACCGGCATGGATGCGCTGACCCACAATATCGAGAGCTACCTGTCGCCGGCCTACCACCCGCTGTGCGACGGCATTGCGCTTGAAGGCACGCGGATTGCCGCCGCCGCCCTGCTGACCGCTGTCCAACAGCCCACCAACCTGCAGGCGCGCAGCGACATGATGATGGCCTCCATGATGGGGGCGATTGCTTTCCAGAAAGACCTGGGTGCGGTGCACTCCTGCGCGCATGCGCTGGGCGCCGTGTGTGACCTGCACCACGGGCTGGCCAATGCCCTGATGATCGACACGGTACTGGCCTGGAACTTGAGCGCGGTACCGGCCAAATTTGACGAGCTGGCCCATGTCTGCGGCGTGGCCGGCGGTGGCGCGGCCTTTGTGCCCTGGCTGAAAACGCTAAAAAGCAGCGTCGGCATCAGCGGCGGCTTGGCGGCGCACGGTGTCACGCCGGCGCACCTGCCGCGGCTGGTGGCGATTGCCACGGCCGACATCTGCCACCAGACCAACCCGCGTCCCTGCACCGCCGCCGACTTCGAGGCTTTGTTCAAGGCGGCCATGTGATGCCGGCAGACCGTCTGAAAATCGGCATCAGCGCTTGTTTCTTCCACCCGGACCCGGCGCGCGCCGTCTTTGCCAGCAAAACTCTGCAGTATGTCGAGCAATCGATGGCGCACTGGCTCATGGCCGGCGGCGCCCTGCCGGTGATGGTGCCCTCACCCGCCGGCGACACCGCGCGCGGCGAGGTGCACTTTGACGACTACGCGCACTGGCTCGACGGCCTGGTGCTGCATGGCGGCGCCGATGTCTGGCCCGGCAGTTACGGTGAAACCCCCTTGCAGGAGCGCTGGAGTGGCGACCGCATCCGCGACCTGTACGAGCAGGCGCTGGTGAAGGCTTTTGTGGCGGCGGGCAAGCCGGTGTTTGGCGTCTGCCGTGGCCTGCAGCTGATCAATGTGGCGTTTGGCGGCACGCTGTACCAGGACATCCCGACGCAGCGGCCAGAGGCACTGAAACACCGCGACGCCGAGGTCTACGACCAGAATTTCCACAACCTGGCCGTGGTGCCAAAAACCCGGCTCAGCCAGCTACTGGCGGGCGTTTCTAGCTACAAGATCAATAGCATTCATCATCAAGGCATCAAAGACCTGGCGCCCGGCTTCGTAGTCGAGGCGCGCTGCCCGGACGACGGCATGATCGAAGCCATCCGGCACACCGGGCCCGCTTATGTGGCCGCGGTGCAGTGGCACCCCGAATTTCACCGCCCGGAACTCGGCACGCTCGACGACACCCCGCTCTTGACGGATTTTCTCCAGGCCTGCCAGGCCGCCAAAACCTCACACCCTCCCCATTCCTAACCTGCCGTATGAACCAACTTGCCATCCACAACCCCGCCACCGGCGCCCTGATCACCACCGTAGACGCGGATGATGCCGCCTCGGTTGCCGTCAAAGCCGTGCGTGCCCGCGCCGCCCAGGCCGCTTGGGCCGCCACGCCGCTGGCCGTACGCAAGGCCTGCATCGAGCGCTTTGCCGCCGCGGTGCGGGCCGAACTCGAACCGCTGGCCGCGATCATGACCCGCGAAACCGGCAAACCGATCAAGATGTCGCGCAACGAGCTCAACGGCCTGATGGGCCGCATCGACTTCTTTCTGGGCGCGGTGGACGCCACCCTGGCCACTGAAACTGTGTTCGCCGATGGCGGCATGACCGAGCAGATCCAGCACACGCCGCTGGGCGTGGTGGCCAACATCTCGGCCTGGAATTACCCCTGGTTCGTGGGTGGCAACGTGTTTGTGCCGGCGCTGCTGACCGGCAACGCCGTGCTTTACAAACCGTCTGAATACGCCACCCTGACCGGGCTGGCCATGGCCCGCCTGCTGCATGCAGCGGGCGTGCCGGCTGACGTGTTTATCGCCCTGGTGGGCGGGGCTGAGGTGGGTGCGGCCTTGCAGG
>BJGT01000171.1 GCA_014190675.1 Comamonadaceae bacterium | reverse complement strand
TCGGCGCGTATGGCGTCAGCACTTTCCAGAATGCCAGACCGGCGCCATAGGTCCAGGCTGGCCGGCACCGACGAAAACGTGTTGGACTCATGCTGGAAACCAGCGGTGGCGATGCGGATCATGGCGGGCTATTCCTCAAGGGGGAGCGACCCTTGCCATTTTGATGGAAGGGCACTGTCTGTGCCAGCGCCACCCATGGGTTGGGACCGCAGTGCCGTTTCGCACCATGAAACATGTTTGCCAGCGTCGTCTACCGGACCTCTGGCTATTATTGAAAAAACGTGTGGTCGGGCCTCTTTGCCCCATAACCTTGGAAGGATGCACTGTGGCAACTCGAATCAATGAGTCAACCTTGGCCGATGAGGCTACCTTCATTGCAGCGCAGAGCCTGCAGCGGCGCAGTCTGCTGCGCTTGGCAGTCAGCGGCGGCACACTGGCGACACTGGGGACTCTGGCCAACGCGCAGTCAGGCAGCCCCAAGCTCGGCGGCACACTTGTGATCGGGGCAGACGCCGATCCGATTGGGCTCGACCCCGTCACTCTGACGGCTTACTCCTCCTACGACTTCACGGCCCTGCTGTACTCGGGCCTGTTCCGCTGGAACGCCGACATGAAGGTCGAGCTTGACCTGGCGGCCGGTTACATCGCGCCCAATGACAGCACGTACATCATTCGCCTGCGCCAGGGTGTCAAGTTCCACAACGGGCAAGACTTCACGGCCGAAGATGTGAAGTACACCTTTGACCGAATTCTGGACCCCGCCACGGCGAGTCCAAGTGCCACTCTTTTCTCGGGCATCAAGGCGGTCACGGTGATTGATCCCTTCACCGTGAAGTTTGAGCTCAAGGCACCCAGCGCCACATTTTTAAGCTACCTGGCAACCAACCCCAATGGTGTGATCGTGCCCAGAGGTGTGGCTGATCTCAAAACCAAGCCGGTGGGCACCGGGCCCTTTGTGTTCGAGTCCTATGAGCCCAATCAGCAGTTCACCCTGAAAGCCAACCGCAACTACTACGAAGACAAACAACCCTACTTGGGCACGGTGGTGTTCAAGTTTTTCAAAGACCAGGCGTCCATATCGTCGGCCTTGCGATCCAAGGCGATCGACATGACCTGGTTCAAGGACCCCAAGGTGTCGGCCCAGATTGTCAAATCGTCGCCCGATCTGGTGTCGGCGCCCGGCAAGACCTCGCGCACCTTCCCGGTTTGGATGAGCATGAAAGCCAAGCCCTTCAATGATGTCCGGGTGCGACGCGCACTCAGCCTGGCCACTGATCGCAAGGCCTGCCTGCAGACCGTGTTGGGCGGCTCGGGCAAGGTCGGGGCCATGGTGCCGGAGAGCCAGGTTGGTGGCTACGATGGGGTCGGGCCTATGCCCTATTACAAAACCGATGTGCCGGCCGCCAAAAAGCTGCTGGCAGAGGCCGGCTACCCCAATGGCATTGACCTGGGCGACTACATTGTGGTGGCCGCCAATGCGCTGGATGTTCAATGTGCCCAGGTGCTGCAGCAGCAGTGGGCTGCGGCCGGCATCAAAGTCAACATCAAGCCCATGGAAACCGCACCCCTGATTGGCCTTTGGCTCAAGGGGGACTTCGGCCTGCTGTCTATCGCCTTGAGTTGGAGCCCCGACCCGGACGCCATTGTTTCGCGGCTCTTGTCCACCGGCTCCCAGGGCAAAGGTATTGGTATGGCGGACGCGCCGCTGGACAAACTCATTGAGGATG
The DNA here is from genome assembly GCA_014190675.1 of Comamonadaceae bacterium. Lineage (GTDB taxonomy): Bacteria > Pseudomonadota > Gammaproteobacteria > Burkholderiales > Burkholderiaceae_C > Rhodoferax. The sequence goes on along the minus strand of BJGT01000171.1, from coordinate 3,924 downwards.
CGCGAGCCATTCTGGACAATACCAAACGGGCCGCCGCCTACCAGCAAATTCAAAAACACATTGCGGACCAAGCCTACATCCTGCAAATTTACCAGTACCCTCTGCGCTGGGAGGCATGGCGTAAATATGTCAAAGGTTACGTGCCCTTGGCCGCCAATATCCGGACTTTTGTCCGGACCACCTGGGTGGACAAGTAGGCTGGAGCCTGTCCTCGCCGGCCATACGCCTGCAGGAGGCGCCTGAATGCGACGTCTGGTTCTGATCCGCCTAGCCTGGATGCTGCCCATCCTGTTGGGCGTGTCGGTGGTCGCCTTTGTGCTGATGCGAGCCCTACCGGGCGACTTTGCACAGGCCTCGGCCGGCACGACCGAGCTTGCACCTGAAGCCCTCAACATCATCCGGCGGGATCTGGGCTTGGACCGGCCGGTTTGGGAGCAGTACTTGCGCTGGTTGGCGAAACTGCTCAAGGGGGATTTTGGGGACTCATTTACCACCCACAAACCGGTATTGGGCGAGCTCTTGCCGCGACTGGCCGTGACGGCTGAACTGACCCTGATAGCGGGCCTGATGGCCATGGCCATGGGCGCCAGCAGCGGCCTGGCATCCGCGCGTTGGCGGGGACGTACCGACTGGCTGGTTCGCGGCATCAACGGCTTGTTCCTGGCGGTGCCTAATTTTGTGGTCGCCACCCTGATTGTTTTGCTGGCCGGTCTGTACTTCCCTGAGGTCGGGATCTTCAACTACACACCTTTTTTGACCGATCCGCTGGGCAATTTGGGCAGCCTGCTGCTGCCGGCTTTTTCGCTGGCATTGGCCGTGTCGGTGACGATCTCGGAGAACACCCGTGCTGCGGTTTTGGAGGTCTCCAGCCAGGATTTTGTGATGGTCGCCCGCGCCAAGGGTTTGCGTCCGCACACCATCTTGTGGCAGTACCTGGTGCGCAATGCCCTCACGCCGGTGATCACTGTCACCGGCCTGCAATTAGCCTCGCTGCTGGGCGGCAGCATTCTGATCGAAACCATTTTTACCATCCCCGGCATGGGTCAGTACCTGTTTGATTCGGTGAGCAGTCGCAACTACCCGGTGGTGCAGGCAATTGTTCTGGTGGCAGCAAGCATTGTGCTGCTCGTGAATGTCTTGGTGGACGTGGCTTACGCCAGGGTGGATGCACGGGTGAGCTATGACTGAGCGGCCACGTCTAGGGGGCGGCAAGGCCATGATGTCAATCGGCTTGCTGATGCTGGCCAGCCTGGTTGCCATCACTCTCTTTGGCACGCTGATCGCGCCCTACAACCCCTCTGAGACCAGCGCCGACTCCTTGGCCGGTCCAACGGCAGCGCACTGGCTGGGGACCGACTCCATCGGCCGTGACCTACTCAGCCGGCTGATTGTGGGTGGTCGCACCACCTTGCTGATCACCTTTGTGGCGGTGACACTGGCGGTTTGCGGCGGATTGGCGCTGGGTCTTTTTTGCGGTTATGTGGGTGGCCTGGCTGATCAGGTGGTGATGCGCATTCTGGATGTTGTATTTGCATTCCCCGTGTTTTTGCTGGCCATTGCCGTTGTCGCCGCGCTTGGGCCTAGCGTGCCTAACCTCATTTTGACCATCGCCATTGTGTACACGCCGCGCCTGGCCAGGGTGGTGCGTGGTCCGGTGCTCAGCGTGAAGCGCTGGGACCATGTGGAGGCGGCCCGCAGTGTAGGTGTGAGCGAGTTCAACATTGCCACGCGCCATGTGCTGCCGCTGATTGTTTCGCCAGTTTTGGTAGAAACCAGTCTGACCCTGGCGCAAACCATTTTTACCATCACCGCATTGTCTTTCTTGGGGCTGGGGCCGCCGCCACCGGATCCCAATTGGGGCGCCATGCTGTCAGAGGCGCGGCAATTTATGGAGCTGGCTCCGCTGGCCGTGATCGGTCCGGCGGCAGCGATTGTCTTTGCCACACTGACCTTCATCGTGCTGGCGAACGGCTTGCGCGAACGGTTGGACGTGGCAAGCCGATGATGAGTGCTCCCGCTGCGCTTTTACAGGTTCGAGGCCTCACGGCCCAGTTCAACCGTGGCGATGTGGCTTCACAGGTTGTCAAAGGCATTTCGTTCGACATAGGCGCCGGGGAGTCGGTGGGGTTTGTGGGTGAGTCGGGCTGCGGCAAGAGCGTGACAGCACGCGCGCTGATGCGCCTGGCACCGGAGGGGTCGTCGGTTGCCTGGGGTGGCACCGTGCTGTTCAAGGGCCAAGACCTTCTGCAGGTCAAAGAGCGGGTGATGCAGGATATCCGGGGGCGACGCATTGCCATGGTGTTTCAGGACCCGATGTCTTCGCTGAACCCGGTGCTGACGGTCGGCGCGCAGATTGAAGACATTGTGCGCCGGCACACCGGGGCACCTGCCAGCCAGGCCCGAAAAAGGTCTGTGGAACTGCTGGATCTAGTCGGCATTCGTGACGCTGCGCGCCGCGCGGATGACTATCCGCATCAGTTTTCTGGCGGCATGCGACAACGTGTCTTGATCGCTATTGCCGTGTCTTGCCAGCCTGACCTGCTGATTGCCGATGAACCGACCACGGCGCTGGATGTTACGGTGCAGGCGCAGATTCTCCGGCTGTTGCTGCGCCTTCGTCGGGAACTGGGGATGGCGCTGATGTTGATCACGCATGACTTTGGCGTGATCGCCGGCATGGTGGACCATGTGCATGTGATGCTGGACGGCAGCATCGTGGAGACCGGCACGGTCGACGCCCTGTTTGCCGACCCCCAGCAGGCGTATACAAAGGCTCTGCTCGCGGCTGTGCCGCGGCTCGACGTAGCCGGGAAGCTGGCATGACCGAAAGCGTCCAGCAAGCCGTGCCCCTGCTGCGTGTGCGCGATCTGTCGGTGACCTTCCCGGCGCGTTCGGGCAAGGCGCCCGTGTTGGCCGTGGATCGCGTGTCCTTCGACATTGGCCGCGCTCAAACCCTGGCCCTGGTGGGCGAGTCTGGCTCTGGCAAGACCACCACCGGGCGAGCCATTCTGCAGTTGCAGGCCAGCACTGGCGGCTCGGTGCAATTGCTGGGCCAAGAACTGGGGCAGCTTTCCCGATATGGGCTGCGCAGCATGCGGCGCCACATGCAGTTTGTGCTGCAAAACCCCTATAGCAGCCTGCACCCGCGAATGACGGTGGCCCAGACACTGGCTGAGCCACTGCGGGTACACCGCTTCGTACCCACCGAATCGGTGACCGCCCGGGTGGCGGAGTTGATGCAGCTGGTGGGGCTGGAGCCCGCCATGGTGCACCGCTATCCGCATGAGTTTTCAGGGGGGCAACGACAACGCATCGTGATCGCCCGTACATTGGCAGTCAATCCAGACTTCGTGGTGTGCGACGAACCGGTATCGGCGCTGGATGTTCGAACTCAGGCACAGATTGTTTCCCTGCTCAAGTCTTTGCAAGACCAACTGGGCGTGTCTTATTTGTTCATTGCACATGACCTGGCGCTGGTTCGGCAATTAGCGCACCGGGTGGCAGTGATGTTTGGCGGCGCGATCGTCGAGCTGGGCTCGATCGACCAGGTGTTTGGCAAACCAAGCCACCCGTACACGCGTGCCCTGCTGGATGCCGTGCCGGTACCTGATCCGGCTGCACAACGCAAAAAACTTACTGAGACAGTTCCAGAATTGCAATTTCATGAGTTAGTTCCACAAACAGGCTCCTGTGTGTTTGGCGAAAACCATGCCCAAACCGGCAGCGCCTGCTGGCATGCGGTTGGCACAGAACACGGTGTATCTTGCCGGTTTTGGCCAAATTCGCTGCGATAAAAGGGACCAGGCCTCAGGCGGGCTGGCTCGGGTTGAGCAGGTACTTGGCGCCAGTAGCCTGTTTACCGTAAACGGCGATGGCATCCAAGGTGAGGGCCTGCGCCATGGAGACCTCTTGGGCGTAATTGCT
>BJGT01000170.1 GCA_014190675.1 Comamonadaceae bacterium | reverse complement strand
CACGACCGTGCTGCCGGCACCCGCCATCCCGCCGGCCTTGCCAGCGCCAAACCCCAGCTACACGCCGGGTCAGGCCATTACCTTTGATGGCCTGTCACTGGTGGCCAACGGCGCGCCCGCCAATGGCGACACGGTACAGGTGGTGCCCAGCACCACCACCAGCTTGTTCAAGGTGATGGACGACGCGATCACGGCCATCGCCGACACCAACCTGACCAGCAGCCAGCGGGCCCAGGCCGTTGGCCTGGCCCTGACCCAGGTCGACAACGGCATGAACCGGTTGCAGGCCGCGCGCAGTCAGGCGGGCCAATGGCTGAACCGGGCCGACAACATCCAACACGCCCAAGAAGGCCGCGCCCTGCTGATGGAGGCCGAGAAATCGCGCGCGCAAGACCTCGACATGGTCAAAGGCATTTCAGACTTCACCCGGCTGCAAACCGGCTACCAAGCGGCGCTGCAGTCTTATGCGCAAGTGCAGAAGCTGTCACTGTTTAACTTCATCAACTGAGCGTCTGTGACGAGGGGGTTGCGGCGGGGCAGCCTGAGTCAGGCATCCAGATAGTTTTGAGGTCCTGTCAGGCGCTGCCAGGCGCGCAAAGGGCGCTGGCAAGTCTGTCAGAATCTGGGCCTTCCCATGACCCCTGCCGAACTCACCGCCCTGCTGGTGCTCGCCACCGTGGGCAGCTTCACGCCGGGACCCAACACCACCCTGTCCACCGCACTGGCTGCCAACCTGGGCCTGCGCCCCACCCTGCGCTTTGTGCTGGCAGTGCCATTCGGCTGGGGCCTGCTGCTGAGCCTGTGCGCCGGCGGCCTGGGCACGCTGGTGGTGGCCCTGCCGCAGCTGCGCTGGGGCATCCAGGCCATCGGCATTGCCTACCTCTTGTGGCTGGCCCTCAAGCTGGCGCGTACCAGCACCCTCATGCAAGCCGACCCTGCGCAGCTGCAGGTGAGGTTCTGGCAGGGCGTGGTGCTGCAGTTTCTTAACATCAAGGCCTGGATGCTGGCACTGACCGTGGTGGCGGGCTGGCTGGCCGGCCGGCCCGACGCGGCAGCGCGCTTTGCCCTTGTGCTGCCGCTGTTGATGGCGTTCGGCTTTGTCAGCAACCTGAGCTACGCACTGGTCGGCTCCCTGCTGCGCGAATGGCTCAGCGGACCCGCCCAATCAGGCCTGCGACTGCGCTGGTTCAACCGGCTCATGGCCGGGGTTTTGGTGCTGACCGCCGGCTGGATGGCCAGGCTGTGAGCATGTCGCAGCAAACCCGCGGCATGTGGCTGGGGCTGTTGGGCGTGGCCATTTTTGCCGTGACGCTGCCCATGACCCGCCTGGCGACCGGCACGGCTGAAGCCCCTCAGCTCTCACCCTGGTTTGTCACCTTTGGCCGGGCCACGCTGGCCGGCGGCCTGTCCATTGCGTTCTTGTTATTGACCCGCGCCCCTTGGCCAACCCGGGCCCAGCGCCGGCCGCTGGCCCTGGCGGTGGTAGGCAATGCTTTGGGGTTTCCGCTGCTGCTGGGCTTTGCGCTGCGCCACGTGAGCTCCGGCCACGCCGCGGTGGTTCTGGCGCTGCTGCCCCTGGTCACGGCGGCTGCAGCGGCCTGGGTGATGCACCAGCGCGCCCGGCTGGGTTTTTGGCTTAGTGCGGCTGCCGGCGCCAGCCTGGTGGTGGCGTACTCGCTGTTTCGCGCGCAACAGCACAGCGGCGGCTTTGCGGTGCAGTGGGCCGACCTGCTGCTGCTGGGCGCGGTCTTGCTGGCGGCCATGGGCTATGTGTTTGGCGCCCAGGTCACGCCCAGCCTGGGCGCCGAGCGGGTGATCTGCTGGATCTGCGTGATGGCGCTGCCCGTCACCCTGCCCGGTGCTTTGCTCACCTGGCCGCAGCATCCGATCGCACTGCCAGCCTGGCTGGCGCTGCTGTACGTGGGCATTTTTTCGATGTGGGCCGGCTTTTTTGCCTGGTTTCGCGGACTGGCCCTGGGCGGCACCCTGCGTGTGAGCCAAACCCAGCTGCTGCAACCCTTTTTGAGCATACTGGCCGCAGTGCCGCTATTGGGCGAACCATTGGAATTGGTGACGCTCGGTTTTGCGCTGGCCGTGGTGGCGAGTGTGTTCATTGGCAAACGCCTGAGCTGAGCCGGCCTGAACACAACTTGAAAAACCCCAATGAATAGCCCACCCAGCAAGGCCCGAGCCTACCAACAGGTGGACGTGTTCACCGCCACGCCCTACCTGGGCAACCCGCTGGCCGTGGTGCTGGATGGCTCTGGCCTGAGCGACGTGCAAATGCAGCGCTTTGCCCGCTGGACCAACCTGTCGGAGACCACCTTTGTGCTGCCCGCCAGTCCCGAGGCGCAGGCGCTGGGCGCCGACTACCGGCTGCGCATCTTTACCCCTGGCGGCGAGCTGCCCTTTGCCGGCCACCCCACGCTGGGCAGTTGCCACGCTTGGTTGGCCCATGGCGGCCAGCCGCAGCAGCCTGGGCTGGTGATGCAGGAATGCGGCGTGGGCCTGGTCACGCTGCGCCGCAACGGCACGCGGCTGGCCTTTGCCGCACCCGCGCTGCGCCGCAGCGAGCCAGAACCGGCGCTGCTGCAGGCGGTGCTGGCAGCACTGGGCCTGCACCCCAGCCAAGTGCTGGCGGCCCAGCTGCTGGACAACGGACCGCAATGGCTGAGCCTGCTGCTGGACAGCCCTGACACCCTGATGGCCGTGGCACCCGACCATGCCAGGCTCAAGACCATCGGACAAATGATCGGCCTGGCCAGCGCGGCATATGGCGATGGCGCGCCTGTCTTAATCGCAAGGTCGAACCGGGAGGCGCGCGCCTTTGGCAACCGCGCCAACGCCACAACCACCGCCGCATCCGCTACCGGCCTGCAGGTGCGCGCCTTTGCCGCCGCCATCGGCGTGCCCGAAGACCCGGTCACCGGCAGCCTGAACGCCGGCCTGGCGCAATGGCTGATCGCCGAGGGCGTGCTGCCCCAGCGCTACACCGCGCGCCAAGGCGCTGCACTGGGGCGCGACGGCTGGGTGCACATCACGCAGGATGCGGCGGGCCAGGTCTGGGTCGGTGGCGACTCGGTGACCTGCATTGCCGGCACAGTGCTGCTGTGAGCGCCGCGCCACCTATGGCCACCCTGGACCACCTGGTGGTGCTGGCGCCCAGCCTGGCCAGCGGGGTGGCCTGGGCCGAGGCCACGCTGGGTGTCACCCCCGGCCCCGGCGGCGAACACCCGCTGATGGGCACCCACAACCGGCTGCTGCGCCTGCGCAGCAGCAACGATGAGCCTGGGGCGGCCTATCTTGAGATCATCGCCATCAACCCGGCCGCCACGCCAACGCTACAGCCACCAGAGAGCCGCTGGTTCGACATGGACGACCCGGCCCTGAGCGAGCGCGTGGCCCAAATGGGGCCGCAGCTGGTGCACTGGGTCGCGCGGGTGCCGGCACTGGCCGTTGCCCTGCAGGCGTGGCAGCAACTGGGCATTGCCAGGGGTGAGGCGCGCGCCGCGTCGCGCAACACGCCAGCCGGGCTGCTGCAGTGGCAGATCAGCCTGCGCCCGGACGGCCAGCGTTTGTTTGACGGCTGCCTGCCCACCCTGATCGAATGGGGGCCGCACCACCCCACCGCCGCCATGCCCGACAGCGGCCTGGCGCTGCAGTCGCTCACTCTGCAACACCCGCAGGCAGCGCTTTTACAGGCCGCCTGTCAGACCATCGGGCTGGACGAGGTGTTGATTAGCGAGGGCCCGGCTCGCCTGAGCGCGCAACTGACTACGCCAGGCGGCCCGCTCACCTTGTATTCCTAAAAATCCACCCCCAAGAGCACAGCATGACCCACCCCGCCCTGCCCACCCTGCCAGAGATTGAAGCCGCCGCGGCCGTGGTCTACCGCGAATTCCAGGCCACGCCGCAGTACCGCTGGGCGCTGCTGAGCCAGCGCCTGGGCACCGACTGCTGGGTCAAGCACGAAAACCATACGCCGGTGGGCGCCTTCAAGATTCGTGGCGGCCTGTGCTACTTTGACCAGCTGGCCCGCAGCGGCAGGTTGCCGAAGGCCATCATCAGCGCCACCCGGGGCAACCACGGCCAAAGCATGGGATGGGCAGCACGCGCCCATGGCATACCCTGCAGCATCGTGGTGCCTAAAGGCAATTCGGTTGAGAAAAACGCCGCCATGCGCGCGCTGGGGGTGACGCTGATCGAGCACGGCGCCGATTTTCAGGACGCCCGGGAGCACGCCATGCAACTGGCCGAGCAAACCGGCGCGCACATGGTGCCCAGCTTTCACCCAGCACTGTTGCTGGGGGTGAGCACCTACTGGTGGGAGCTGATGCGCGCGGTGCCGCAGCTCGATGTGGTCTATGTGCCCATCGGCCTGGGCTCGGGCGCCTGCGCCGCCATTGCCGCCAAACTGGCGCTAGGCCACCGGGCCCGCATCGTGGGCGTGGTCAGCACCCTGGCCACCACCTACGCCGACTCACTGGCCGCCGGCCGGGTGGTGGCGGCGCCGGTCAGCACTCTGCTGGCCGATGGCATGGCGGTGCGGCTAGCCGACGCCGGCGCGCTGGCCATTCTTAGCCAGCACCTGGACCATGTGGTCAAAGTGAGCGACGCCGAGGTGGCGCAGGCCATGCGCGACCTCTACACCGACACCCACAATGTGGCCGAAGGCGCGGGTGCTGCCAGCTTCGCCGCAGCCATGCAGGAACGCGCCCAATTGCGCGGCCAGGTGGTGGGCACCACCCTGTGCGGCGGCAATGTGGATGCGGCTGTGTTTGCGCGGGTGCTGGCTGGCACCTTCTGAGCGCCTGGATTCCCCTTGCCTCGGGAATGACGACAACATCGTCATGCTCGCCCCGGCGTTGTTACAGGGAGGCGGGCGAAGTCGAAGTTCCCCCAACCCCAAATCAGTTTATGCGGTCATGGCTGGATCAGGGTAAGGAGCCGAACCGAGCGCCGCCGGACTATCCATGCAACAACGCCCATTCAAGCGCTAACTCAGACACCGCAACTACTTCTCAATCAACAGACCAGGGGTTAATCAAGACAAGCGGCGCATGCGTAAAGTCACGTAGATTGCGTGTGACCAAAGCCAAGCCGTGTTCCAGGGCGGTTGCTGCGATGATCGAGTCAAAAGCGGCCATGGGCTTGCCTTTGGCCTCCACATTGGCACACATGTGCGCCCAGACGCTCGCTGTCTCAACAGTGAAGTCTAAGATGCGGCTCTCGAACCCGACAATGAGCTGCTGCAGCCATGTTGATAGCTCGATTTGCCTGCGTGACGCAGCAAGCCTTTCAATGCCGCGGCCAATTTCGGCAATGGTCATCGCACTCACGAACAACTCAGTCTCGGTGCGCTCGCCCATCCAGCTCAAAACTGCTTGTTCGGGGGTGGACTTGACCAGCTCAGACAAAAAGCAAGTGTCGAGCAGGTATTTCACAGGTCAAGCTCACGAATCGGCTCCTGCGAACGATCCAGGATTAATGGGGTTCCTCGTGGCGCACTGAACAATGTTTTTAGCAGCGACGGCGCACCGCTCATACGCCGATAGTCGCTGGCGGCAAGAATCACCACGGCATCCTGCCCACGTCGCGTGACGAGTTGTGGCCCCTCTTTGAGGGACAGATCCACCACCTCACTAAAACGGCTCTTGGCTTCTTGTAATTGCCATGTTTGCATGTTGACTCCTGACCAGTCTGTCTAGTTGGTATTATGCACGCG
>BJGT01000169.1 GCA_014190675.1 Comamonadaceae bacterium | reverse complement strand
TCGGCGCCCCCGCCACGGTGCAAGGGCAACTCGCCGAATTCATTGCGCGCACTGCCGCCGACGAACTGATGATCACCTGCCAAATGTTTGACCAGGCAGCCCGGCTGCGCTCTTACCAAATCACTGCTGAGGTCCGCACTGAAATGCGCCCAAGCCCAAGCGCTGCCGCCCTTGGCACCCACGCCGGCCCCAGCAGCGCCTCCAAAGCCAGCCCGATACAAGCTCAGCCCGCAGCAGCGATGCAGGCTTGAACGCAAAGTAGAAAACTACTGCGAAACCTGATTAGTTTGATTTGAGGTTGTCTGTTCGGCGCACCTGTCGTACTGTTTGGGTACAGCTGCACGCAAAACCCTCAGCGTTTTCAAAGCCACTGGCGCAGGGCAATAGGCAAGCGGTTCGGCCAAAAGTTGGAGTTTTTGCCAACAACCCCGCTGCAGGCCCTGACGAACATGACCAAGGCATCAGCCGGTGAGCGACCAGGGCCCCTGGGTCAGGTCAATGCGCTCGCCACTTTGTGCGGAATGCTCTGCCGCCAGGCCGATGACCACTGCCTTGAGGCCGTCGGTCAGGCTTACCTCCGCCGCTTGCTTGCCTTGCAGCACTGCCAGAAACTTTTGGTGCTGGTAGAAGGTGGAGCCGTTGTGGTCGCCAGCGGCCAGTAGCAGCGGGTCGACCGGGATTTCCAGCAGGCGCGGCCCAGCCGGCTGGCGTGGGCTGACGATCAGCTGTGCCACTGGGGCTTCGCCCAATAGCGCAGCTGGCCAGAAACGGCCCGGGCCCGGTACCTTGCATTCGAGTTTGCCTTTGGGCCCGACCACACTGATTTCTTCTTGGTAGCGCGAGCCTTCGGCAAACATGCAGAGTTCGAGCAGCGCGCGCCGGCCACCGGGGAAATCGAGCACCACAAAGGCGTTGTCCAAAATATCGGGCCTGCCATCCGGGTAGCGCTCATCAAGGTGGTTGTGGTTTTGTCCGCCTGAGGCATACAGGCGAATCGGATCGGCCTGCATCACCAGGCGCATCAGGTCAAAGAAGTGGCAGCATTTCTCTACCAGGGTGCCGCCGGTGTTGCGGTTAAACCGGTTCCAGTCGCCCACCTTGGCCAGGAAGGGGTAGCGGTGCTCGCGGATCGACAGCATCACCGCTGGTCCGCAGGCCTGAGCGCTGCGCACCTCGCCGAGCAGGCGGGCAATCGGCGGCATGTAGCGGTATTCCATGGCGATCCAAATCGGCGCCGGGTAGCTCAGGGCGAGTTGGCGCAGCTCGCGCACGGCCGCCAAGTGGGTGCAGGCCGGTTTTTCCAGCAGCAGTGGCAAGGGCCGGGACGCGGCGATCTGCAGCAGCTGCTCAGCATGGCAATGATTGGGGCTGGTGATGATCAGCGCATCAAGCCCGGGGTGTTGCAGCAGTGCTGCCAGAGAGTCGAGCTGATGTGCGGCCGGCGCCAAGGCCTGGCTGAGCGCGCGCATGCCTGCATCGGGCTCAAAGATGGCGGCGACTTCAATGTCTGGCAACAGCGCCATGTTGCGCAGGTGCTCCTGCCCCATCATGCCGCAGCCCAGCAGCCCGTAATGTTTTTTGCTCATGCGGCCCCCAGTCTGTTATCAGCCTTGTGGCTGCATCGAATGTCGCTGCATCGGATTGACAAAGTCATACACTATTCCTACACTATATCAAGCTCGTCTGTAGCGTGTTTTTGCAAAAAGGTATTGTCATGATTGTTCCGGTTAAAAGTGCTGCCTTGCACGCCGCTGAAGTGGCCTGGTTTGCGCCTTTGTGTTCAGACGATTACCGGTATTTGGGCGTGCCAGAGGGGGCTTTGCGCAGCAGTTGGGAAAACACCCGGGCGGTGGCCACGCGGGCCGATGCGCTTGGCTACCGCAATATTTTGTGCCCTTCTTCCTACCAAGTGGGGCAGGACACCTTGAGCTTTGTGGCGGCCATGGCCCCCCTGACCACGCGCATGAATTTTCTGGCCGCCATCCGTTGTGGCGAAATGCAACCCATCATGCTGGCGCGCACCGTGGCTACTTTGGACCACATGCTGAGCGGGCGCTTGATTTTGAATGTCATCTCGTCTGATTTTCCGGGCGAGACGGCCAGCAACGACTACCGCTATCGCCGCTCTTGGGAAGTGGTCGAAATACTCAAGCAGGCCTGGTGCCAGGATGAGATCAATTACCAGGGAGAAATTTACCAATTCAAGGGGCTCAACACCGATCCGGTACGGCCCTACCAGCAGGGTGGGCCGCTACTTTATTTCGGCGGCTACTCACCGCAGGCGGTTGATTTGTGCGCCGCCCATTGCGACGTGTACCTGATGTGGCCCGAAACCGAAGACGCGCTGGCTGAGCGCATGCGCACCGTGCATGCCCGCGCCGAGCACTATGGCCGGGTGCTGGATTACGGTCTGCGGGTGCACATGGTGGTGCGCGACACAGAAGCCGAGGCCCGGGAGTACGCGCGCGAGCTGGTGTCGCAACTTGACGACGAGGAGGGCCGCAAAATCCGCGAGCGTGCACTCGATGCCAAAAATTTTGGTGTGGCCATCCAAGCGCAAAACCGCGACAAGGCCGACCCCGAGGGTTTTATCGAGCCCCATCTCTGGACCGGCGTGGGCCGGGCCCGTTCAGGCTGCGGCGCGGCGCTGGTGGGCAGCGTTGACCAGGTGTTGAGCAAGATCGAGCGTTACATGGCGATGGGCATACGGGCGTTTATTTTTTCCGGTTATCCTCACCTGGCTGAGTGCGAAATTTTCGGCAGCAAGGTGCTGCCGCACTTGAGCACCTGCTCGTTGCCTCATGTTTACGCACGAGTGCCCGCCACCAGCCCGGCCACCCCGCTGGGCCAAGGAGTAAGAAGATGATCCCTTCGCTCAAAATCCATTCCTCCCTGCCGGCCTTCAGCCGTCTGATTTATGGCGCCTGGCGCCTGGCTGATGGCGGCAACCCGAGTGCGCAGGACACTCTGGCCATCATCGAGGTCTGCCTCGAGCAGGGCATCAGCACCTTCGACCATGCCGATATTTACGGGAATTACCGCTGCGAGACCCTGTTTGGCGAGGCCTTGAAGCTCAAGCCCAGCCTGCGTGAGCGGATGCAGTTGATCAGCAAGTGCGACATCATGCTGATGTCCGATGCCTACCCGGAGCGCCGCGTCAAGCACTACGACACCAGCCCCTCGCATATCCGCGGCTCGGTGGCCCACACACTCAAGCGGCTGGGCGTAGAGCAAATTGAGCTGCTGCTCTTGCACCGGCCAGATCCCTTGATGGATGTCGGCCAAACCGGCGCCTGCCTGGACGCTTTGGTGCAAGAGGGCCGGGTAGCCGCAGTGGGTGTGTCGAACTTCAAATCCTGGGATCTTGACCTGCTTCAGTCGGCCATGCGCAGCACCCTGGTGACCAACCAGATCGAGATCAGCCTGCTCGAGCGCAGCAGCTTTCATGACGGCACCCTGGCGCACAGCCAGAGGCTCGGCCTGCCGCCCATGGCCTGGTCGCCCCTGGCCGGTGGTGCGGTACTCGGTGACGGTGAGGCCGCCCGGCGCTTGCGCCCGGCCCTGCAGCGCATCGCCGAGCTGCATGGGGTGGCGCCAGATGCGGTGGCGCTGGCCTGGTTGCTGGCGCATCCGGCACGCATCATGCCCATTGTTGGCACTCGGAATCCTCAGCGCCTGGCACGCTTGGCGGACGCGTTCAAGGTCTCGCTTGACCGCGAAACCTGGTTTGAATTGTGGACCCTGGCCGCTGGTCAGGATGTGCCCTGAGCGCGCGCCACAGTCCCCATGGCCCGGCTCAAGACTTCGGGCATCGGGTACGATCAGCCCATGTGGGGGTAGCCGATTTGTTCAGCTGCCCCTGCTAATTTTTTAACTTTGGAGTGAAGCATGTCGAACCGTCGTCAATTTATGATGCAAGTCAGTCTGGGCAGTGGTGTTTTGGTAGCAGGCAGTGCCATGGCCCAAGCGCCCTTGGTGAATGAGGCCGATGGCCAGGCAACGGCGCTGGGCTACAAGGCTGATGCCAGCAAAGTTGACAAGGCCAAGTTCCCTAAATTTGCCGCTGGCCAAAATTGCGCTAACTGCGTGCTGTTTCAAGGCAAGGCGACCGATGTGTCAGGGGTTTGCCCGCTGTTTTCTGGCAAGCTGGTGGCCGGCAAAGGCTGGTGCAACTCTTACGTCAAGAAGGGCTAATAGCGCCACTGGCCTTGGCTTTCGGCAGGCCAGGGCCACTGGCATGGGCAGACTGGCACCGGTTTTTTTGCACCGAGCCAACTCTGCTTGAGCAGCGCCCCATGCAACTGCAGGACATTCTGTATTCCCAAGGTTTTGGTACCCGGCGAGTTTGTGCTGGATTGATTCAGCAGGGCCTGGTTCAGGTTTACCAAGAGCCCGGCGCCGTGCCGGTGTTGGCTCATGACTCAGCCGCCGAACTAACCCCTGCTGGACTGCGAATTCGGGTGCAGGGGGTCGACTGGCCTTACCATCGTTTGGCCTACCTGATGCTGCACAAGCCCAGCGCCACCGAATGCTCCCACCGGCCCTCCACCTACCCCAGCATTTACAGCCTATTGCCATCAGCTCTGCGCCTGCGGCCGCAAAAAAGCGCGGTTCAGGGCGTGCAGGCGGTCGGGCGGCTTGACCAGGACACCACCGGCTTGCTGCTGTTGACCGACGACGGGCAGTTCATACACCGCATGAGTTCGCCGCGCCATCACATCCCCAAGGTTTACGAAGTGGGCGTGCGGCACCCGCTGGATGCCAGCCAACTCAGCCGGCTGCTCGCCGGGGTGGTGCTTGATGACGACCCTGCACCGGTGCGCGCTGCCGCCTGCGAGGCGTTAAACGAGCATCAGCTGCGACTGACGCTGACCCAAGGCAAGTACCACCAGGTCAAGCGCATGCTCGCAGCCGTGGGCAACCGGGTTGAAACCCTGCACCGCTCGCAAATCGGCGGGCTGAGTTTGCCAGACGATTTGCCGCCGGGCGCCTGGCGCTGGCTCAGTCCCGCTGAGCTGGGCCTGCTGCAGCCTTGACTGTCACCGCACTACACTGCCATTTCCCCCTGCCTAAGGCCCTGCCGTGACGCTTTGTGACAACCTGCAACCGATTGCCCCTGGCGGGCCCGGCCTTGAGCGCCTGTGCAGGTACCCAGGCTTGCCAGGGTGGAGTGTCGCCAACATGTTGTGGCTGACCCTGCTTTGCCTTGCGAGCCTGTTTTTACCAGCGTATGCAACACCGATTTTTGTGCTCAATTCCCTGTCTGCGAGTGTCAGCGTACTGGACCCGCTGAGCTGGCAAGAGACCAAGCGCATATCCACCGGCAAAGAGCCGCACCACCTGTATCTGACGCCGGACGAAAAGTCGGTGATTGTGGCGAATGCCGCCTCCGATTCGCTGACCTTTATCGACCCCCGCACAGCCGAAGTTCAGCGCACCGTCAAGGGCATACTCGACCCCTACCAGCTGCGCTTTTCCCCTGACATGAAGTGGTTTGTGACAGCTGCCAACCGGCTCAACCATGTGGACATCTACCGCTGGGACGGCAGCGCGCTCACGCTGGCCAAGCGACTGGCCACCGGCAAAACGCCCAGCCACCTCTGGATTGACAGCAAAAGCAGCACGGTCTATGCCACCATGCAGGACAGCGACGAGTTGGTGGCCATTGACCTGCCCACCCAAACCCTCAAATGGCGACGCAAAACCGGCGCCCTGCCGGCCGATGTGTTTGGTACGCCAGATGACAAG
>BJGT01000168.1 GCA_014190675.1 Comamonadaceae bacterium | reverse complement strand
CGTCTTGCTGTCTGTGGCCTCGTACTTCACCGGCGTAAAGCCCGACCCCTTGTGCGAACCGTCGCAAAACGGCTGGGACTTGCTTTGGCCGCATGAGCACCAGTAATAGCTTTTGCCAGCTTCAACCACTGTGGCGTAGGGGGATTTTTGGGGTATGAGGGCATCCATGATGGGTTCCATTGTGGGTTGGTGGGAACTGTGCTGGGATCAGGCCAGCGCCGTGGGGATGGCAATGCCTAGCTGAGCTGCCCATATACCCAGTGCCGGCATGATAGCCGGGTGCAGGGCCAGGCCCTGCTGCTTGGCTTGCGCGGACAGCGCCAAGCCGTTTTCGCCAGGGGTCCTCACGGCCGTGCCTGGCTGGGCCGGGCGGGAGGCCCGGCACTGCGCCGCCACAGCGCTGGTTTGGTGCTTAAAGCTCTCCAGGCCGGCAAAGGCCCGCGGGTCGATCACTTGCAGGTAGACGGTCGCGCCCCAGCCCTCGCGCGGGTCAGCCCGGCCGTGGCCCGCAAGCCCGCCGGTGAGCGACTCCACCAACAAAGACAGGCCATAGCCTTTGTGGCCTGAATCCTTGCCGCCCAAGGGCAGTATGGTGCCCGGCGGTTGTGTGAACAGAACCCCAGGGTCATCGCTGGCAACCCCATGCCGGTCCATCACCCACTGGGCGGGCAAGTTTTTGCCTTCTTTGTGTAGCCGGTTGGTTAGGCCGTTGGTGGTGGCCGCAGTAGAGACATCGAGCAACACAGGCGCGCCATTGGTGGGTATGCCTGCGGCCAGGGGATTAGGCGTAAACACCGGGTCAAGCCCGCCAAAAGGCGCCACACTGGCAGTATTGGGGTCGGAGCAGGCCAATACCAACATCAAACCCTGATCGGTCACCCGCTTCAAATAGGCCGCCAAGCAGGCGATGTGGTGGCTGCGCCGTATCACCACCGTGCAGGTGCCAAGGCTGGCAGCCCGCTGGATTGCGAGTTCAATCGCCTTGAGCACCAGCCATGGGCCTGGCAAGCGGCAGCCATCCCAGGTGACTGCAGCAGGCGCATCGGCCAGCAAGATGGGCTCGCCAGCTTTGCGCATGCTGCCCCCGGCCAGTTCGGACAAATAGGGCCCCAGCAGCGCCAGGCCATGCGTGTTGTGCCCAAGCAAATCGCCCTCGACCAAAATCTCGGCCACCGCCTGAGCTTTCTCAACGTCCAGGCCAGCCGCATGCAACAAGGCCTGGGCATAGTCAAGCAGCTCTTGGCAGGCGTAGCGTGTTGTCAGCATAAGAAAACTTTGTGGAGCGGGCAGGTGGGCAGGCGGGTGCGTGGCAATCGATCGGGATCCGTAAGCTTCGGCCAAGTTGTCCAAGTATCGTACTTGGTGTCGTACCTGCTGTCGTAGCTGCCGTCGCACTTGGTCGCACTGGGTTGGCCTGCGCGATACTTACAGCCTATGCGCCGAGTCCCTTGACCACGGGCAACTACCGGCAAACACCTTGACAGCCACCCCTCCCACACCTGTGCGGCCGGTCCATCGGCGCGCCCGAGCAAGCAAACAAGGCCCTAGTTGCGCGACAAGCTGAACTTGGTGCGTGCCAATCTGCTGTGCATGTTGTCCATGCTGGTGTGGGCGGTTGCCCTGCCTGCGGCAGACTTGCTGATTGCAAGTGTGCCGCCGCTGCCCTTGACAGCGGCGCGCATGGCTCTGGCCAGCGCCTGCTTGCTGCCTTTGTGGTGGTGGCTCGAAGGTGGCGCAGCCCTGCGCAACGCGCCCTGGGGCAGGGCTATTTTGATCGGTGGCAGCACCATTGGCGGCGGGGCTTTTATGCTGGTTGTTGGCCAGGGCATGACCAATGCCGTGACCGTGGCTCTGGTCTCGGCAAGCATGCCACTGATCGCCATTGCAATTGAGGTGGTGCTCGACGCGCGTCGTCTCACCGCCGCGCTGGTGGTGGGGGTTTTGCTCAGCCTGGGCGGCGGCGCCATGGCCATGGGCAGTGGGGCGGGCGGGGTTGGCCTGGGTCTGGGTGCTTTGCTGTGCTTTTTGGCGGTGCTGCTGTTCACGCTGGGCTCCCGGGCCACCGTCACGGCCTTTGCGCTGCTCACGCCACTGGGGCGAACCACGGTCACGCTCACCGGGGCCGCCTTGACCACCTGTGCCGCGGCCGGGCTCAATGCCCTGTTGGGCGGGGCGGCACCACAATGGGCATTGTTGGGGTTCAACGAACTTGCCGCACTGGCCTTGTTTTCTATTGGCGGGTTGGCCATCAGCCAGATGCTGTGGATCATGTCGGTAGGCAGCCTGGGCATCGCGCTGTCGTCACTGCACATCAACGCGACCCCGTTTTATGTGATGGGAACCCTGTTTGCCTTGGGCGGCGCCTGGAACTGGACCCAAGCCTGGGCGGCGGCTGTGGTTGCACTGGGCGTGCTGGTGGCTCAGGGCATCGTACGGTTGGGGCCTGCTGCGACAGGCTCTGCACAATCGCCTTGATTCTTAAGCGCCAATGCGGCCTCGTCCAGCGTGTTGTGCGGAGCGCCACTGATCTCGGCGGCCGGGCGGACGGCGGTTTTTAGGGGCAGCTCAGCCAGCAAAGGACGGGATGCCTCGGCGCAAATCGGCCTGCACCTGAGCCACAGCGGTCTCATCGATAGCACTGGCTGGGTGGAAGACGATGACCGGCGTAGAGGATTGGGCATCGGTGTCGCCCGCCACTTCCTCAAACACGCTGTCATTTACAGGACAGATGTTGCTTTGTCCGGTAAGTGGGCAAATGCGAGACATTGATTGTTAACAATACTGTCGGTTTTTTGCGTTGTGTGTTGACATTTTTTAACCTTTCGGCAGAATCAAGTCTGGAATTTTGATCAGGATCATGCACTTGCCCGATGCACCCCCCGCCAACACGACGCCACAGGCCCCTGGCCATCACGCTGAAGAAAGTGACGAATCCAGCATCCAGAAGCATCTGTCGGGCGCGATATACGAGCACCGGGTTCGGCCAGGCACCAAGCTGCCCGAGGCCGATCTATGTCGTATCTATGGCGTCAATCGCGGGGTGATTCGCAAGGTGCTCGATCGTTTGGCGACCGACCAACTCATCGAGCTGATTCCCAACCGTGGCGCCTTTGTGGCGCGACCATCGGTCGAGCTAACACGCGACGTCTATGCTCTGCGCCGCATTCTGGAGGCCGGTGTGGTTCGCAGCCTGGCTAAGGCGCCTTTTCACCCCTGGCTTGAAGACGTGCGCCAGCAGGTGGACGAAGAGCGTGAGGCCAACCGCCTCGGCGACACCGGGCACTACATCCGCCTAGCCGGTAAGTTCCATCTGGATCTGGCGGCAGCCACGCGCAATACGGCACTGGAGCAGCACCTCAAGCGGGTCGTTTCCCAAACCTCACTGATGGTGGCGTTGTACGACGTGCCCGGCACCAACACCTGCTCGGTACACGAGCATTTGGAAATCCTGCAGGCGATCGAAGCCGGTGACTACAACCGTGCAGAACGTCTGATGGAAGAGCACCTGCTGGGTTGTGAGCGGCAGTTGCGTCTGAGCGATGATGAGGCCCAGGCCACCGACCTGGCAAAGGCCCTGAATCCAGTGTCCCCCCGCGGCGTGCCATCCAGACCCAATGGCATGCAAATAGCATCCTAAAATAATTGACAACCAAGGAACCTACCCTATGAAAAAACATCTGCTCGTTCTGGGGCTTGCCGCCGCCATGGCCTTCGGATCGGCCTCGGCTCAGGCCAAGTCGTTCACCTGGACCGCGTCCACCGACGCTCTGTCCATGGACCCCTACTCCACCAACAATTCGTTTACCAATTCGTTCATGAACAATGTGTACGAGGGCTTGGTACGGTTCAATGAAAAAATGGAAATTGAGCCCGCTCTGGCGGAGTCCTGGCAAACCACCAGCCCAACCGTGTGGCGTTTTAAGCTGCGGCGCAATGTTAAGTTCCACAATGGCGAGGCCATGACGGCTGATGACGTGATCTTCAGCTGGCAACGGGTTCAGTCACCAGGATCCATCTCCAAGCTCAACCTCGGCGACGTGAAAGACGTGCGAAAGGTGGACGCCTTCACTGTCGATATAGAGACCAAGGCGCCGTTTCCGCTGTTGGCCAATGAACTGTTAAACCTCACCATCATGAGCAAAGCCTGGTGTGAGGCCAACAATGCCAAGGAGGCCAGCGACCTCAAAGAGAAAAAAGAGAACCACGCCAACCGCAACACCAACGGCACTGGCCCGTTCATACTCAAGTCACGTGAGATCGATGTCAAAACTGTGATGGTGGCCAACCCGACCTGGTGGGACAAGCCCAAGCACAACCTGACCGAAGTGAACTTCACCCCGATCAAATCGGACGCGACCCGCACGTCATCCCTGTTGTCTGGCGCCCTGGACGCCACCGTGAACGTGCCATTGCAAGACGTGCAGCGCATTAACAGCTCGGGCGCTTTCTCCGTGGTGCAGGGCCCCGAGCTTCGCACCATTTTTCTGGGCATGGACCAGTTCCGCGACGAGTTGCTGTACTCGGACGTGAAAGGCAAAAATCCGTTCAAAGACCTGCGTGTACGCAAGGCCCTTTACCAGGCTATTGACGTGGAAGGCATCAAGCGCTCTGTCATGCGTGGCGTGTCCTGGCCTGCGGGCATGACAGTCGCACCGGCGCTCAACGGAGCACCCTTGGGCCAAAACACCCGACTGCTGCCATTCAACCCGGATGCCTCCAAGAAGCTTCTGGCCGAGGCCGGTTACCCGGACGGGTTCACGGTGGGCCTGCAATGCCCGAACGACCGCTATGTGTATGACGAGCAAATTTGCTTGGCCATCATTTCCATGCTCGGTCGCGTCGGGATCAAGATCACGCCACAAATTGAGCCAGTGGCCAAGTGGAATATTCGCCTCAACGCGCAGGACGTCTCCCTCTACATGATCGGACATGCAGGCTTGCCAATGGCCGACGCCTATGCCGTGCTGTTTGACACTGCTGCCACCCGGTCTAAAACGCAAGGTGGACTCAACTCGGGCGGCTACTCCAATCCGGCCTTTGACGCCATGTTGCCCAAGATTGCGTCCGAACTTGACCCGGCCAAGCGTAAGGCCCTGATAGGCGAGGCGGTGGCGATCGAGCGCGCTGATATTGCCTACATTCCCCTGCACCAGCAGCCCATCACCTGGGCCTCCAAGAAGGGCGTGGAACTGCGGCAGGCGCCGGACAACCAATTGCGTCTTTGGCTGGTCACCGCTCCTTAAGCTGACGCAACGTTTCATTGCCCCCTCACCGTGCAGCTTGCCGCACGGTGGGTGAGCCAAAGCTGCCCATGCTGCGTTTTCTATCCACCCGTCTTTGGAACGGCGCTCTGGTCATGCTGGGCGTGTCTTTCATATCCTTTCTGCTGTTCAACTTTATCGGCGACCCGGTCAACAACCTGCTGGGTGAGACCGCCACCGGTGCGCAAAAAGACGCGATGCGCGCGTCTTTAGGGCTCGACCAACCGTTGCTGTTTCGCTTTTACAGCTACATCAGCCTTGCACTGCAAGGCGAGTTTGGCATTTCTTACCGCAATCTGGAGCCGGTGGGTCGGCTGTTGATGTCACGCGTGCCCGCCACGCTCGAACTCAGCCTGTGTGCCGCAGTACTAGCGCTGGGGGTGGGCATCCCGATGGGGGTCTATGCGGGTATCAAGCGTAACTCCTGGCTGGCGCAAAGCATGCAGGTGGTGTCCTTAATTGGCGTGTCAATCCCCTCCTTCCTGACCGGCATCATTCTGATCCTC
>BJGT01000167.1 GCA_014190675.1 Comamonadaceae bacterium | reverse complement strand
AACCTCACTTAAATTCTCTGCCGTGGCCACTGGTGGAGAGGGCTGGATTCGAACCAGCGTACTCGTAAGAGGGCAGATTTACAGTCTGCTGCCATTAACCACTCGGCCACCTCTCCTTAGTGAGCCGGCGATTATGCCACGGTTTCCCCTGGTTTCGCCCGGGCCACCAAGCCCGGCGCCACAGGCCGGATATCACTGCCAATCGATGGTCGACTGCCGGTTTTGCTGCAAGAAATGGTTGGCCTTGCCGAAATGCCCGCAGCCTATAAAGGGCGAGGGACCGCGCAGCGCCGAGAGTGGCGACGGATGATTTGCCATCAGCAGCAAGTGATTGGCCGCCGTCGGGCTGAGGCCAATCAAGCTTTTTTTGGCTTGCGCCTGCGCACCCCACAGCATAAACACCACAGGCTGCGGCCGGACGGCCAGCAAGCGCACGATGTGGTCGGTGAGTTGTTCCCAGCCCTGCTTGGCGTGGCTGCCGGGCGCACCGGCCTCAACGCTCAGGCAGGTGTTGAGCAGCAGCACACCCTGGCGGGCCCAGCGCTGCAGCGAGACAATTTCCGTTGGACGGGCTAAAGCCGGCCGGCCGGCCAAAGTCGGGTCACGGGCAACTTCTTTCAAAATATTACGCAGGGAGGGGGGTGGTCGCATGCCCGGCGCCACAGAGAACGCCAGGCCCTGCGCCTGTCCGGGCCCGTGGTAGGGGTCCTGACCCAGGATCAGCACTTTGACATCCCGCAGTGCGGTCAGGGCCAGGGCCCGGAGCGGTTGGGCTGGGTAGATGGTGGCGCCCTTGCTCAGCCGATCGCTGAGGAATGTGCCGAGTTGCCGGCCAGATTCGCTGGCAAGAAAATCCCGCAGCGCCGGCTGCCAGTCGGCCGCCACAGGCCACGAATCGGGCTCCCAGCTGGCCAACTGCGATGCAGTTGCCGCTGTGTGACCGGCACCAAGGTCCAGCTCTGCCTGTTCGGCCAGCAGCTTGGGTGGGCTTTGTGCCAAGACGAGGGTCGACCGCGCTTGGGCCGGTGTTGGTCGGTTCAACCCGGGCCGAACAACTTGGCAAGCGCCAAGCCGGGGTCAGCCGCTCGCATGAAGGCCTCGCCGACAAGGTAGGCGTTGACGCCCGAAGCGCCCAGGCGTAAAACATCGTCTCGGGTTTGGATGCCGCTCTCGGTGACCAGCAAGCGGTCAGCAGGCACCTCTTTCAATAGGCTCAGGGTGGTATCTAAGGACACCTCAAAGCTTTTGAGGTTGCGGTTGTTCACCCCAAGCAGGGGCGTCTTGAGACGCAGTGCACGCGCCAATTCAGCAGCATCATGCACCTCCACCAGCACCGCCATGTCCAAGCTTTGCGCAATGTCTTCAAATTCGATCAGTTGCGCGTCGTCCAGGCAGGCTGCGATCAGCAGCACAGCGTCGGCCCCCATGGCACGGGATTCGTAGATTTGGTAGGCGTCCACCATGAAGTCTTTGCGCAGCACCGGCAGGTGGCAGGAGGCGCGGGCCTGCTTGAGGTAATCCACACTGCCCTGGAAAAACGCCTTGTCAGTGAGCACTGAAATGCAGGCGGCACCGTGTTCGGCGTAACTCTGGGCAATGTCGGCGGGCTCAAAATCAGGCCGCAACACCCCTTTAGAAGGACTGGCTTTTTTTATTTCGGCAATCACGGCAGGATGTCCTGCGGCTATTTTCGTGCGCATCGCACCCAGAAAATCACGGGTCAGCACCCGGGATTGGGCATCAGCGCGCACATCGGCCAGGGGTTTTCGAGCCCGTGCCGCCGACACTTCTAGGTGTTTGGCGGCCACGATCTGTTGCAGGATATCGGACATGGGAGCTTGCTGGTGCGCGCCAAACGACGCGGTTGGGCGCTACGCGCGAAGCCTGCATTTTTACAGAAACAGATATTCTGGTCGGTTAACATCGTCTGCAAGAGCCCAAGCAGGCCAATAATCAAGACCCGAGGACAGCTTATGCCAGAAACCTTGGCCGCCCCTGGCCTGTTGGCCCCAGCGCCGCGCCGCGCCCAGTACCGCGACTACCAGCAAGCTGGAATTGACCGGGTCAGGGAGTTTTACCGCAACAACCACAGCCAACAGACCCTGCGCTTTGTATTAGAGAAAAAAGACCGTTGGCTGCAGTTCAAGCAACGCAGTATGACGCCTTGGGAGGGGCTGGACTACCTCAATACACTGATTGATGAATCAGACCCCGACATCAACCTGCCGCAAATCAGCCACCTGCTTCAAACCGCCGAAGCCATCCGCGCCGATGGCCACCCCGACTGGTTTGTGCTGACCGGCTTTGTGCACGACCTGGGCAAGGTGCTGTGCCTGTTTGGCGAGCCACAATGGGCGGTGGTGGGCGACACCTTTCCGGTCGGCTGCCGCCACTCGCAGCGCATCGTCTACCCGGAGTTCTTTGCTGCCAACCCGGACAGCGATGACAGCCGATACAACACCGAGCTGGGCATCTACAGCGCCAACTGCGGGCTGGACCAGGTGCACATGTCCTGGGGCCATGACGAATACCTGTACCACCTGCTCAAAGACTATTTGCCCGAGCCGGCGCAGTACATGATTCGCTACCACTCGTTTTACGCTTGGCACAAAGAAGGCCAGTACCGGCACCTGACCGATGCCCGCGACCACGCGAACCTGCCCTGGGTGCAAAAATTCAACCCCTACGACCTGTATTCCAAGAATCCGAACCCGCCTGTGCTGGCCGAACTCAAGCCCTATTACGAGGACCTGTTGGCCAAGTACCTGCCGGCTACGCTCAAGCTCTGACCCCGACTGAACCGGACACCCCGCCTTGAACCTGACCCTGTTACCTGCTCACCTGGCCGCCAGGCTGGACTTTGCCACCCGCCTGGCGCGCCAGTGCGGTGAACTTGCCCTGCAAGAAGCGACCCAGCTGCAAATCAGCGCCAAGGGGGCGCATGATGTGCTGACGCAGGCTGACCTGGCGGTTGAGCGTTTGATCCGCGCCGAGGTGGCTCTGGCCTTTGCCGGAGATCTGGTGGTGGGCGAAGAAATGGGCGGCCAAGACGCGGTGGGCGGCGCGGGCAACTTCTGGCTGGTCGACCCTATCGACGGCACCGCCAACTACGCCACCGATGTGCCACGCTGGTGCATCTCGATCGGTTACTTGGAGGCCGGCAAACCGGTACTGGGCCTGCTGTTTGACCCGCACATGAATCGGCTGTACAGCGCCGGCCTGGGCGCCGGCGCCTGGCTCAACGGCCGGCCGATGCAGGTCCGCAGCACCAGCGTTTTGAATGGCGCCACGGTGGAGCTGGGCTGGTCGCCCCGTAGCCAAGCGGCCGACTACCTGGCCAAGGCGGCGGCGCTGCTGGCCGCCGGCTGCGCCTTTACGCGCCGTGGCTCGGGCGCGCTCGGGCTGGCCGATGTGGCCGCAGGCCGTGTTGACGGCTACGCCGAGTTGCACATCAACGCCTGGGACTGCGCGGCCGGCATCCTGCTGGTGACCGAAGCGGGCGGGCAGACCAACGACTTCTTCACCCCGGAGGGCATCCGCTCAGGCGGTCCGCTGGTGGCCAGTGCTGCTGGGTTGTATGCTGATTTGAGCCAGTTGATGGCCAAATAGGGTAATTGGCGCATTGTTTGCGTTGCCGGTTTTTTATTGATTAACAGGAGACTTTTCATGCGGCATTCGACACTTGTTGGCTTGTTGGCCCTCACCTTCGGCCTGTTGGCCAGCCCCGTATTTGCGCAGGGTAAGCTGACCCTGTATTGCAGCTCTGACGAAGCCTGGTGCCAGCAGGCCAAAACTGAGTTCGAAAAGAAAACCGGTGTTGCTGTGGACATGACGCGCAAGAGCTCAGGCGAAACCTATGCCCAGATCAAGGCCGAGGCCACCAATCCCAAGGGCGATATCTGGTGGGGCGGCACCGGTGACCCGCACCTCCAGGCCGCTGAAGAAGGCCTGACCCAGGCCTATGTGTCGCAAGCCCGCGACCAACTGTTTGATTGGGCGAACCGTCAGGCCGCGGCTTCCAAAGACCGCACGGTAGGCATCTATTCGGGCGCCTTGGGCTATGGCTACAACGAGGAACTGCTCAAAAAGCAGGGGCTGAGCGCTCCGAGCTGCTGGAAGGACCTGATCAAGCCAGAATTCAAGGGCAAGGTGCAGGTCGCCAATCCCAACTCTTCGGGCACGTCTTACACCATGCTTGCCACGCTGGTGCAGATGATGGGCGAAAAAGAGGCCTTCGACTACCTCAGGGCGCTGCACAAGAACATCAACCAGTACACCAAATCAGGCTCGGCGCCTATCAAGGCAGCGGGCGCTGGAGAAACCGTGATCGGTATTGTGTTTGTGCATGATGCCGTTGCCGTGGCCGAGGCCGGTTTTCCGATCAAATCGGTGGTGCCTTGCGAGGGCACCGGCTACGAGATCGGCTCGATGAGCATCGTCAAGGGCGCACGCAACATTGACAACGCCAAAAAGTTTTATGAATTTGCGCTCAGCGCTGACTTCCAAAGCAAGGCCAAGGATGTCAAGTCTTTCCAGGTGCCATCGAACAAAGCGTCCAGCATCTCAGCCAAGGCGCCTGACCTGGCCAAGATCAAGCTGATTGACTACGACTTCGTCAAATACGGCTCGTCTGCTGAGCGGCGTCGCCTGCTCAAAAAGTGGGACGAAGAAATTGGCGCTCTGCCCAACTGAATAACTTGACGGTCTGAAGCGCAACCAGGCAAGTTGGTGACTGCCCAGCAACATCGCCTGGACCGCCAGGCCCTGAGTGCCGCCACGTGTGCCTTGGTGGGGCTTGTGCTGCTGCCCTGGTATGCCATCGAGGACGGTTTTTGGGCCATGAAGTGGCTGTTCGGCGGCTACCCCTTCACTGACTCGCAGCCCGCGCTGTTCCACTGGCTCAAAGGGGCCAAGCTGTGGCTGATGCCGGCCGCACTGATCGCTCTGGCGGCGCTGTGTGCGGCCCTGTGGCGCCCATCGAGCGCCCGGCTGGGCCGCTGGTTGACCGCACTTGGCACATTGGGCATAGCCTATTTGCTGGCCCAGGGTTTTTTGTTTGGTTTGCAGGGCTGGAACGCCGCTTGGCTGACCGCCTGGCTGGGCGAGTCCGAGCAGCGCCAGTTCGGCATGGGCTGTGGTGCGCTGCTGACTGGCCTGAGTTTTTTGTTTTTGTTGACCCGCGGCATGGCGCTGCGCGGCCTGGTGGGTGGCGACGCCTTTATCGCTGGTTCGCTTGGGCTGGTGATTGCCCTGACCCTGCTGTTTATCGGCCTGCCACTGGTGCAAATGCTGGTGTTGCCGTTCAAGACCGAGGCTGGCGGCTGGTCGTTGGCACCATTCTTTGAACGCCTGGGCGACCACAAAATATGGCGGCTGAGTTGCCTGAGTACCGGCTCCAACTGCGGTGCAGCCTGGAATACTCTCGTGCTTGGTGTCGTGGTGGGTTTGTTGTCAACGCTGCTGGGTTTGGCATTCGCCCTGGTGCTGACCCGCACCGGCGCGCGCTTTCGCGGATTTTTCAAATCCCTCTCTTTGCTGCCCATCATCACGCCGCCTTTTGTCATCGGCCTGTCGATTATTTTGTTGTTTGGCCTGTCTGGCAATGTGACTCAGTTCGTGGCGGGGCAACTCGGCCTGGAGCCGACCCGCTGGGTCTACGGCTTCACCGGCGTGTTGATTGCGCAGCTGCTGTCTTTCACGCCAATTGCCTTCCTGGTTTTGATCGGGGTGGTGGAGGCCATCAGCCCCTCGCTGGAAGAGGCCGCACAGACCCTGAACGCCAATGCTTGGCAGACCTTTCGCACCGTCACCTGGCCGCTGATGCGACCTGGGTTGGCGAA
>BJGT01000166.1 GCA_014190675.1 Comamonadaceae bacterium | reverse complement strand
CCAATGTGGTGCGCCATGAAGCTCGCACGCGGGCTGAAAATGGTGAGGTCGCTGCCGCGCTCGCGCATCAGGCGCAGCTGGTTGGTCTCGATGCTCTCGCGCAGCTCGTCGTCGCTGATCACCAGCTCGGCCACGCGGGGCCGGTTGGCCGGGTCATTCAGGGCGGCGATCTGCCGGTTGCGCCAGGTTTCCAGCGCCTTCGGCGCGGTGGTGTAGTGGCCGTGGCAGTCGATGATCAGGGGCTTTTTGCTCACAAGGGGTCTCCTCAAGTCGTGTCTGAGTCAGATTCAGGCGGGCTGGCCGGCCCAAACAGCCGCGGGGATCATGACCTCGCCGCGCATGATCAGGCGGGCCGTGCGCAGCAAGGCGGCGCGGGTCACGTTTTGTGGGTTGGCCGGGTCCAGGCCCAGCGCCACACTGAATTCACCGGTGGGGTGCTCGACCGACACCCGCGGTTCATGGCCGCCGTCCATCACCGCCACGCCGTCGCAGACCGATCCTTTGAGCACGCAGGCGGTGCCGACTGTGACGGCCGCCAGCACGCCAATCGCGTCGTGGCACACGTGCGGGATGAAGCTGCGGGTGCACAGGCTGCCGCCACTGCGCGGCGGCGCTATCAGCGTCATCTTGGGGTAGTTCTTGGCGCTCACATCGCCCAGGCCCATCAGCTGCCCGGTCAGCAGGCGCAGGGCCTCGATGCGCTGCTTGAGCACGGTGTCGGCATTGAGCTCGGCCACCGTCTCGTAGCCGGTGCAGCCCACATCCGCGGCCTGAAACATCACCAGCGGCATGCCGTTGTCAATACAGGTCACCGGCAGCGTGAAAGGCGCAAAGCCCTGGCCCGTCACCGTCACCAGGTCGCGCACCTGGCCGGTGGGCAACAGGCCCGCACAAACCGAGCCGGCAGTATCCAGGAAGTTGATGGTGATCGGCGCCGAGCTCCCGGGCACGCCGTCGATGCGGGCGTCACCGTCGTACCGCACACGCCGACCCTGCGGCGTCATCGGCGTCTGCACCGTCACATCACACTGCATGTCGGTGTTGAGGGTGAGTACCCGCACCGTGGTGGTGTCGCCCTGTGGTTCGATCAGGCCGCGCTCCAACGCAAACGGCACCACGGCGGCCAGCATGTTGCCGCAGTTGGGGCTGGTGTCTACGGTGTCTTTGTCCGGCTGCAACTGGGCAAACAAAAAGTCCAGCGCCACACCCGGCGTGCGGCTGGGGCTGACGATGCCGACCTTGCTGGTCAGCGGATGGGCGCCGCCCATGCCGTCAATTTGCCGGCGATCAGGCGAGCCCATCACGGCCAACAGCACCCGGTCGCGGGTGGGAATGTCGGTGGGCAAGTCCGAGGCTAGAAAAAACGGGCCGCGCGAGCTGCCGCCGCGCATGAAGAGGGAGGGGATGGCCGTTTGCATGGGAGGATTGTCGCCCCAACAGGCGCGGCGCTAGACCCGTCAAGGCCGGCCAGGGTGCTGCAGGGGCTGGCAACAGTGAAGCGGTTACACCAAAACGACGGGAGTGCTCAGGCGACCCGCGTCACCGCCGTCGGCTTGAAGCCGAAATCAGCCGCCCGGCCCTTGCGACCGCGCACGGCCCGCGCGTTGTTGAGGCTGCGGATCTCCAGGGTTTCCTCGCGCAACTTGCCGCCGCGCCCGATGCCCTCGATGCGGATGCTGCGGGTGTAGGCCGCAGCACCGGCCAGGCTGTCCTTGGCCTCCAGGTCGATCAGCATCAGGCCACGCCCGCCGTTGGGCATTTGCTTGAGCTCAGCAATCTCGAAGGTCAGCACCCGCCCGCCCGCCGAGGCGCAGGCCACGTGGCTGGCGGCTGGCGTGGGCAGGGTGCCACCATCGCAGGCCACCAGCGAGGGCCGGCACAGGGTCTCACCCGGGTTGCAGCTGACAAAGGCCTTGCCAGCTTTCAAGCGCGACACCATGTGCTCAACAGTGGCGATAAAGCCGTAGCCGCCGGAACTGCTCAGCAGCAGGCTGGCCGCAGCCGGGCCGGCGTAGTAATAGAGCAGCTCGGTGCCGGCTTCAAGCTCAATCAGGCTGGTGATGGGCTGGCCGTCGCCGCGCGCGCCGGGTAGCACTGAGACCGGCACCGAGTACACCCGACCGTTGCTGCCAAAGCCCAGCAGGGTGTCCACGGTGCGGCATTCAAACGTACCGTACAAGCCGTCTCCAGCCTTGAAGGCAAAGCTGCCGGCCTCGTGCCCATGGCCGGTGCGGGCCCGCACCCAGCCCATCTGGCTGACCACCACGGTGACCGGCTCGTCGGGCACCTTGACCTCAAGCACGGCTTTTTTCTCGGCCTGAATCAAAGTGCGGCGCGGGTCGGCAAAGGTTTTGGCGTCGGCTTCAATCTCTTTGACCATCAGTCGACGCAAAGCGGTGGGGCTGGCCAAAATGTCCTCCAGGCGTTGGCGTTCCTCGCGCAGCCCCGCCAACTCCTGTTCGATCTTGATGGCCTCGAGCCGCGCCAGCTGGCGCAGGCGGATGTCCAGAATGTCTTCGGCCTGCCGCTCTGACAATCCAAATCGCGCCATCAGCGCTGCCTTAGGCTCGTCCGACTGGCGGATGATGGCGATCACCTCGTCGATATTGAGCAGCACCAGCTGCCGCCCCTCCAAAATGTGGATGCGGTCCAGCACCTTGTCGAGCCGATGGCGCGAGCGGCGCTCGATGGTGCTCTGGCGGAAGTCGATCCACTCCAGCAGCATCTGGCGCAAGGACTTTTGGGTTGGCCGCCCATCCAGCCCGACCATGGTCAGGTTGATCGGTGAAGAGGTTTCCAGGCTGGTGTGGGCCAGCAGCGTGGTGATCAGCTCCTGTTGGCCAATGCGGCTGGTCTTGGGCTCGCACACCAGGCGCACGGCGGCGTCTTTGCTCGACTCGTCGCGCACCACATCGAGCACCGCCAGCAGGCTGGCCTTGAGCTGGGTCTGGTCTTGTGACAGGGCTTTTTTACCGGCCTTGACTTTGGGGTTGGTCAGCTCCTCGATCTCCTCGAGCACCCGCTGCGTGCTGACGCCCGGCGGCAGCTCGGTGACGACCAGCTGCCACTGGCCGCGCGCCAGCTCTTCGATCTTCCAGCGCGCCCGGCACTTGAGAGAACCTCGGCCGCTGCGGTAGGCCTCAGCAATGTCGGCTGCCGGGCTGATGATCTGGGCGCCGCCAGGAAAATCGGGCCCGGGAATCAGTGCAAACAGCTCGGCGTCGCTGAGCTTGGGCGATTTGATGAGTGCCACGCAGGCGTCGGCCACCTCGCGCAGGTTGTGGCTGGGGATTTCGGTGGCCAGGCCCACGGCAATGCCGCTGGCGCCGTTGAGCAGGGCAAAGGGCAGCCGGGCCGGCAGCTGGCGCGGCTCAACCGTTGAGCCGTCGTAATTCGGCACGAAATCGACCGTGCCCTCGTCAATCTCGTCGAGCAGCAGGCTGGTGATTTTGCCCAGCCGGGACTCGGTGTAGCGCATGGCGGCAGCACCATCGCCATCGCGGCTGCCGAAATTGCCCTGGCCATCGATCAGCGGGTAGCGCTGGCTGAAATCTTGCGCCATACGCACCAGCGCGTCGTAGGCGGCTTGGTCGCCATGCGGATGAAAGCGGCCCAGCACGTCGCCAACCACCCGCGCGCTTTTGACCGGCTTGGCCCCGGTGTTGCCATTGGCGCCGCCAAAACTCAGCCCCATGCGCGACATCGCGTACAGAATGCGCCGCTGCACCGGCTTTTGGCCGTCGCAGACATCGGGCAGGGCGCGGCCCTTGACCACGCTGAGCGCGTACTCCAGGTAGGCGCGTTGTGCGTAGCTGCCCAGGCCGGGCGCCTCGGGGCTCTCGGGCGGTGGGGGGGCAGAAAAATCCAGGGCGGGTTGCTCGCTCATGGCTAGGGCTCGGTGGGAATTTTGGTGGGCCGGGCGGGCAACAGTGTCTCGAACGGCCCAATCATGTTCGCACGTCCAAAAGCGCCACCCCGAACCTCACTGAGGAGCGGCGGCACCCGGCTGGGCGGCTCGGCGGCTGCAGCAGCGCCAGACTGGGACACTTGCCGCGGCTCTGCAAACTTGAGCAGCCGGTAGAGTTGCAGCACGGTCTTGACATAGTTTTGAGTTTCGGGGTAATTCGGCACTTCATTGCCGGCCCGTTGCACCGCACCCTCGCCGGCGTTGTAGGCTGCCAGCACCAGTTCCAACTGGCCGGGAAACAAGCCCATCAGGTGGCGCAGATAGCGGCTGCCAGTGCTCAGGTTGAGCGCTGGGTCAGCCAGCTTTTTCTGCACTGGGGTCCGGCCGTCATTGGGCAGGCCAAAACGCGCTGCGGTGGCGGGCATGACCTGCATCAGGCCAATCGCACCCTTGGGCGAAACCGCCAGCGCATCAAAGCCTGACTCGGCGGCGATCAGGGCTTGCAGCAGTTCGAGCTCGAGGCCGTGGCTGATAGCGGCCTGCGCAATCGGCTGACGCACCGAGCGGTAAAGCGGCGAGCGGTCCAGAAAACCCAGCAACCAGGCTCTGCTGGCAGCCGGCCGGGCCAGGCCGGCAGGGTCGCGCAAGCCGCTTGGCGTGGCGGCGGGGTCGGGCGCGTGGCCGCTGGGCGCCTCAGCGCCAAGAAAAAACAGCGCATAACGTGGGTCAATTTGCTCCGCAGCAAAGCGGGTCACGCCGCGGTCGTCAACAAAGGCCCAGATCTCAGAACGGGCTGTGGCTGACAGGAACAAAAGGCTCAAAGCCAGCAAATACCAAAGCTTGCCAAGCCATTCAAGCCCGGGCTGGCGCTGCTTATTGACCCGGGCGCCCATCAAATATCGATCTCGACCGAGTCGCCGTGCAACTCCATCAGCTCACGGCGGGCGGCTGCCTCGCCCTTGCCCATCAGCTTGGTAATCAGGCCCTCGGTCTGGGCAAAGTCCATGCCACCGAGCTGTACCGGCAGCAGGCGACGGGTGTCGGGGTTGAGGGTGGTCTCCCACAGTTGCTCGGCGTTCATCTCACCCAGGCCCTTGAAGCGGCTGATGCTCCAGGCGCTGTCACGCACGCCTTCCTTGCGCAATTTATCGAGGATGGCGCTGAGCTCGGCCTCGTCGAGCGCATAGGCTTTGGACGCAGGCTTTTTGCCCCGCGCCGGAGCATCCACCCGGAACAGCGGCGGACGCGCCACATACACATGGCCGGTCTCGATCAGCTTGGGAAAATGCCGGAAAAACAGCGTCAGCAGCAGCACCTGAATGTGCGAGCCGTCCACATCGGCATCCGACAGGATGCAAACCTTGCCGTAACGCAGGCCACTGAGGTCGGGCGTGTCGAGCGGGCCGTGTGGGTCAACCCCGATGGCCACCGCAATGTCATGGATCTCGTTGTTGGCAAACAGCCGGTCGCGCTCCACCTCCCAGGTGTTGAGCACCTTGCCGCGCAGCGGCAGAATGGCCTGGCTTTCTTTGTCACGCCCCATCTTGGCGCTGCCACCGGCAGAGTCGCCCTCAACCAGAAACACCTCGTTGTGCGCCAGATCACGGCTCTCGCAGTCGGTCAGCTTGCCCGGCAGCACCGCAACGCCGGAGCCCTTGCGCTTTTCGACTTTCTGCCCGGCCTTTTGCCGGCTTTGCGCCGCTTTGATCGCCAGCTCGGCCAGTTTTTTCCCGTAATCGACATGCTGATTCAGCCATAGCTCCAGCGCCGGGCGGACAAAGCCTGAGACCAGCCGCACCGCATCGCGGGAATTGAGCCGCTCTTTGATCTGGCCCTGAAACTGCGGGTCGAGCACCTTGGCCGACAGCACATAGCTGGCGCGGGCGAACACGTCTTCGGGGAGCAGCTTGACGCCCTTGGGTGCCAGCGCATGCAGCTCGAT
>BJGT01000165.1 GCA_014190675.1 Comamonadaceae bacterium | reverse complement strand
GTGCCGGGGCACTGCTGACAAATTGGCGGTCTCGAGTCGCAGATGCAGGCTGAAGCTGCTGCCATGGCCGGGACGGCTTTTAACCTTAATCTTGCCGCCCATCAAGTGGGCCAGGGACTGCGATATCTCCAGGCCCAAGCCGGCACCGCCGTAGTGACGCACCGGGCCCATTTCGGCCTGTTGAAAGCGTGTGAACAGCCGTACGAGGTCGGCCTGCGCAATCCCGATGCCGGTGTCTGTGACTTCAAATTCGAGTTCGACCGATTCAGCTGAGCGGCTCACCAGCCGCAGGCCGAGGCTGACTTTGCCCTGGTCTGTGAACTTGATCGCGTTATTCACCAAGTTGAAGAGCACCTGCTTGAGGCGGGTTTCATCAACCAGTACCCAGGGCGCCTCGGGGGCTGGGAATACCAGGTCAAAACCGAGCCCTTTGGCCGCAGCCAAGGGCTCCATCAGGGCGCCGATGTCACGCAACAGAGAGCCCAGGCCGACCGGGGTGGATCTGATGCTTATTTTTCCGGCCTGCAGGGCTGAAATGTCCAAAATATCGTTCAACAGTGTCAGCAGGTGCTGAGCGGATTTTTGGGCTGTCTCAAGGTGGCTGGCTTGCACACCATCCAGCCGGGTGTGCCGGAGCGCCTCCAACATGCCCATGAAGCCATTGAAGGGGGTGCGCAATTCATGGCTCATGTTGGCCAGGAACAGGCTTTTGCTGCGGTTGGATTCCTCGGCGCGCAGGCTTGCCGCGCTGAGCTCCCGGGTCAGGGCCTGCAGCGCCAACTGCTCTTTTCTTTGTGCCATGTGCTGCTTGAAGAGCAAACCCGCCAGCAAGAGCAGCAGGAGCAGCAGAGCGAGCGTGAGTGCGATCAGCTGGTCTTGCTGGTTGAGCGCTTTGTCGGCCTGGCCAGCCAGTTGCTGTGAGGTGACCGAGGTAGCCGCCAAACCCAAGGCCTGAAAAGCCGGACCCAGGCGGTCCAGTCGGGCGGCCAGGCTGGTCAGGGCAGCCGGATCGATCGATTGCGCCGACAGCAGTCGGCTGCTGTGCTGGGCCAGGTCCTGCAACTCGGGCATCAGGTCCAGGTATTCAGGGCGTTGGCTGAGCACTGCGATGCTGGGGTTGTTTTGCAGCAGCTCTAGGCGGCTTAAAAAAATCTGGTGTCTGAGGTTCAGCGCCTCTGGATCAACTGGCTTTTGATTTTGCTCCGCCAGCGCGACTGCTTGGCGAAACCGCAAAAACTCGCGCTCGGCTTGGTGGGCCATTGCATTGACCGAGTCCAGCGGTCGGCTGGCCTGCTGAACCAAGCTCTTTTTTTGCTCAAATTCGCTCAACAGCAGTGCGCCTAGCCCCAGTGCCACCGCCAGCGCCACGCTCACCAGCCAGGTCACATAGCGTTTGTCGCCATGGTGTGCCATTGGATCGGGCCTACTCGACAGCCAAAGACTTGAGTTGCCATGCCGAGCGCTCATAGTAGACCGATGACTGCAGTTCTTTTTTGCTGTCGTATGGGTAGACGATGAACAGCGGACCCTTGCTCTGGACCGGAATCAGGGCGTCATTCATTCGGTGGGCCAGAATGACATCATGCTTTGTCAGGTCGTCCATCGGGATGCTGGTCTGGTAATCGTTCAGAGCCACCGCCTTGAGAACAGTTCCTGTGGCTTTGGCCGCAGCCAGCACATCACGCAATAGGGGCCCGGTGAACTTAACCGGTTGTTGGTACCAGGGCGTCAGGGTGGTGAAGCTGCGCTGCGGTAATTTTTCAAGCATATCCAAGTCGAACACCGCAGCATTGGCGGTGTTTTTGTCGGCCACCCGACCACTCAAGGTCAGAATTGCGCGTCCCTCAGCTGGGGGCAGGGCGCTGGCCGAAACGACGCAGACCATCAGCAGTGCGGCAGTAGCAAATTGAACCAGCCTGCTCTTGGTAAATAAGCTCATTTTTTCTCTCCCTGATTAGCGTCCAAGGAGCATATTTGCTTTGCCCCAGACGCCTTTGATCATACGGCAGGTGGATCTGGTTTCGGCTAGGCCCGTGAGCTGGACTGGTGTGCACGAGCAGGCCAGCGCCGCAAGCGCAGTCTTAACCAGGCCTCACGCAGTAGGGCTGCGCAAAGCCACATCACCCAGCCACTGAACAGCACATCGCTTAAAAAATGGCCGCCCTGGGCGATTCGAATCAGGCCGACCGCCAGGCCTGCCAGCAGTCCCACTTTGAGCCAGCGGCGGCGGGTCGCGGCTGAGCCCAGCATGCCAACAGCCAGCAGACCAAAGCCGGTGGCCGCATGACCGCTGACAAACGAGCAGTTGCTTTCACATTGGCTTGAGGCAAGCAGGGCCGGCGAGAAACTGGCGGGGCCGCCAAACGCCTGTACATCGACCGGGCGGGCACGCCCCCAGCCCTCTTTGAGCAGGCTGTTGACCACCAGCCCATTGCCCAGCAGCATCAGCAGGCCCAGCGCCAGCCAGCGGCGCCACCGGCGTAGCCCAAGCAGGCCAGAGCGTATTTTTCGCACCAGCAGCAGCAAGCCCAGCAGCACCGAGGCCCGGCCAAACCAGGGCACAGCCTCATGAATCCAGCCTATGGCGACAAATTCGTTGCCGACAAACTTTCCAACACTTGTGCCCGTACTAGGCACGGGCGTTTGGTAAAAAAAACTGCTTACGGTGAGGTCCAGTCCGGGCCAGAGTGAAAACAGCAGCGCCAAGCCAAGAAAGCTGGCACCCAGCAAAACCCATTCACGTCGGCGCAACGGCCAAGGCCCACCCTGACGATGGCTTTGGGTCGGGGCTGCGGAGGTTTGGGGTTCTTTGAGCGCCATGCTCGATTGATTTTATACAGGCCCTACACTCTGGCCCCATGCTTTGCGCCCTACCATGAACGCCCCATTGGATGTCTCCTTTTTCGCCCGCGCGGCCAAGCCGCTGGGCAGCTACCGCAAATACTGGGCGGCTCGCTTTGGCACGGCGCCCCTGCTGCCGATGAGCCGGGCCGAGATGGACAAGCTGGGCTGGGACAGCTGCGACATCGTGCTGGTCACCGGAGACGCTTATGTCGACCACCCGAGCTTTGGCATGGCAGTGATCGGGCGCATGCTCGAGTCCCAGGGTTTCCGGGTCGGCATCATCGCCCAGCCCGACTGGCACAGCGCCGAGCCCTTCAAGGCCTTGGGTAAACCCAATTTGTTCTGGGGTGTGACCTCGGGCAACATGGATTCCATGATCAACCGCTACACCGCGGATCGCAAAATTCGTACCGACGACGCCTACACCCCGGGC
This sequence comes from Comamonadaceae bacterium, assembly GCA_014190675.1. Lineage (GTDB taxonomy): Bacteria > Pseudomonadota > Gammaproteobacteria > Burkholderiales > Burkholderiaceae_C > Rhodoferax. The sequence continues at coordinate 2,700 of BJGT01000165.1, read as the reverse complement.
GACCTGGGTGGCAAGCGGCCCGACCGGGCAGCCATTGTTTACAGCCAGCGTTGCCGCGAGGCCTTCAAAGACGTGCCGATCGTGCTCGGCGGCATCGAGGGCTCCTTGCGCCGCATTGCGCACTACGACTACTGGTCAGACAAGGTGCGCCGCTCAATTGTGGTGGATGCCAAGTGCGACTTGCTCCTGTACGGCAATGCCGAACGGGCGATCGTGGAGATCGCGCACCGGCTGGCCGCGCGCGAGCCGGTGGAGGCGATCACCGATGTGCGCGGCACCGCCTTTGTGCGCCGGCCGGATGATGAGGGCGGGCGCGGCTGGTTTGAGATCGACTCGACCCAGGTAGATCTGCCGGGCCGGGTCGAGGCCCAGGTCAACCCCTACCTGACCACCTCGGAGCAGGCGGCCGAGCAGGGTAGCAGCTGCGCCAAGGAAGATGCTGCAAAAAATGCAGCTGAAAACCCAACGGGGACGGGGCTTGAGGGATTGGCTGCCCAGACGCCTGGCGCGCCTGCGGTGGTCCCGCTGACCTTCTTTGCCAACCCGAATCTGCCCACCACCTCGGGCAAGCTCAAGGTGCCGCCGCGCGATCGCTCGGTGATCCGCTTGCCCAGCTACGAGCAGGTGCGCGCCGACCCGGTGCTGTATGCCCATGCCAATCGGGTGCTGCACCTGGAGACCAACCCCGGCAACGCCCGAGCCCTGGTGCAGGCGCACGGCGAAGGCGTCACGGCGCGCGATGTGTGGATCACACCGCCGCCCATCCCCCTGACCACCGCCGAGATGGACCTGGTGTTTGACCTGCCTTATGCGCGGAGCCCGCACCCGGCTTATGCCGACGCCCAGGGCGGCCATGACGGTGTGACCAAGATCCCCGCCTGGGAGATGATCCGCTTCAGCGTGAACATCATGCGCGGCTGCTTTGGCGGCTGCACTTTCTGCTCGATCACCGAGCACGAAGGCCGCATCATCCAGAGCCGATCGGAAGACTCGGTGATCCGCGAGATTGAAGACATCCGCGACAAGGTGCAGGGCTTTACCGGCACCATCTCCGACCTGGGCGGCCCCACCGCCAACATGTACCGCCTGGGCTGCCGCAGTCCCGAGATCGAAGCGGCCTGCCGCAAGCCAAGCTGCGTTTACCCCGGCATCTGCTCCAACCTGGGCACCGACCACGCGCCATTGATCAAGATGTACCGGCGTGGCCGCGCGCTCAAGGGCATCAAGAAGATTCTGATTGGCTCCGGGCTGCGTTATGACCTGGCGGTGCAAAGCCCTGAGTACATCAAGGAGTTGGTCACGCACCATGTGGGCGGCTACCTGAAGATAGCGCCAGAGCACACCCAGGCCGGGCCGCTGTCCAAGATGATGAAGCCCGGCATCGGCAGCTACGACAAGTTCAAGGCCCTGTTTGACAAGTTCAGCCTAGAGGCGGGTAAAAAGCAGTACCTGGTTCCCTACTTTATTGCTGCCCACCCGGGCACCAGCGATGAAGACATGATGAACCTGGCACTGTGGCTGAAGAAAAACGGTTTTCGCGCCGACCAGGTGCAAACCTTCTACCCCAGCCCGATGGCCACCGCCACGGCCATGTACCACAGCAACAAGAACCCGCTGCGCAGAGTCGGGCGGGGCAGCGAGAACGTGGACATCGTGCGCGGCGAGCGGCGCCGGCGCCTGCACAAGGCTTTTTTGCGCTACCACGATGCCAACAACTGGCCGCTGCTGCGCGAGGCGCTAAAGGCCATGGGCCGGGCCGACCTGATCGGCAATGGCCGGCATCACCTGATTCCAACCTTCCAGCCTCTGAACGACGGCGGTTACACGAGTGCGCGGCGCAAGAACTCAACCGAGCCGGCACAGCGGCGGTTGCCCAATGGTGCGCTCACAACACCGGCGCCCGGAAGCATGCTGACCCAGCACACCGGTTTGCCACCCCGGGCAGGACTGCCGGCACGTAGCCGGCCCAAGCCGCGTCCCGCCTAGGCGATGGCCTGGCCTTGCCGGCCGGTTTGGGTTCGCTGGTTTGAGCTGGCCTCTCTGCGCTAATTTGTCTGATCTGGCTTGGCCGCACTGGCTTGGGGAAAAACAGTCAGCCTGGGCGCTGGCGATTTGACAAGGCTCAAGCTGTCAGGTCAATGATGCGACCGGTCGTCTGGCCCTGGCTATTTTTGGCGGGCTTGGCAGCAGCACCGTCTTTGCTCAGGGCTTGGTGCATGCGCACCAAGAAATCCTGGGTCGAAGGGGACGGGGCCTGCGATGTTGCTTCTGCACGGGGGCGCTCATAAGTGCTGGCCGCCTCGATCATGCGCGACCGCAGAGTGCTTTGCGCCGACACCAGTTCTGCCTGGTCCGCTTGCGCCCGCTTGGTTTTGGCATCGGCCTGCGCTGACTGCGCCTGGCGCTGAGCCTGCCGCACGCGCTCGTACAGCATCAGTGTCTGAGCCGAGGAGGTGGCGCTGTTGGTGGCGGTCAGGGCGGCCATCTAGGATTCAATGCAACGGGTTGTTAGCTAGGGTGCTTGTATTGCAGATTTGCTGCAGTCAGTTTACGCTTGATTGGAGCCTATTTCAAGCTAATTTCGGTACCTTCTTTCAATACCAGCGTCAATACCTGCTGTCGACATACTTGCGCTTGGCCGGGGCCAGGATAAAAATCTGGGCCAGCCTGCCGCCTGACAACTTCAGGCATTGAATTGCA
>BJGT01000164.1 GCA_014190675.1 Comamonadaceae bacterium | reverse complement strand
CGCGCCAGCGCCGCCGGGATATAGCTCAGGGAACTGCCACCAGAGTGCAGATCGATCAGGACTTGAACGCTGGGCAAAATCGATTCCTCAATAAACCAGGCGATTTGTTCGGTGACACTGCCATCTGGATCACCGGGAAAGCTGCGGTTCAGGTTGCCTTGATCAATCGGCGAGGTGCGCATGCCGGCCAGAGCTGCGGGAAAGTTGGCCGAGGGCAGCAGGATCACTCTGCCGCAGATCTCGTCGGGGGAGAGGCTGCGGATCAGATTGCCCAGCGCAATCTGGCCTTCATATTCGTCGCCGTGGTTGCCAGCCATGAGCAACACGGTTGGGCCCGCACCGCAGGCGATCACGGCGACCGGGATCGGAATAAAGCCGTAAGCAGAGCGGTGCACCGAATGGGGCAGGCGGATGAAGCCGGTGTGCTTGCCGCTGACGGCAAAGAGATCGAATTCTGGGCTGAGTCGGGTTGTCATGGGCTTGGCTCGGGGTTTAAGAAAAATGGCACGCGCTCAAATGTCGATCACCCACGGCGCGCAGTGCGGGCGCCTCAGTTCTGCAGGGGTCTTGAGCGATCGGGCAACGGGTGTGGAAGTGGCAACCCCGGGGTGGATTGGCCGGGCTGGGAATTTCCCCGGCCAGCGGCACGGGCACCGCTCGCTGGCGCGGATCGGGCAGGGGCACCGACTGCAGCAGGGCCCGGGTGTAAGGGTGGCTGGGCCGGGCATACAGGTCTTGCTTGTCAGCAATTTCGACGATGCGGCCCAAGTACATCACCGCCACCCGGTCGGCCATGTGTTTCACCACACTCAGGTCATGTGCGATGAACAGGTAAGACAGCCCGAAGCGTTCTTGCAGGTCTTGCATCAGGTTGATGATTTGTGCCTGTATCGACACGTCGAGGGCCGAGACCGGTTCGTCGCAGACGATGAAGCGCGGCCTCAGCGCGAGTGCGCGCGCAATACCGATACGCTGACGCTGGCCGCCCGAGAACTCGTGCGGATAGCGTCCGGCGTAGGCCTGCGGCAGGCCAACCAGATCGAGCAGTTCCCTGACTCGATCGGCTTGGTTCGCCATGTTGTGGATGTAGAGCGGCTCGCCGACGATTTGGGCCACCGTCATACGCGGGTCAAGGGCACTAAACGGGTCTTGAAAGATGATCTGCATATCTCGGCGGCGTAGGCGCAAGGCGTCTGCATCGAGTGCCAGAAGGTCTTGACCAGCAAAGCGTAATGTGCCAGTTGTCGGCTCGAGCAAGCGCAACACCAACCGGCCGGTGGTGGTTTTGCCGCAGCCTGATTCGCCGACCAGTGCCAGCGTCTCTGATTCAGCCAGGTCGAAGTCGACCCCATCGACAGCGTGCACGGCGCCCACGACCTTTGGAAACAGCAGCCCTTTGAGCAGCGGAAAATGCTTCTTGAGCCCCCGAACTTCAAGCAAGACCGGTTTCATGTTGGAGCCAAGTGTTGCGGGCTGATGCGCAAGCAGGCGGCGCGGTGTCCCTGCCCAAGTTCACGGGTTTCGGGTACCGCGCTTCGACAGTCGTCGCCGGCTTGCGGGCAGCGCGGGTGAAAGCGGCAACCCTGGGGCATGTCGCCAAGAGGCGGCACTGAACCAGGTATCACCGCCAGGCGCTTGCGTTGCTGCGTCAGCGAAGGAATGCTTTCCAGCAGGCGTTTGGTGTAAGGGTGAGCCGGCGCATGAAAGACCGCCTCAACCGAGCCCTCTTCGACGATACGCCCGCCGTACATCACAAGCACCCGATCGACCGTTTGGGCGACCACGCCGAGGTCATGCGTGATCAGCACCAGTGCCATGCCAAGACTGGTCTGCAGTTCACGCAGCAGCGCCAGGATTTGCGCCTGTATCGTGACATCCAGTGCGGTTGTTGGCTCGTCGGCAATCAACAATTTGGGACCACAAGAGAGGGCCATGGCGATCATCACGCGCTGGCGCATGCCGCCGGAGAGTTCGTGGGGATAAAGCGCTAGTCTGGCACGTGGATCAGCGATGCCGACTTGTTGCAATAAATCAGCGCTGCGCGCAAGCGCCTGGGCAGGGCTCAGGCCACGGTGCACTTGCAGCGTTTCGGCGATTTGCCGGCCGATAGTGAACACAGGATTGAGGGCAGTCATGGGCTCCTGGAAGATCATCGCAAGTTCGCGTCCCCGCACCATATTGAGCGCCGAATCTGACAATCCCAGCAGGTCACGCCCGCCGTAAATGATGCGACCGCTGACCTGGCCTGAGGCCAAGCCGAGGATCGACAGCGCAGTCAAAGACTTGCCTGAACCGGACTCACCCACAATGCCCAAGGTCTCACCGGGGGCCAGCGAGAACGACACATCGTCAACTGCAAGCTGCGTGCTGCCAAAGGCGACGCGCAAATGCTCGACGCTTAGCAGGGCCTCAGCCATGTTGAACTTTCAGCCGAGGATCGAGCACATCGCGCAGGCCGTCGCCCAGCAAGTTCAGGCCCATCGCTGTCAGGGCAATCGCGATACCCGGAAAAAGAGCCATCAGTGGCGCTTCGCGCAGATAGGCCTGGCCCTCAGCGATCATGCTGCCCCAGCTGGGGGTTGGCGGAGGTGGGCCGACGCCGAGAAAACTAAGTATCGATTCGGCCAGCACGGCGTAGGCAAAAATGAAGGTCAGCTGCACAATCAAAGGCGCCATGCTGTTGGGCAGGATGTGACGCCAAATCACCCAGCCATGGCGCGCGCCACTCGCCAGGGCGGCCTGAACATAGTCCATTTCGCGCACCGCTAGCACGCTGCCGCGCACGATGCGCGCGGTGCGTGGTGTGTACACGGCTGACAAGGCAATGACGGCATTGATGGCCGACGGTCCGAGCGCAGAGGCAATGGCAATCGCCAGCAAAATAGCCGGAAAAGCCATCAGCGCGTCCATCAAACGCATCAATGGGCCGTCAAGGCGTTTGAAGTAACCCGCCAGCAAGCCGATGCAGGTGCCCGCCGCCCCAGTCACCAAGACCACAGCGAAGCCGATAGACAAGGACAGCCTGGAGCCATACAACAGCCGGCTCCAGATATCGCGGCCATAGTTGTCGGTACCAAGCAGGAAGGCCCACTGCGGTGTGCGAAAACGCGCCCGTACATTCATTTTCTCGGGGGCTGCGGTTGCCAGCAGATCGGCAAACAAGGCCATGGCAAGCACCATGCCGAACAGGATGACGCCGGTGATGAACAGCCGGTGGCCGAGCAAGCGCCGCCAAATCGTGGTGTTGGCAGCCCTGGGCAGGTGCGGCGCTGGCGCAGCAACCGCTGCCGGGTCGGGCGGCTGGGCGCTGCTGAGGTCAGGATCGGCCATCATGCTTGATGCGTGGGTCAATCACGGCGTAGAGCAGGTCGACCGCGAGGTTCAGCAGTACCAGCATGGCAGCGGTCACCAGCAGGCCGCCTTGGATCACTGGGTAGTCACGGCTGAAGATGGCCGTCGCCAGCAGCCGGCCAAGACCGGGTATGGAGTAGACAGTCTCGATCACCACTGAGCCCGACAGCAGCAGACCAAAGCTGATGCCGATGACAGTGACCACCGGCACCAGCACATTGCGCAGCGCATGCTGTCCTACCACCATCCGAATTGGCAAGCCCTTGGCCCGAGCGGTTCGCACATAGTCTTGCCGCAGCACTTCGAGCATGGTCGCCCGGGTGATGCGCGCCAACAATCCGATTTGCAACAGGGCCAGCGAAATACCGGGCAGGATCAGGCAGCGCACCCAGCCGAGCGGGTCGTCAGCGAATGGCGTGTAGCCACCTGCTGGCAGAACCTCGAGCCAAACGCCGAAGGCCACGATCAGCATCAGGCTGAGCCAGAAGTTTGGCACTGAGACGCCGATCAGTGCCAACATCAGCACCGCCTGGTCAATGGCTGTGTTGGCCTTGAGAGCGGCGATGATGCCCGCAGGAACCCCAATGATGATGGTCAATAGCAGGGCGAAACCAGCCAGCGCCAGCGTGACTGGCAGCCGCTCGGCGATCGCCGTGGTGACCGATCGGTTGAGCAGCAGGGATTGACCGAGGTCGCCGCGCAACAGTCCGCCATACCATTCAAGCAGTCGCACACCAAAAGAGCGATCTAGCCCCAGTGCCTGGCGGACTTGCTGGACCTCGGCGTCCGAGGCCCCTGAGCCAGCGATGACCATGGCTGGGTCACCCGGCACCAGCTGCATGATTGACGCAGCTATCAGGGTGACGAGCAGCAAGACCGGAATGGCGCTGAGCAAGCGCCTGAGGACGAATTCAGCCATGCCTGGCCCTTTGCTGGTGCAATCCCGATAAATGCGACAACTGGCGCCACCGGGGTGGCTTTGGATTCGGCCTCAATCCTCAAGCCGCACATTCCACATGCGCGGGATGCGGTAGGGCACAAAGCCTTTGACGTTGGCGCGTGACGCCTGTTTGCGGGTGAGGTCGCCAAACTTCAGAAACAGCACCTGGTCGTAGACCCGCTCTTGAAACTTAGAAAAAGTTGCCTTGCGCGCCTGGAAGGTGATTCCGGTGATGAGTTCGGTGTACAGGGCGTCAATCACCGGATCAGCAGTGATCTGGTTCTTTTGCGGACTGACCACGTCTTTGAGCGCGGCATAGGGGCCAACCGAGGGGCCGCTACCTTGGCCGGTGAACCACAGATTCCAGGCGTTGCCGTCACTGCGGCGGGCCATGGCCGTGGCCCAGTCGAACACATCGATGCGTACCTTGAAGCCTGCTGCCTTGAGTTGCTCGGCCACCACCTGCGCGGCCTTGTACATGGACTGGTAGCTGGAGTTGGTGATGATCACGATCTCCTCGCCCTTGTAGCCGGCCTCTGCCAGCAGTTTGCGCGCCCCTGCAGTGTCTTTTTTGTTGTAGAACTGCGCCCCGTTGGTGACATGGTAGGGGTTGCCGGGGTATTGCAGGCCGGGCTGGAGCACGTAGGCGCCGTCAGTGGCGATCTCCATGATCTCTTCCATATCGAGGGCGATTTGCAAGGCGCGCCGGACCCGATTGTCATTGGTTGGCGCCTTGGCGTGGTTGACCCAAGCCCCTTGCAGCCACCAGTTTTTGAGGTCATAAACAGCAATCGCCTTGTTGCTGGCAATGCGCTTGGCGGATTCGATTGGCAGGTCTTCAATGATGTGGAACTGTCCGGCCTCGAGGCCGGCCACGCGGGCTCCCGGATCCTTCACAAGCTTGAAGTCGACTTGCTCAAAGAAAATCTCTTTGCGCCCGGCAAACCCGTCGGTGCCCTTGTAGCGACGGTCCGGCACATAGTCTGGGAAGCGCTTCAGCCGAACATGGCTGTCGGCTTGCCAATCGACGAACTGCAGCGGGCCGGTGCCTATCAGATCAACCTTGCCGCCCTCGCGATCGCGTTGACTCGCCGGCATGATCGCCAGCGGCGTCACGAAGCTAGACAACTCGTCAAGAAACACGGGTACCCGTTTTGACAGGCGCAGCACAACGGTGTAGGCGTCTGGCGTATCAATGGCGGTGACCGGATCCAGGATGACTTTTTGTAGTGCCACGCGCTTGTAGCGCTCAAGAGAGGCCTTCACATCGGCGGAGGTCATCTCGGCGCCGTTGTGAAACTTGACGCCCCGGCGCAAGTTAAAGGTGTAGCTCAGCCCGTCGCTGCTTTCTGTGATTTTGTCAGCGAGCTCCGGTACAACCGCATTGGTTTCGTCGCGGGTCACCAGGGTCTCGAAGATGTGCATCGCCACATTGCGGGTGGAGATCGAGGTTGAAAAATAGGGGTCCAGCGTTGGCGGCGGCGCCTCTTGCGCAAAAACCAGCATGGCAGCGCGTTTCTGGGTTTGCGCCCAGGCTGGTGTGGCTCCGTAAATGCACAAAGCGCACAATGCGCCCAGCCTGATCAGCAGTTGGTACAGGCCCAGCGGGACTTGGGGGGGCGTGGTCATGTTGTTCCATCCTTGCGAGATTGGCAAACACTGTGGGCCGCCTGGAATGCCTTGGTGGCACTGGTCAAAACGGGCATTGGCAAGCCGCTTGTAACATTTCTCG
>BJGT01000163.1 GCA_014190675.1 Comamonadaceae bacterium | reverse complement strand
TGGCGTTTCAGTACGTCAACACAGAGCCTGCGATGGTGATCTGGTCGGGTACGCGCCAGGCCGGGGCCTTTGCGATTTGCTGACAGCCAGCCCATGCTGGCTTTGCACGACAAGCTCACCAGTTGGTACGACGCCGAGTGGAACCGGCAGGCCAGCAACCGCTTTCAGCAGGCGCTGGATGAAGACTTCTACGACGGCATGCAGTGGACGCAGGAAGATGCGCACACCCAAACTAAGTGATATTCGGTGTCGCATCTGGGGTTCAATTCGATGTGCGCAGCAACCCGGTCAGCAATCGCGCGCGTGGCTCGGCAAACGGGTTCACCACTGTCACGCCTCGCCAGGTGAAGCCGTTGTGGAAATCTTCCGAGAGCAGCAGTCGGCAGTGGTTTTCTGCCGCGACAGCCAAAATCAAGGCGTCCCAGATTGGCAACTGGTGATCGACATTCAAGTCCAGCGCTGCCTGGAAAGCAAACCAAGTGGAGTCTGCCACTTGAAAGCTGTCTGCCCACCCCAACACCGCTTCTCGGGCCTGAGAGGGAGTCCGCTTGGCTTTGCCAGTCATGATGCGCGACAACTCACCCAAGGTTTGGGCGGGCAGTACAAGCTCGGCGCTGTGTAATTGTTCGAGCAACTGCAATGCCATGCTGCAGCGCAGCTCATCGCCCAAGCCTTCGGCGTAGGCCAGGATGTTGGTGTCGATAGCAACTCTCATCCATCAGTCCCCGTACAGTTCATCGCGTGTCCAGTTCCGAGCCCCTGAAGGGTTTTGTTGACGAAGCCGCCCAAGCAAGTTGAGCTTTGCGGCCGCGCGCTCACCATCGCTGGAGCGAGCAGATGCAATGGTGGCAACGGGCTTGCCACGCGAAAGAACAGTAATGATCTCGCCGGTTGCGACATCACGTAGCAGGGCGGAGAAGTGGCGGTTGGCGTCGCTCGCAGATATGGTTCTCATTTCAAGCCCTTAATTGTAGTGTTAATCACTACATTGTCGCTGCATTGCGATCATCGTCAAGTTTTTGTGCAGCACGAGCAGTCCGTGGCGGTCAAAGCCGGCTCTCAAAGCCTATATGGAGGCTACTGCAAGTGCCTGTCTGATATCCACACCCAGCGCTTCGACGCCAAAGTCGCCGCACAGTGGTAGGAGCTTCAAGTTTTGGGGCTGAGCCTGCGCCATGGCGTTACTCCTGGGGATTGTTGCTGGTTGCCCCCGTGTGAAGACTGTACCCCACTGGCTTAAACTGCAATACCGTTCGATTGACGGTTGCTCAAATTTTTACCATTTGAAGGATGTCTCCATGAAACCATATCGAAGAATCGCCCTCACCCTGGTTGCAGCAGCCTGGCTTGTCACCGGTAGCGCCTGGGCCCAGCAACGGCTCTTTTTTGGGGTTGCCACGGGCGGAACGGGCGGCACTTACTACCCCTTGGGCGGCATGTTGGCGCAATTAATTTCCAACAAGGCCAGCGTTGATGGCAAAAAAATAAGTGCAACGGCTGAGGCCGCTGGCGCCTCGGTGGGCAATGCCAAGCTCTTGGGTACCAAAGACATCGAGTCTGCGTTTGTGGCGGCAGACATTCTGGACGCAGCCTACAACGGCAAGGCCCAGTTTGCCAACGCGCCGCTCAAAAACCTGCGTGCACTCGGTGCGCTGTATCCCGAAACTGTGCAATTGATCACCCGCGCAGATTCGGGCATCAACAGTGTTAAAGACCTCAAGGGCAAAAGTATTTCTTCGGGTGCCCCCGGATCGGGCCAGTACCAGTTGGTGACTGACCTGCTCAAGGTTTATGGCATGGCCCGCTCGGATGTCAAAGAGGACAGTTCCTCATTCACCCAGGCCGTCGACAAGATCAAGGATGGCAACCTGCATGCCACCTTGATCACAGGCGGTGTACCGGTTGCCGCAGTGACCGACTTTGCCCAAAGCCATGCCTTGAAAATCATCCCGCTGGCAGGCCCCGAAGTGGCGGCCCTGCTCAAGGAGCAGCCCTATTACACCCAGGTTCAGTTGCCGGCGAACAGCTACAAAGGTCAGACTGCTGCCGTACCCACCCTGGCTGTGATGGCCATCTGGGCGACCCATGACAGCGTGCCTGAAAACGTGGCTTACGAAGTGACCAAGGCCCTGTACGACAACATCGCGATCATGGGGCAGGTGCATGTGCAGGGCCAAAATATCAGCCTGAGCACGGCCACTGCAGTGGCCGGCGTGCCATTGCACCCGGGTGCGCTGCGTTACTTCAAGGGCAAGGGCGTTGCTAATTGAGGCTAGTCAGCGTCAGCTGCTTTGGTCGCTGGTGCTCAAAGCGCTGCTGCTGTCCCTGCTGCTGATACCGGCGGCCGGTATCAGCTGTCAATTGTTGTTGACTGAGCATCGCAGCGGTCGCCCGCTGGGGCAGTTGGCACTTGATCCGGTGCGGCCTGCGGCTGATTTGGCTTTCACGCACTCGGTGCTGGGTACACCGGTGTTGGACCGCTATGTGTGGCGTGCTGGCCCCCTCGGCTGGCGCGCCCATCTGGTGGAAGAGCGTTTTGAAGGCGAGGGCTATGGTCTGCCATCGAGCGCCGGGCCGGGCGAGACCTTGGTACGCGACGGTAAGGGCTGGCGTTTGTACCTTGACCGGCTGGTTGATCCGCTGGTGGTGCTACCCCTGCCGGCGCAGTCCATGCGCTTGGTGATGCTGGATCAGACTGAAATTTTGCTGGGCAGTTTGAGTCAAAAATCGATTGAAATGCAGGCTCGACACTGCCCTTTGCCGTGATGATGGAAACATGAGCGCCAGCCAACAAGAAATTGATCGACTGATTGAGCAGTTTGACCCAGAGTCAAGCTTTCGCCGGCTGGCCGGATTGAGCGCGAAGATCATCATGGTCTTGTGCGCTGGCCTGTCGGCCTGGCACTATTACACAGCCGGTTTCGGTTTGCGCAATGAAATTGCGCACCGGGCCATCCATTTGGCTGTGGTGCTGGGCCTGTGTTTCTTGGTTTTCCCAAGGCAAAAACGTCTGCCCGGCCCGTGGGAATGGACGGTCTCTGGCGGGTTGGCGGTCTTCTATCTGTTCATGGGCTGGAGTTTGCTGGCCAAAATCAGCGAGCCCCTGCCAGACGCCATGCGCTACGCCTTTCTGGCAGTGCTGTTGGCGCTGGCTGGCCTGTCCCTGCCTTTTAAGCACTTTGACGGTAGCCACACCCAGATCCCTTGGCGAGACTGGGTTTTTGCGGCTTTGGCATCGGGCTTTTCGCTGTACCTGCTGGTATTTTTTGAGCACATCTATATCGAGCGGCCGGGCCAGCACACGCCGCTGGACCTGATGGTGGGCGTGATCGCCATTGCCATGGTGATTGAAGCGGCGAGGCGCACTATGGGCATTTTCTTGCCGCTGTTGGCGATAACGGCTATTTTTTACGGCCTGCTTGGCCCCTACCTGCCGGGCGGTTTGTCGCACCGGGGTTACAGCTTGCCACGCATCGTGGCGCACCTCTACAAAGGCACAGAAGGCATCTATGGAATCCCGGTTGGCGTGGTCGCCACGTTCGTGTTTCACTTTGTCCTGTTCGGCATCATGGCCCAACTCACCGGCCTGGGGCAGTTGTTTGTCAATCTCGCCACCATCGTGGCGGGCCGATTTTCGGGCGGTCCGGCCAAGGTCAGCGTGGTGTCGTCCGGCCTGTTTGGGATGATTTCCGGATCGGCCATTGCCAACACCGTGACCACTGGCGTGATGACCATTCCGCTGATGAAAAAAGTCGGGTTTTCGCCCCGCTTTGCCGGCGCTGTTGAGGCATCTGCCTCCTGCGGTGGGCAGATCACACCGCCCATCATGGGTGCGGCGGCCTTCATCATGGCCGAGACCTTGGGGATCCCCTATAACCAATTGATTCTGGTCGCTATCGTGCCAGCTCTGCTGCATTATTTCGCGATTCTGTTCATGGTTCACCTTGAGGCCAAGCGACTGAAGCTCGAAGGTATGGACCCGGCTGAGATACCGTCTCTGGCTTGGGTGATGCGCAGTTCATGGCACCTGTTTATTCCGCTGGTGGTGATGGTCACGCTTCTGCTGATGCAGTTCACCCCTTTTCTGGCTGCATTCTGGGGTATCACACTGACCGTGGCCTGCTCATGGATTCCCCGCTTATTGGGCCCTCTTGGCCGAAATATGACCGGTCTGGCTGTCGGACCCAAGGCCTTGGTTCAGGGCTTCGAAATGGGGGCTAAATCAGCTTTAAGCATTGGTGCGGCCTGTGCCTGTGTGGGCTTTGTTCTGGGTATCACAACGCTCACCGGCATGGGCTTCAAGTTCTCGGCCTGGGTGATTGATGTGTCGGGCGTGGCAGCGCAAATGGTGATGGTGTTTGACATTTTCAACCTCGTTGATTTGAAACAAGTCACGATACTTTTTGGCCTGTTCTTTACTGCGGCGGCTTGCATCATCATGGGCTCGGGCGTGCCGACCACGCCCACCTACATCATCCTGGCAGCCATTGTGGCGCCTGCCTTGGCGGGCTTGGGCGTGCCACAGTTAGCCACGCATTTTTTTGTTTTTTACTACGGCGTTTTGGCAGACGTGACGCCCCCTGTTGCGCTGGCAGCCTTTGCTGCGGCTGGTATTGCCCGCAGCGAACCGATGCGAACCGGCCTGACAGCGTTCCGACTGTCCATGGGCAAGGCGCTGGTGCCCTTTGCCTTTGTTTACTCGCCCTCGCTGTTGCTCATGGATTTCACTTGGCCAGCCTTTTTGCTCGCCCTGTTCTGCGCGGTCGTAGCGGTCATGGGCCTGGGCGCCGCCCACACCGGGTACTTCGGCAAACCCATCGGTACAGTGGCTTTTATTTTGCTCAACCTCTTGTCCTTGTCTTTGATTTTTGCCAACCCGGTGGCGGCCGCCATCGCTGCGCCGGCTGTGTTGGCCATACTGCTCTGGCATGCCCGCAGCGCCAAGGCGCAGAGCAATCGGCTGTAGGCCTGTGGTGTGCAGGCGAAGGCTTGGCGCCCGCCAGATTCGCATGACCGCCTTTGATGGTCTCAATGAACTTGGCCGCTCCACCACCGCACGCATTCTGGGACGCGTCAAGGCGCCGGGCTGGCGCATGGCGCTGGGCTGCCAGGGGCAGGCCTCGATTCAAGGCCTGTCAGCGGGGTCGGCCGAAGCGCAGCACCTGTGTCGCTAGCAGCGTCTCGGCCAAAAAACACAGCAGCGCAAGCAAGAAGCAGATCACCCCAGCCAGAAAACAGATGGTGGGCAGGCGCAAAAATTCCATCGAGGTGGTCTCGCCCAGAAACAGTGTCACGATGGTCAGCCCGATCAGCAGTGCGCAGAGGGTCAGCAGCGCCACGCACACATTGACCAGCAAGCCGCGTTTTCGCAAATCTGAGAGCTCGGCATGCACCGCGGCCGTGGGCGCTGTGCCCGGGAGGGCGTCCAGCCGCTCCTCTAGCGTGCGTGCACGGTCGATGATGCGGGCCAGCCGCCCGGTTACCGCGCCTATCATGGCCGCCACGGCCGTCAGCAGAAACACTGGCGCCAGCGACAACTGGATGCCGTGGGTGACGGTGCCGGGATCAGTTGAAAAAAACATGGGTGCTTTCGCATCAGTGGGTAAGCCTGGAGTTTAGGCCTGGGCCTGCCTGCTACAGTCGTTTTCCTGATCCAAGCCCTAACCGGAAGGCCTTTGCATGAACTTGATCCGCCTGTCAGACCTCAGCGCCGCCGACCTGCGCAGCATCTGGCGCCTGGTGGGCCAGCCCGTCACACCGCTGCCCGGCACGGTGGCTTGGTCGTTTGAGGGCTATGGCATCCGCACCCGCACCACTTTTATTCAGGCCTTTCGTGATCTGGGCCTGGCCTTTACCGAGTTACCCGGATTTTTGAAGACCGGCGAGCGGGCCTGTGACCTGGCGGGTTACCTGGACCCTTTCTATGCGATGTACGTGGTGCGAGATTCCAACCACGCCCGACTGACCGAATTCGCAGCCGCCAGCCGCCGGCCGGTCATCAACGCCATGTCCAGCGACGGCCACCCCTGCGAAGTGCTCACCGATGCCTATTACGTAGAAACCGAGCTGAAGCCCTTGGCCAGCGCTCGGGTCTGCCTCTGGGGCCCGCCGACCAATGTTCTGCGCTCCTGGCACGAGCTCGCGGCAGTGCTGGACTTGCAGCTGACCCATGCTTGTGACGCAGCATTTC
>BJGT01000162.1 GCA_014190675.1 Comamonadaceae bacterium | reverse complement strand
CCGGCATGCGGGTGGCTTTGCCCAAAATATCCCACAGGGCGATGTCGATGCCGCTGATGGCATGGGTCAGGCTGCCGCCGCGGCCCATCCAAAAGGTGTTTTGGTGCAATTTTTCAGTGACGCGTTCAGGCTCGAGGGCGTTTTCACCCAAAAACAGTGGCTCAAGCACCTGCAGAGCCGCCTGCACCAAACGCCCGTCGGTGAACACGCTGCCATAGCCGGTGATACCGGCGTCGGTGTGCACCGCCACCAGGGCGTGGATGGAATCCTCTGGTTTGATTTCTGCCGACCACCCCCCCTTGGGGCTGTCGCCAAACAGCGGCACGGCGGCGATGGCGCGGATACGGATGGCTGGGCGGGAGGTGCGCTCGGCAGTGGGCAGGGTTGGCATGGCCTGGGGAACCTTTCTTACAGGCTGGCAGCCTGGTCGGCTTGCGAACGGCGCTGGGCCACGATTTTTTCAATGTCGACCTTGTGTATCTGCACATCAATGTGGTCATTGATCTCGCGCGCCATATCTACCGGGTCACCTGAGCAAAAAACCTCGAGCATTCGGCGGTGCTCTTCCACAATTGCCGACATCGGCTTGCCCAGAGTTGACAGGCCGAAAATAATGGTCATCTGGCGGGCCAGCATTTCCCACATGTCGGTCAACACGGTGTTGCCAGCCAGCGCGCACAGGGCGCGGTGGAAATTGGTGTCGGCGGTGGCAAAGCCGAACACGTCGTTGCGCGCGGCCTTGGCCTGCATGTCCTCCACAATTGCGCCCAGGCTGCCTAGGTGGGGCTCAATATTGAGGCCGCGGGCGATGGCACGGTTTGCAGCCGTGGTTTCCAGCGCCACCCGAACCTCGATCAGCCAGTCGATGCGCTCGGGCGTTACGGGGGTCAAACGGATGCCCTTGTAGGGCTCGTTCACCACCACGCCCTGGCTCTCGAGCACCCGCAGTGCTTCGCGCACCGGCACCCGGCTGACCCCGAGTTGCAAGGCCAACTCGGTCTCGATGATCCTGTCCCCGGGGAGGATCAGGCCCTCAGCGGCACCCGCCACAAGGGCATCAATGACCTGGTGCGCCAATGTGCGCGGTTGTAACTTGACAAAGGCCGTCGAAGAAACCTCTGGCGTTGATGCCGCAATGAGCTGGAGACGGTCGGTAGCAGACATGGTAGGCGAATATTGTATACTTTTATATAGTATGCTGAATAACTGGGCTGTCAACAGACTCAGGCGGCATCTGGGTTCAGGTGCAGCTTACCAGTGAACCCGGGCTGCGCTCGTGGACCAAGTCTTTTGCCAGTAAGCGGCGCCGTTGACCGTGATCAGGGTTTGGGCCGTGTGGCGCATGCTGTGCGCGTCGCTCTCGGTGATGCACTTGGCGTAAACCTGGCAATGCCAACCTGGCCGGTGCATGTCGTAGGTGTAATCACTCGTCACGCTGGCCGCTTCGGGGTGCTTCAAGCTCACCGTGTAGCGCGAGCGGTTCACCCCCACACCAGAATTGGTTTTATAACTACAGGTCAGCGTTGCGCCAATCAGGTCGCGGCTGACCTCATAGTCTGGCGCCGGGACCTGGTCCTGGGGCAGGGGTTCGAACTCGCTGGGCCGCCAACTTGGGCCGCTCAGGCCAGACGGGCCGACCAGCGGCAACTCGAGGCATGACGCCTGGCCCGGGCCGTGATGCAAGCTTGCCGTGTAGGCCTGCGGTGTGGGCCAGGCATTGAGCACATCGGCGCCGCTGAACATCAAACGGACTCTATGCCCGGAAGCAAAGCGATAGGCCACGGCTTGCAGCGGCAGGTCCAGGAGGTAGACCTGTCCCGCAAGCAAGGGGCTTGGCGCGGTCGGGGCATCGCGATGGGTCAGGTTGAGCAGCGCCTTGCTCACCAGCACACTGGTGCCGTCGGGGGCAACATCGCACAACTTCACGCTCAAGAAGGTGGTGCCGGCACTGGCCTGGTAATACAGCCTGACCCGCGGCACGCCGATCACCTCGGCCGGCCGGTCAAGGCCCGGCGTGGTGTACACCAGAGACAGGCCCTCATCGAGCCGCTGGTCGTCAGCCATGCCCCAGCCCGGCGTGAACTGGCCAATCGCATAGCGCCCCGCGGCAATACCGACATCAGGTCGGTAGACAAAGGAATCGCTGCCTGCCGCCACTGGCTTTTTATTGCCAGGCTCAACCAAGCTCAAGGAACCCTGGCTGCCCAGCTCCCAGGACTGCGTGGCAGCGCACGGCGGCCAAGTCGGTTCGCAGCGAAAGTAGCCGGCATCGGTGCGCCGCAAGGGCGCAGGCGCCGTGTAGTCGCGCACGAAGACGACCACCGGTGGCTCGCGCTCAAGCGGCTGGGCTGGGTCGGTGTCTAGGCCCTTGAGGTATTTGTCAAACCAGCGCAGGCACTCGTAGCGATCATTCATGCGCGGCAAGGGCCAGGCGTTTTCGGGGTAGTTGTGGGTCCAGGGGCCGACGATCACGCGCTTAGGGCACTGCAACTTGGCATAGGTGTGCAGCATGTCATCGCCGTACCAGTCGCTCCAACCGGCGATCAAAAAAGTGGCCGCTTTGACCCGCTCATGCTGGTCGCGCAGCAAACGGGACTGCCAAAACGGACCGTCCTGGAGGTTGTCGATGTAAGCCAGGCTCCAGGGCTTGGAGTGGTCGAGCCGCTGCCGCCACACCGCCTCCCATTGCTCGCCGAGCAGTTCCGGATCAGGCGGTGCAAAGTTGTAGGCGGCCATCAAAGGCGCAAAATTTTCCATCGCAAACAAGCGCAAACTGCCGCCCGGGCAGGCCATGCCAGCGTACCAGTCTGAGCACATCTGGCACAGCACCACCGCTTTGAGTTCGGGTGGCGCCAAGCGAGCAGCGTCATAGCAAACCCCGGCGGTGTAGCTGATGCCAATCATGCCCACATTGCCATCGCACCAAGGCTGCTCAGCACACCAGCGGATGACGGCAAGGCTGTCCTGCACCTCCTGCGGGCTGCTGGGTGAGTCGTTGAAGCCCTCAGAGTCGCCAGTGCCCCGGATATCGACATTCACAAAGACATAACCCTGCGATGCAAAAAAAGGATAGCGGGTAGCGCGCGGCCCGTAGGCCGCGTTGTTGCCCTTGTGGTAGGGCGTGTACTCGATGATGGCCGGACCCCTAAAGCCTGGCGCCTCAGGCATGTGCAGGTCTGCCGCCAGGGTGATGCCATCGGCCATCTGGATGCGCAGATTTTTGATGACCCTCACCGCATAAGCCACGCGCACACCCTCTTGGCTGGTTAACTCGAGATTGTCCGTTAGGCGCACCGGAACCCTGGCAGATACAGACACTGAGCAGGGCACTGACAGAGCGCAGACGCAGAATAATGAAGATTGTATACTTTTAGAAAGTATGCTAATATTTTCAGACACGCCAGCCAATTTCTGCCATGCAACTTGCCAAAAGCCGCATTCAATGTGACCTCGATTTCGACCGGGATGGTCGACAAGCGGGCTTCCTGCGGGCGCCAAATTCGACCAACAGTTCGGGCTGGGGCACCGTACAAATCCCAATTTATGTGCTCAAGAACGGCGCCGGTCCCACCCTGCTGCTCACTGGCGGCGTGCACGGCGACGAGTACGAGGGTCAGATTGCCATCCACAAACTGTCACAAAGCCTCAAGGCAGAGGAGATTTGCGGCCGACTCATCATGATTCCTGCGGTCAATCTGCCGGCGGCCACCCAGCACAACGGCGTGCGGCTCTCGCCAATTGACGGGCGCGACCTGAACCGCTGTTTTCCGGGCAATCCTGCCGGCACCTTCTGCGAGATGCTGGCGCATTTTCTCGATACCAACATCCTGCCCCATGTCGATGTGTGCGTTGACATGCACACCGGCGGCCACTCGGCCGAATTCGCTCCGTGCAGCGTCATGCACAGCATAGAAAACCCCGACCTGCGCCGCAAAACCCTGGCCGCAGCAGCAGCGTTCGGGGCGCCCTTTAACGTGATCTTTTCGGGCGTGGACGAGGGCGCGACCTTCACCGCAGCCATCGAGCGCCGACAAATCCTGTGCCTTGGCACCGAGATTGGCGGCTGGGGGCGGGTCAGTGTGGAGGCCTTGCGCATCGGCGAGCGTGGTCTGCGCAATCTGTTGTGCCACCTCGGCATGCTGGGCGGAACACCCCAGACGATTCAAAAAAATGGCGCCTCCGGCACCCGGCACATGATGGTGCCCGACCCGTCTTGCTACAGCTTTGCAACCGGCGCTGGCATCTTCGAGCCCTGCAATTCAGCCGGGGAACTGGTACAAAAAGACCAGCCTGCGGGTTATCTGCACTTTGTTGAAGAGCTGGACCGTGAGCCCTTGGAGATTCGCTACCAGGCCCCGGGCCTGCTGTGGGCAGCAGCAGGCCCGGGGCGGGTGCTGCGCGGAGATTGTGTGGCCGTGGTCATGCAAGATTATGAAGAGACGCCAGCCTGAAGCAGGCGGCAAAGACAGCCGGTGAAAAGAAAGTGTCCGTCACGGATACCCCGATACAACCCTAGGAGACCGATGTGATGAAAAAAACTTACCTCAGCCTTGCAATGTCCGCATTGCTTGCATTGACAGCCGTGGGGCCGGCACAGGCCCAGAAAAAAGGCGGCGATGTGGTGATCGGGATGGTTGGGGCGCCGCCCTCGCTTGATCCCCACGCCACTTCGGCGCAGGTGGCGCGCAATGTCAACCTGCATATTTTCGAGACACTGTATGCACGGGATGAGGGCGCACGCCCGGTGCCCGACCTGGCCGAAGGAGTCACGGTTTCAGCCGATGGCCTGACCTATGTGTTCAAGCTGCGTACCGGTGTCAAGTTCCACAACGGCAAAGACATGACATCGGCCGATGTCGTGGCCTCGCTGGAGCGTTACCGCAAGGCCGGCGCCTCGGCCAGCCTGATCGGCCAAATCGACACCGTGACTGCCAGCGGCCCGGCCCAGGTGACCATCAAACTCAAGGCTGTCCAGTCTACTTTTTTAGGCAATCTCTCCAGCCCCCGCGCACCGATCGCCATCATGCCTGCCGAGGAGGCAGCCAAAGAAATGGGCAAAGCCGCCTCGATTGGCACCGGCCCCTTCCGGTTCGTCGAATACAAGCCCGATAGCCACCTGAAAATCGCCCGCTTCGACGGCTACAAACCCAACCCAGCTTATAAAGAGCGGGACGGCTTTGCCGGTGCCAAGATTGTCTATGTTGACAGCGTGACTTTCCGCATCATGCCCGAGACCAGTGCGAGGGATGCAGCAGTGGAGACTGGCCAGATTCACTTCAACGAAACCACCGATGGCCCAACTGCCAAGCGCCTCAAAACCAATCCCAACCTTCAAGTGATACCGGCGCTGCCGTTTGCAGCCATGATCCTCAAGTTCAACATGGCGCAGGGCATTGGTGCCGATTTGAACTTCCGCCGCGCACTGGCGCAGGCCCTTGATTTTGAAGAAATCATGGCCGTGGCCTACCCAGACAACTACCGCATCGACACCAGTTGGGTCTATGCAGGCTCGGCTTATCACACAGGGCGCAAAACCCCCAAGCAAGACCTAGCAGCGGCCAAGGCCACGCTGGCCAAGTCTGGCTACAAGGGCGAAAAGTTGATTTTCATCGTCCACAACGACCGCCCCACCGTCGACACGGCCACCGTGATCCAGCAGCAGGCCTCGCAAATTGGCATCAACATGGAGGTGAAGGTCGCCGATTGGCCCACCACCTCCAACCTCGGTCTCAAAAGCGATCAGGGTTGGAACCTCTGGACCCACGGTTTTGGGATTGAGCCCTACGAGGGCCCTGCCTCGGCCATGTCGCACTGGGTGAAAGGGCAAGGCCAGCGCAAGGCCGATGCAGTGATTGATGGCCTGTTTGACAAGTTCAATGCCGAAATGAACCTTGACAACCAGAAAAAACTGTTTGCCGACTTCGAAAATCAGATCAACGATCAGGCCATTGCGGTCAACATGGGCAACTATGGACTGCTCCAAGTCGCCACCACGAAACTGAAGAACTTCAAGCCCTACCGCATCCCACGCATGTGGGGCGTCTGGCTGGACTGAAGCCGCTGGACCAGCGAGGTGCCCTTGACGCAGCGCACCGCCCACCCGAACGCGTGGGCGCGTGCGCAGAAGCGCCGGGGCGCCTCGGTTTAGCCAATCGATTACGCTGTGGTTCGCTTCATCATCCGGCGCCTGCTGGCGTCCATCCCGGTGTTGCTGCTCGTGTCGATGATCACCTTTGGCCTGTTGTGGCTGGTGCCGGGTGATCCGGCATCGATCTTTCTGGATGCCAGCGCCACGGCCGAGGCGCTGGACCGGGTGCGTCATGAACTCGGGCTGGACCGTCCGT
>BJGT01000161.1 GCA_014190675.1 Comamonadaceae bacterium | reverse complement strand
GACGCCGCGCGGCTCAGCCCGGGCGGGCGGGCTCCTCGAGAAACTCGCAGGCGTTGCGCACCCCTTTGGCCGGCCGAGCGCTCTCCTGAGTGCGCAGGTCAACCCGGCGGATCTTGCCCGAGATGGTCTTGGGCAGGTCACTGAACTCGATGCGGCGCACCCGCTTGTAAGCCGACACCCGCTCGCGCATGAAGCGCAGGATCGCCGCTGCCGTGGCGGCGTCCGGGGCATGGCCTGGGGCCAGGATCACATAGGCCTTGGGCACAAAGCCGCGCAACGGATCAGGCGAGGGCACCACCGCCGCCTCGGCCACTGCGGGGTGTTCGATCAGCGCGCTTTCCAACTCGAAGGGGCTGATGCGGTAGCCCGAGGCCTTGAACACATCGTCAGCCCGGCCCACATAGGTGATGTAGCCCTGCGCGTCACGCTGGCCGACGTCGCCGGTGTGGTAGTAGCCGTCGCGCATGGCCTCGGCGGTTTTGTCGGCGTCGTCGGCGTAGCCGTTCATCAGCGCGGTGGGCCGGTGCGCCAGGTCGATGCAGATCTCACCCTCGTCGGCCGGTTGGCCGTCAGCGTCGAGCAGCACCATGCGGTAGCCAGGTAGCGGGCGCCCCATTGAGCCGGCCTTGAGCGCCGCCCCAGGCGGGTTACCAATCTGGGCGGTGGTTTCGGTCTGACCGTAGCCGTCGCGAATGGTGAGCTGCCAGGCTGCCCGCACCTGCTCAATCACCTCGGGGTTGAGCGGCTCACCGGCAGAGATCAGTTCGCGCAACTGCACTGGCCAGGCTTTGAGGTCCTCCTGGATCAGCATGCGCCAGACGGTGGGTGGCGCGCACAGGGTGTTGACGCGGTGCTCCACCAGCGTGGCCAGGATGGCCGGGCCATTGAAGCGCGGGTAGTTGTAAATAAACACGCAGGCCTGGGCATTGAGCGGGGCAAAAAAGCAGCTCCAGGCGTGCTTGGCCCAACCGGGTGAGCTGATGGTCCAGTGCACATCGCCTTTTTTCAGGCCAAGCCAATACAGGGTGGACAAATGGCCTACCGGGTAGCTCTGCTGCGTGTGCTGAACCAGCTTGGGTTTGGCCGTGGTGCCCGAGGTGAAGTATTCCAGCAGCGGGTCGGTGACGCGGGTCGGCTCAGGCGGGCTGAACACAGGGCTGGCCTGTTTGGAGTGCCAGTAGTCGGCCCAGCCGGCGGGCAGTGCGGCCGCCGCGCTGGAGACGCTGACCAGCGACAGGCCAGCCGTCACCGCGTGTGGCAGGTCGATGATCTTGGCCATGCCGGCGGCGTTGGTGATGACATGGCGCACCTTGCCGCGCTGCAACCGGTCAGCCAGATCGTCGCCCGACAAGAGCGTGGTGGCCGGGATCAGCACGGCGCCCAGCTTGATGGCGGCCAGCATGGTTTCCCACAGCGGCACCTCGTTGCCCATCATCAGCAGGATGCGGTCACCCTTGCGCGCGCCCTGCGCCAACAGCCAGTTGGCGACCTGGTTGGAGCGCTGCGACAACTCGGCGTAGCTCAGCCGGAACTGCTGGCCTGAGTCTTCCACGATGTGCAGGGCCGGCGCCGGGTTGTCACGGGCGATGCCGTCAAAGTAGTCCAGGGCCCAGTTGAAGTGTTCCAGCATCGGCCATTTGAAGGCCTGGACGGCGGCGTCGTAATCGGTGCGGTGCGTCAGCAGCAGGTCGCGGCAGGACAGGAATTGCGCGAGTTCGGTCATGGCGTCATCAGCTCCAGTGCCGGCAGGGGCCGGCTTGCTTGTGTCAGTTTAGCGCTCAGCCCGCCCCGGTGGCTTTCAGGTACACCGCATACAGCGAGGTGGTGCCGCAGATGAACAGGCGGTTGCGCTTAGGGCCGCCAAAACAAACATTGGCCACCACCTCGGGCACGCGCACCTTACCGATCAGGGTGCCGTCAGGGGCCAGGCAGTGCACGCCGTCACCGGCGCCGGCCCACAGGTTGCCGTCCACATCGAACCTGAAGCCATCAAACAAGCCAACGCTGCAGTGGGCAAAGTGCTGCCCATCCTGCAGGCTGCGGCCGTCCGCGGACAGGGCGTAGCGGCGCAGCAGGCGCGGGCCTTCGGCTACATGGGTCGCGCCGGTGTCCACCACATACAGCCAGCGCTCGTCGGGCGAGAACGCCAGGCCGTTGGGGCGCACCATGTCTTGCACCACCGGCTGCACCTCGCCACTGTGCGGGTCGATGCGATAGACCCAGGCCGCGCCGATTTCGGATTGGGCGGCGTCGCCTTCGTAGTCGGAGTCGATGCCGTAGGTGGGGTCGGTGAACCAGATGCTGTCGTCCGACTTGACCACCAGGTCATTGGGCGAATTCAGGCGTTTGCCGTTCCAGTGGCTGGCCAACACGGTGCGCTTACCGTCGTGCTCACGGCGCGAGACGCAGCGCCCACGGTGTTCGCAGGTCAGTACCCGGCCCTGTTGGTCCAGGGTGTGGCCGTTGGGGTTCCAGGCGGGCTGCTCAAACACCGAGACCGAGCCGTCGGTCTCGTCCCAGCGCATCACCCGGTCGTTCGGAATGTCTGACCACAACAGGTAGCGCCCGGCCGGCACATAGACCGGGCCTTCAGACCAGCGGCAGCCACTGGCGAGTTTCTCCAGGTGCACATTGCCCGGGGCATAGCGGGCGAAGCGCGGGTCCAGCACCTCAAAGGTTGGGGTCAGCATCGGGTTCTCCTTCAAAGTAGTCAGGGTGCAGCGCGGCAATGCGCCGGGTCAGGGCCTGATTGTGTTGCACATGCTGGGCTCTGCGACGCTCGTCACTGACGCGCAGCCTGCACCACCGCGCCCCGCACCACGGCCCCCAGCGCCGCCAGCTTGGCGCCTGACAGGTAGCCATAGCGGTTGATCCAGACCCGAGCGCTGGCGCCTGGCTGCTGGCTAGCCTGCACGGCCAGCGCGAAGCGGGCCTGCACATCGGCCAAGGGACCATAGCTGTGGGCATAGGCGATCACCGGCACTGCGCCGGCCAGCGCCTGGGCCTGTTGCAGTTTGCTGCGTTGGGCCTGTGCGCCTACCGGGTGTGGCTGGTCGGGCGTGGGGTAATGCTGCTGGGCGCCGCTCGGTGAGGCCTCGTCGCAGCAGCCCAGAAAATCGGCCATGGCCGCCGTGACCGCGTCCAGCGCCGGGCCGGGTGCCGGGCCCACCAGGTCACGGGCCCAATAGCGGGCCGTCATGGGCCAGTGCATGGTGTAGAGCTTGACGCCCACGGCATCAGACGTGTCGGCCAGGGCGTCCCAGGCGAAGCCCGACCATTGGCTCCAGGGGCTGGGAAACACCTGGGGCTGCAGGCTGCGGCGCGGCCCGGGCACGGCGTCCAATGCGGCGCGGTAAGCCCGCAGCAGCGCCGCCACACTGGCGCGTTTGCTGGCCCACAGGGGCTGCCCTTCGCCATGAGCGCCAAAGAACGCGTCCCATCCGGCTTCACGCAAGGCCGCCCGCACCGCTTGCGCACCCTGCGGCGCTGCAGCCTGGGCGACCGACTGCCACGACGCCAGGTGCGCCATGACCAGGCGGCCGTAGGCCAAAGGCTCGACCCCCTGCTGGCGCAGGGCTTGTTGGCCATGCAGGCTGAAATCAAACAGGGCGCTGCGCAAGTCGTAGGGCGGGTACTCGGGCCAGTCGATGCGCAGGCCGTGCACGCCGGGGTAGCGCTCGGCCAGCTCGGCCAACAGGGCGGCACCGTAGGCCTGCACATGCGGGCTGGCCAGGCTGGCATTGCGGTCCACCCGCTGCGGGTGCAGCAGACCATCAGGGCCACGGCACTGGTCTTCATCGACCGCGCCCGAGAACTGCACCCGGTAGCCCGGCGGGCTGGCGGCCATGACCTGCAAATACACGGTCATGCCGCGGTCGTGGGCACCGGCCACCACGCGGTCGATCAGGTCGGGTTGCGCCATAGTCAGGTCGCCGGGTGGCGAGGGCTGGTAGCGCAGGCCACGGTAGCGGGGCAGGTCGTGAACGAGTGAGGGCGCGGTGCGCACCCAGGCTTCGCGATGGCCCCACAGGTCGCGGTCAAGCGGCCGCACGATGCCAGCGTCGCCGTCGGGTGGTGGTTCGCGCGCGCCCTCGCCCGTTGGCGCAATCTCCAACAGGTAGGGGCTGGTCACCAGGGCATTGGCGCCGAGCGCCTGCAAGCGGTCGAGCACCGCATCGACCCCCTCGCTCTGGAACCATTCCGGCATCACGGTCACGCCGACAGACAAGGGGGAGGCTTGAGTTGGACCCATGGCCATGCTAGTCTACAAGCTCAAAGGAGACCCGCGATGCCCATGCTCAAGCGACCCAACCCGGACCGTCACACCCCACCGGCCCCAACTCACCACGCCCCCCATAGCCCCCGGCACCGGCGTACCTTGGCGCTGTTGGCGCTGCTGCTGACAGGCGCTGGCCTGGGTCAGGCGCCGCTGGCGGCATGGGCGCAAGATGCCTTTCCGGACAAACCGATCAAACTGATCGTGCCAGTGGCCGCAGGCGGCGGGGTGGACACGGCCTTTCGCACCATCGCCCCCTACTGGGGCGAATTGCTGGGCCAGCAGGTGGTGGTAGAAAACCGCCCGGGCGCCGGGCAGGTGATTGGCATTGATGCGGTGGCCAAATCAAAACCCGATGGCTACACCCTGGCCGGCGTGGGCGTGCCGATTGCCTTCAATACCGCCCTGGGCAAAAAGCTGCCCTATGACCCGGTGAAAGATCTGGCGCCCATTGCCGAGGTGGTGACGCAACCGCTGCTGGTGGTGTCCCACCCCTCGGTACCGGTCAAAACTTTCAAGGATTTGCTGGAATGGGCCCGCAAGCAGCCCGCGCCCCCGGCCTACACCAGCGGCGGGCCTGGCAGCTATGGCCACCTGTGGTTTGAGATGGTGGGGGCGCAACAGCGCATCGCCTGGCAGCACATCGGCTACACGGGTGTGGCGCCGGCGCTGCGTGATGTGATGGGTGGCCAGGTGCCGGTGCTGGTAGACGCCATCGTGCCCACCGGCGTACAGGTCAAGGCCGGCAAGGTGCAGGGCCTGGCCATTGTGCGCAGCAAGCGTTCCCCCATGTTGCCCGAGGTGCCCACGCTGCAAGAATTGGGTATCGCCATGCCCGATGCGGCACCCTTTTATGGCGTGGTCGGTCCGGCCGGCATGCCACCAGCGGTGGTGGCCAAACTCAATGACACGCTGGTGCGCGCCCTGCGCCAACCGGCACTGGCGGCCAAACTGTCTGACATGGGCTTTGACATTGTGGGCGGCAGCCCCGACGACTACGGCCGCAAAATTCGCAGCGAAATCGAGCTGTGGAGCCGCATCGTCAAAGACAACCAGATCAAAGTGGATTAGGCTGCAGGCCACGGCTGGCGGGGGCGTGCTGGGTTGACAGGTGGCCTGGGCGCGCTGAGGCCCGGCCAACAACAGAGCAGGCTAGGGTGAGGCTGGGGTAAGGCTGGCTGCTGCGGCGCGCTCTAGTAGTCCGCTCCATTAAACCAAATACACATTAGGCAACACCGAGGCCGAACTTGTTCCAGCGAAACACCACAGGCGATGCATTGATCTCTGCGATGCCCTTGAGGATTCGTTGCTTCAAATCGTCTTTGGAGGCGGCCCGGATGTGCCTGAGGAACGTGCGCGCCATCTTGGAGAAGGCGCACTCGATCAAGTTCAGCCAAGAGCCATGCTTGGGTGTATGAACGTACTCGAAGCGCCCGGGGCGCGTGCTGAGAAAGGCCATGGTCTCCTTGGAGATGTGGGCCGAGTGGTTGTCCAGCACAACGCGGATGATGGCATCCTGCGGGTAGTGGGCATCGATCTGCTTGAGCAAAGCGATGAACTCAATGCTGCGGTGACGGTCCTCGACGTTGGCAAAGATGTGCCCGCAGTGCAGGTCGATGCCGGCCATGATCGACACGGTGCCGTGGCGAACGTACTCATAGTCACGCCCGACACTGGGCGCCTTGCCCGGCACCGGTGGCAAATCTGGGGCGGTCAGTCCGATAGCTTGAACACCGGGCTTTTCATCAACGCTGACGGTGTAGATGGGGTTGGGCCGCGCATCGTGAACCGCGCCCTCGGTGTAGAGCGAAACGTCCCGATAGACCATCAGGACTTCTTGCATCTTGCGGTCAAAGTCGGGGTCGCGCTTTTCCAGGTAGTAACGAATCTTGTGCGGCTTGATATCGTTGTCGTCCAGGATGCGCCAGACGGTGCTTTTGCCCGGATTGGCCAGGCGGGGAAAGCCGGCCGCCTGCGCGCGCTCACCAACAAACCGTGCCAGCGCGGAGATCGACCACAACTCGGCCGCCAACCCATGATCCTTGGGTTTTGTGCATGCGATGCTGACCACCCAAGCTTTGGCCTCGTCGCTGATTTC
>BJGT01000160.1 GCA_014190675.1 Comamonadaceae bacterium | reverse complement strand
CAGGTCAGACCGGGGCGAGCTAAACCTGCATGGTTGTGCGGACATAAAAGTCCGTTCTAGGAGATGAGGCGCTTGTCAGCGGATATGCATCGGGGCCAGCGGGCGAGTCTGGGAAACCAGACGGACCACGCAATCAAGGCCGGATATAAGTGAGCAGCCGACTTCTTCGCAACACGACACAAATTTCTCTTGCTACCCGGGGGGCATCCATATAAGCAAACCATGAGCACGATTGACCGTAGACACCTTTTGCAAGCGGGCGCCGCCCTGACAGCCGGAAGTATTTTTGGCGTGCCGCTCGACGTTGCGGCCCAAGCCGCCAAGGGGGGCGTGCTGGTGATCGGCAGCACGCAGACGCCGCGCCACCTGAACTCGGCAGTGCAAAGTGGTATCGCCACCATGATGCCAGCGGCCCAGCTGTTTGCGTCTCCGATCCGCATGGACAAGAACTGGAAACCGCAGCCCTACCTGGCTGAGAGCTGGACGCTGTCGCCAGACAACCGCAGCGTTTCGCTGGTGTTGCGCAAGGATGCCGTGTTCCACGATGGCAAACCGATCACAGCTGAAGACGTCAAGTTCTCCATTGAGACGATCCGCGACAACCACCCATTCAAGACCATGTATGGCCCGGTCAACGCGGTCACCATCAGCGACGCCCGAACGGCCGTGATTCGCCTCTCCGAGCCGCACCCGGCCGTGCTGCTGGCGATGTCCACCTCGCTCACCCCCATCATTCCCAAACATATTTTTGGCGATGGCACCGATGTCAAGATCCACCCGCGCAACGGCAACCCAGTGGGCTCCGGCCCGTTCAAACTGGTCGAGTTCAAGCCGGGTGAGCACATCATCATGGAGCGCTTTGACCGCTTCTTCCTCAAGGAGCAGCCCAAGCTCGAGCGCGTCATCGTGCGATTGTTCAAAGACTCGAGCAGTTTGCTGCTGGCCTTTGAACGGGGAGAGATCGACGTTCACCAGGCGGTGACCGACCCGCGCGAACTGGAACGGGTCCGCAAGACCCCGGGCGCGGTGGTGGTCAAGGGTGCAGCACCGGCCATCGGGCCGCTCATCTGGCTGGCATTCAACATCAAGAGCCCTAAGCTGGCCGACAAGCGTGTGCGTCAGGCGATCAACTTCGCTGTGGATAAACAGTACATCCTCAACACAATTCTCGGTGGCATTAATTCCCGCTCCACCGGCCCATTGGCCTCTGGCAGCCCCTACTACACCGGTGATGTGGAAAAATATGAGCTCAACTTGGCCAAGGCCGCCAAACTGTTTGATGATGCGGGCCTGCAAGCCGGTGCCAACGGGGTAAGGCTCACGCTGGACCTTGACGCCATTCCAGGAAATGCCGACCAGAAAACCATTCAGGAATACCTCAAGGTGTCGCTGGCCAAAGTTGGTGTGGAAATCAACCTGAGGCAGTCGCCGGACTTCCCATCCTGGGCGCGGCGCGTGTCGTCGCTGCAGTTCGAGATGAGTCTGGATTCGGTCTGGAACTGGGGCGACCCGGTGATTGGCGTGCACCGCACCTGGCTGAGTTCCAACATCAAGCCGGGCGTGATCTGGTCCAACACCCAGAGCTATACCAACCCCAAGGTGGACGAATGGCTGGCCGCTGCAGGCAAGGAAATGAACCTAGCCAAGCGCAAAGATCTCTACAAGCAGGTGCAGAAGGCGGTGGTGGAAGATTGTCCGGTGGCGTTCCTCTACGAGCAGACCTTTTACGAGGCCTATGCGGCCAAAGTGGTCAACCCGCCGGCTGGCATCTGGGGACAGACCGACGGCATCACTGAGACCACGATCAAGGCCTGAAGCCCTCCCGCCTGATGCGTGTGCTGCTCGCCATCTTGCGCCGACTGGCCTGGGCCGCCGGTTTGCTGGTGGCCGTACTCGCGATCAACTTCATGCTGATCCATGCCGCCCCGGGTGACCCGGCCAGCGTGATCGCCGGCGAAATGGGTGGGGGTGACGAGGCCGTGATGGCCAGCATCAAGAAGGCCTATGGCCTGGACCGGCCGCTGCCAGTGCAGTTCGTCACCTACATCGGCAAGAGCCTGCGGGGCGACCTTGGGCAGTCTTACACCTACAGCCGCCCGGTGTCAGGCCTGATCCTCGATCGCATCGGCCCCACCATCCTGCTGGTGCTCACCGCCCTGGTCATTGCCATTGCTGCCGGCACCCTGCTGGGGGTGTTTGCATCGCGGCGGCCAGACAGCTTTGCCAGCGGCGCGGTAACGGTACTCTCACTGGTTGGTTATGCCATGCCGGTGTTCTGGACCGGCATCCTGCTGGTCATCTTGTTTGGCAAGGTCTGGCCCATCATGCCCATCGCTGGCATGCGCGATGTGCGCCAGTTTGGTGTGGGCGGCTGGAGCGCGGTGGTCGACGTGCTGCACCACTTGATACTGCCTGCCCTTACGCTGACCATCATTTACCTGGCGCAATACAGCCGGCTCGCGCGGGCCAGCATGCTTGAAGTGCTGGGCTCGGACTACATTCGTACCGCACGAGCCAAGGGCCTGAGCGAATGGGTGGTGACCTTCAAACATGCCTTGCGCAATGCCCTGATGCCGGTGGTGACCATCGCGGGACTCCAGTTCGGCCACCTGATATCAGGCGCCGTGCTGGTGGAGACCGTGTTCAGCTGGCCCGGCCTGGGCACGCTGGCCCTGGAGGCCATCCTGGGGCGCGACTACCCCACGCTGCTGGGCGTGCTCACCTTTTCGTCGATGTTGGTCATCGCCGCCAACCTGCTGACCGACCTCAGCTACCGATGGATCGACCCAAGGTTGCGTGGCAAATGAGCACGACGACACCTACTGTCAAAGTGCTGTCCCCCGCGCGTGAAGCCTGGCGCGTATTCAGCCGCAACAAGGCCGCCATGCTGGGGCTGCTCCTGCTGCTCTGCATCACCCTGGTGATGCTGCTGGGCCCGGGTCTGTATGGCGTGAAGCCGTTTGAGATCATGGGTGCCCCGTTCACCGAGCCCTTCACCGACCGCAAGCTCTGGCTAGGTACCGACTACCTGGGCCGCGACATCCTGGCGGGTATGCTGGTTGGCGGCCGCGCCACAGTGATGGTTGGGCTGGCTGCTGCCGTCATCACAGTGTCTATTGGCGTCACCGTGGGTTCGCTGGCCGGCTATTTCGGTGGTTGGATCGACAGCCTGCTGTCGCGCCTGACCGAGCTGTTCCAGGTGCTTCCGGCACTGCTTTTTGCCATGGTGCTTGTCACATTGTTCCAGCCCTCGCTGGGGGTGGTGATTGTGGCCATCGGCATGGTCAGCTGGACGGGTACCGCACGGCTGGCGCGGGCCGAGTTCATGCGCCTGCGCGGTCTGGAATATGTGAGTGCGGCGCGCGCCATGGGGGCGAGCCATCTGCGGCTGATGCTGCGCGAAATACTGCCCAATGCACTGCCGCCGCTGATTGTGTCGGCAACCCTGATCATCGGGGTGGCCATCCTGTTTGAGGCGGGCCTGAGTTTTCTGGGCCTGTCAGACCCCAACGTCATGAGTTGGGGGCTGATGATCGGCTCCAACCGGCGCAATATCCTGGAGTGCTGGTGGGCGGTGAGCTTCCCTGGCGCGGCTATTTTTCTCACGGTGTTGTCAGTCAGCCTGGTGGGCGACGGCCTCAACGACGCGCTTAACCCCAAGCTGCACTTGCGCTGATGAACACGAGGCCAATGCCATGAGCGCCACCGCCGAAGCAGGCCCTGCGCTGCTGGAAGTCAGTCAACTCGGCGTCGAGTTTCAGACTCGCGGCGGCGTGGCGCGCGTGCTTGACGAGGTGGCTTTTAGCGTGCGCCGCGGTGAAACCCTGGGGCTGGTGGGCGAATCGGGTTGCGGCAAAAGCATGACCGCGCTGGCCATGATGCGCCTGATCCCCACCCCCCCCGGGCGCATCACCTCAGGGCGGGTGATGCTGGACGGGCGCGACCTGCTCACCCTGGGCGAGCCAGACATGCGCAAGTACCGCGGCAACCGCATTTCGATGATCTTCCAGGAACCCATGACCTCGCTCAACCCGGCCTATACGGTGGGCGACCAGATTGGCGAGGCGGTGCGCCTGCACCAGGGGCTTACCGCTAGGGCTGCGCTGGCGCGCGCGATTGAGATGCTGGAGGCGGTGGGCATCCCGGCCGCCAAGAGCCGGGTGCATGAATACCCACACCAGTTTTCTGGTGGTATGCGCCAACGCGTCATGATCGCCATGGCTCTGGCCTGCAAACCCGATGTGCTGATTGCCGATGAGCCCACCACCGCGCTGGACGTGACCGTGCAGGCGCAGATCTTCGACCTGATCGCCGACTTGCGCGAACGCACCGGCACCGCAGTGGTGCTGATCACCCACGACATGGGCGCCATCGCCGAAATGGCCGACCGGGTGGCGGTGATGTATGCGGGCCGCATTGTGGAGGAAGGCTCGGTGGCCGAAGTGCTGCAGGGGCCAATGCACCCCTATACCCAGGGCTTGATTGCCTGCGCGCCGGGGCGCCGTACCACCGACTTCGGCGAGCCCCTGCTGGAGATTCCCGGCACTGTGCCCTCGCTGCTGGAGCGGGGCAGCGGCTGCGCCTTTGCCGATCGGTGCAGCCAGGTGCAGCCGCGTTGCCGCGAGCAGGTGCCACCCGAGACCCGGCTGGACGGCGGCCGACGCCGCGTCCTGTGCTGGCTGCATGTGCCAGGAGGCGCGGCATGACCAACCACCCCCAAGCGCTGCTGCGCGTGCGTGACCTCAAGGTCCACTTCCCGCTCGGCGGTGGCCTGTTTGGCGGCAAATCGGTGGTCAAGGCGGTCGATGGCGTGAGTTTTGACATCCCCAAAGGCACCACCTTTGGCATCGTGGGCGAGAGCGGCTCGGGCAAAAGTACGACAGCGCTGGCCGTGATGCGGCTGGTGAACATCACGTCGGGCAGCATGCGCTTGGGCACGGATGACATCGGCAGCCTGGAAGGCGAAGGCTTGCGCCGGGTACGCCGGCGCTTTCAGATGGTGTTCCAGGACCCGTTTGCCTCGCTGAACCCGCGCAAGAGGGCTGGCGACGCGATTCTGGAAGCGTTGGAGCTGATGGCCGTTGGCGAGCCGGCCGCACGCCCCGAATTGGCACGCCACCTGTTCATGCAAACCGGCCTGCGCCCCGAGCAACTGCCATTGTTTCCGCACCAGTTTTCTGGCGGCCAGCGCCAGCGCATCGTGCTGGCCCGGGCCCTGGCGGCCAAGCCCGAGTTGGTGGTGTGTGACGAGCCGGTGTCTGCCCTCGATGTCGCCATCCAGGCCCAGATCCTGAACCTGATGCAACGCCTGCAGCGCGAATTAGGGCTGACCTACCTGTTCATCTCGCATGATTTGGGTGTGATCCGCCACATGTGCGACGAGATCGGCGTGATGTATCTGGGCCAGATCGTCGAGCAGGCCGGTCGCAACGCGCTGTTTGAGCGCCCGCTGCACCCCTACACCCGCGCGCTGTGGTCGGCCGCGCCCTCCTTCAACCCTGGCACGCGCAGCCGGGCGGATCGCATCCGGCTGCTCGGCGACCCACCGAGCCCGATCAATGTGCCACCGGGCTGTCGCTTTGCCGGGCGCTGTCCGTTTGCCGAAGCGCGTTGCCACGCCGAGCCCCCGGCCCTGCGCACCGTGCTGCGAGGTCACCTGGTGGCCTGCCACCGGGTGTCTGACAGCGGCGCCCCGCTTTACCCTGTGTCTGTCCGACCCGCCTGAACACCATGCACACCACCATTTATTCTGCGCGCAAGATCATCACCATGAACGCATCGCGTCCGACCGCCACCCACGTGGTGGTGCGCGACGGTCGAATTCTGGGCGTTGGCTCCTTGGAGGAACTCAAAGGCTGGGGGCCTCATGAAGTCGACGACCGGTTTGCTGACAAGGTGCTGCTGCCGGGACTGGTCGAAGCCCACGCCCATCTGATGGCCGGCGCCCTGTGGCGCTACACCTACTGCGGCTATTTCGACCTGCGCGACCCGGACGGCCGCAACTGGCCGGGCGGACCCAACCTGCAAACCGTGATCGCTAATTTGTCTGCAGCTGCAGCCCGCAAGACCGACGGCCCCCTGTTGGGCTGGGGCTTCGACCCGATCTACTTTGGCGCTCAACGGGTCAGCCGACATGACCTCGACAGCGTCAGCAACACCCAAGCGGTGGGCGTGCTGCACGCCAGCGGTCATATCCTGAACGTCAACAGCTTTGTGTTGGAAAAAGCTGGCCTGTTGCGCAAGGGCGTCGAGCATCCCGGCATTCCACTCGGTGCCGATGGCATGCCTTCCGGCGAACTCAAAGGCCCGGAGGCCATGATGGCCGCCTCTGCCGTGGTGGGGCTGGATCGATCCTTCCTGTCGGGCGATGAATTCGGCATCCGCGCCTTCGGCAAACTGGCGGTACGCGCCGGTGT
>BJGT01000159.1 GCA_014190675.1 Comamonadaceae bacterium | reverse complement strand
CCACCGGCTCAAAGCCGCCCATCAGCAGGCCGCCCACCTCTTCCTTGTAGTAGATGAAGCCGTCCGGGTCGCGCATCACCGGCAGCATGGGGTGTACGCCCGCGATCTTGCCGGTGACGATGTAGAAGTGCTCGGCCGGGTACAGCGGCACGTTCACCCCGGCGAGCAGGCCAAACTGACGCGCCCACTGGCCGGCGCAGTTCACCAGCACCTCGCAGAGCACCTCGCCCTGGGCGGTACGCACACCCTTAACCCGGCCGTTCTCGACAATCACACCGGTGACCTCAACGCCTTCCTGCATGCGCACACCCCGATTGCGCGCGCCCTTGGCCAGCGACATGCACAGGTCCGCCGGGTTGGCCTTGCCGTCACCCGGCAGCCAGATGGCGCCCTGCAGGTCGTCGGTGCGCATTACCGGGTAGCGCTCGCCCGCCTCCTGCGGCGAGATCAGGTGGCACTCCACGCCAAAGCTGTGCGCTAGTGCCGCCTGCTTGCGCAGCACTTGCATACGCTTTGGGGTGCTCGCCACATTGACGCTGCCGCATTGCTTCCAGCCGGTGGCCAGCCCGGTCTCAGCCTCCAGTGCGGCATACAGCTCGATGCCGTACTTGCTCATCGCAGTCATGTTGCGGTTGGGCCGCATCTGCCCGATCAGACCGGCGGCGTGCCAGGTGGTCCCGCTGGTCAACTTGCCCTGTTCCAGCAGCAGCACATCGGCCTTGCCGGCCTTGGCCAGGTGGTAAGCGGTGGAACAACCGGCAATGCCACCGCCGACGATGATGATTTCGGCTTGGGTGGGGAGGGTCATGAAAGTGTCTTACTCGGTTGACGCATTAGAAAATTATGGCAGTTGCACCAGGGATCAAACCCCGGGGGCTCATGCCGGCAGCAGACGAAACTGATCTCACGTGTGCCTATAATGCACACGTGAAAGCTCCGAAACTATTCAATTGGTCACCTGAGAAAAATCAGTTGTTGTTACGGGAGCGGGGCATTAGTTTTGAAAGAATCGTTTTTGAAATTGCGAGTGGTAACGAACTTGCTGTGCTTGAACACCCTAATCAAGACAGCTACCCAGGGCAAAAAATTTCGATGGTGCAAGTCGATGAATACGTCTACGCCGTACCCTTTATTGAAACTGAAACAGAGCTGTTCTTGAAGACGATCATTCCGAGCCGGAAGGCGACACGTCAATACCGGAGATAAAGCATGAAGACAAAAGTGAAATACGATAAGGAAGAGCTGGAGCTTGTACAGGCTTGGGAGGCTGGCGCGCTCAAGCCAGTTGGCGACATGGCACAGCGGCTCAAGGACCACCGCGGCATCGCAGAGGCAAGTTTCAAAAAAGACCAGCGCTTGAACATCAGGATATCTTCAAGAGACTTGAAAAGCCTGCAGGCTCGCGCGCTTGAAGAGGGCATTCCCTACCAGACGTTTGCGGCGAGTTTGCTGCACAAGTTTGTAAACGGGCATTTGGTCAATCAGCGCTGATCGGCTTGGGTACTAGCCCAGCCGCAAGGCCATCACCCCGCCCAGAATGGTCAGGGTGCCCGCCAGGCGGCGGGTGTTGAAGGGTTCCTTCAGGAACCAGGCACCCATCAGCACCACAAACAGCACCGAGGTCTCTCGCAGCGCGGCCACCATGGCCACCGGGGCCCGCGTCATGGCCCACAGGGCAATGCCGTAGGAGCCGAGTGAGGCAATGGCACCGCCCAGCGCCAGCGGCCAGCGCTGTTTGGCGTAGCTCAGGGCCGTGTCGCGCCGACGCAGGAACACCAGCAGGGCAAAGGGCCAGCCGTCCAGCAGGAACAGGGTGGCCACATACTGCGCCGCGTCGCTGGAGGCGCGCACGCCGAGCGCATCGACCACGGTGTACAGCGCGATGATTACCGCATTGACCAGCGCAAAGCGCACCGCCTTGGGCGCGGCAAAAGCATGTGGGCTTAGGCCCAAAGTCAGCACGCCGGCACTGATGCCCAGCACACCAGCCCAGGCCATCGGTGTCAAGGTTTCACCCAATGTGAAGGTGGCCGAGACCGCCACCAGCAGCGGGGCCGAGCCGCGCATCAGGGGATAGGTCAGCCCCAGGTCGCCGTGCTGGTAGGCGGCTGTGAGGGCGCTGTAATACGCCACATGAATCGCCATGGAGGTCAACAGCCAAGGCCAGGCTGCGGCCGGCGGCCAGCCCAGTAACAGCACCAGCGGAATGGCCACCACCGAGCCCAGCAGGTGGATCAGCGCGGTGTCCAGCGCCTTGTCCTGGCTGGACTTGACCAGCGCATTCCAGCCAGCATGCAGCAGGGCGCCAAACAGCACCGCTGCCACCACCGGCCAGCTCAAACTCATACCCAAGGCAGCGAGTAGGTCTTGATGTTGGTGAAACTCTTGATCGCCTCCTGCACCCCTTCCTTGTAGCCCAGGCCCGAATCCTTGATGCCGCCAAACGGGGTAAGTTCGAGCCGGTAGCCGGGCACCTCGCGGATGTTGACCGAGCCCACATGCAGGTCATTGATAAAGCGGGTGATGTAGTCGAGCCGGTTGGTGCAGACCGAGCTGGACAGGCCGTAGGCGGTGCCGTTGGAGATGCGGATGGCGTCGTTGATGTCCTTGAACCGGATGATGGGCGACACCGGGCCAAAGGTTTCCTCGCGCGCCACGGTCATGGCCGGGTCGACCCGGTCGAGCACGGTGGGCGAATACAACGCGCCACGGCGCTGGTTGCCCACCAGCAGCCGGGCGCCCTGCGCCACCGCCTCGTTGACCCGGCTCTCAAACAGGGTGGCGGCCGGCTCATCAATCACCGTGCCCATGTCGTTGGCCTTGTCCAGCGGGTCGCCAAAGCGCCAGGCCTTTGTCTTGGCCACAACCTGCTCGACAAAGCGGTCCGCCACGGCTTCGTGCACCAGCATGCGCTTGACGGCCGTGCAGCGCTGGCCGGAATTTTTGTATGAGCCTTGCACGGCCAAGGTGGACGCTTCGTCGATATCCGCGTCTTCCATCACGATGATGGGGTCATTACCGCCCAGCTCCAGCACCACGCGCCGGTAGCCGGCTTTGGCAGCGATGTACTTGCCGATGGCCACGCCGCCGGTGAAGGTAACCAGGTCGACCTGGGGGTGGGTGATCAGCTCGTCGGCGATTTCAGCTGGGTCGCCGGTGATGATGCTCAGCATCTCGGGCGGAAGGCCGGCCTGGTACAGGATGTCGGCAAAGAAGATCGCCGAGAACGGTACTTTTTCAGAGGGCTTGAGCACCATGCGGTTGTTGGTGGCGATGCTGGGCACCACTTTGTGCGCCACCTGGTTCATCGGGTGGTTGAACGGGGTGATGGCGGTGATCACCCCCAGCAGGGGTGAGCGCTGGGTGTAGACGCGGCGCTTCTTGCCGTGGTGCGTCAAGTCGCAGCTGAAGATCTGGCCGTCGTCCTTGAGCACCTCGTTGGCGCCGAACAGCAGCACATCGCTCACGCGGCCGGCTTCATACAGCGCGTCCTTGATGCACAGACCCGACTCCGCGGTGATCAGTTGCGCCACGTCATTCAGGCGCTGGCTGATCAGCGCGGCGGCTCGGTTCAGGATGGCGGCGCGTTCAAACCTGCTGAGCTGGGGCACATAGGCGTGGGCGGCGGCAAATGTGTCGCGCACCTCGTCCAAGGTGGCTTTGGGCACGGTACCGATGACTTCAGCGGTGTGGGGGTTGTGCACCGCGATGACACGGTCGCCGCTGCGCTCTGCGCCGACTTGGCGCCCCGCCAGGCGCATGCTGTTGAGGTGGTGGTCAAGAATGAACTGCTGGATCATGGGGGGCTTTCGTTGAGTGGGCAGGCGCGCGGGTGTTGACCCGTGTCATTGGGCGTGGTTCAGGGCAAGGTCAAAGGCATCAAAATTCCGGAAACGGCGGCTGGCGTCTAGCCCGGGCAGAGGCCTGTTCAAAATCAGCGGAACCCGCTGCTCGCTGATGCCGCCATGCGAACGCAGTGGCACTTCCAGGCTGGAGAGGTCGTGCCTTGCGGCTGATGTGCCCAGCACGGTGAAGCGTTCCGACACCACCACCAGGTCGCCAATGCGGTCCGCCGGCAGCTCAAATCGCGCGGCCGCCTGCGCGCGCGGCAGCACCAGCTCGATGCCCAGCACCGCCTGCAGTCGGGCGCAGGCTGTAGCTGCATCGGTGCTGTCTGGCAGGTAGACCGTGGCAAAAGAGCCTAGAGCGCCGTGGTGCACCACGTAGGGGTCGGTGATGGGCAGGATGACGCGGGCGGCGGCAGTACCCAGCCAGGCGTCAAACCAGTCTTGCAGGTAGATGACATCAGGCTTGCCGTCCATGCCCACCTTGGCGTTCATGCCGTGGTCAGCGGTAAGGGCGATCACGCAGCCCAGCGCGTCAAGCTGGGCCAGGTAGCCGTCCATCATCGTGTAGAAGGCGTTGGCACCGGCGGTGCCGGGCGCGTGCTTGTGCTGGATGTAGTCGGTGGTCGACAGGTACATCACATCCGGGCGCCGCGTCTGCATCAGCTTGACCCCGGCGGCAAAGACAAACTCCGACAGGTCGGCGCTGTAGACGCTGGGCAGGGGCTTGCCCACCAGTGCCAGCACGTCGTCGATGCCGTTGTCTTTGAACGTGGCCTGGTCGGCTTTTTCGGCCGAGAAGCAGATGCCGCGCATCTGGTGCCCGAGCAGGGTGCGCAATTTGTCCTTGGCCGTCACCACCGCCAGCGACAGGCCGGCGTCCGCCAGTGCGGCCAGCAAGGTGGGCGCGCGCAGCCATTTGGGGTCATTCATCATGACCTCCACGTTGTTGGCCACGTCATACAAGTAGTTGCCGCAAATGCCGTGCACGCTGGGTGGCACGCCGGTCACGATGGACAGGTTGTTGGGGTTGGTGAAGCTGGGCACCACGCAGTCGGCCACCAGCGCGGTGCCCTGCGCTAGCGTGCGTTGCAGCCAGGGCATCTGGCCATTTGCTACAGCCTGGGCCAGGTAGTCAGGCTCGCAACCGTCGACGCACACCACCACGGTGGGTGTGCGCGGCAGTTGGTAGGCTCTGCCGTTGACATGGACGGCGGGGGTCGGGCTTGAAGTCATCGGGTCACTTTCTTGGTTCCGGGATTAATCAATGGCGTGGCGTGGCGACGCAAATCATTGGCCTCTGTGCGTGCCTTGCTTTCCATCGCGTGGTCAAACATGGCTTGGCCGGCCCGTTGCGGGTTACCGGAGGCAATGGCCTGCACAATCTGCTGGTGTTCACTGGCTGAGGCCGGCATCAGCCAGCCGTCGGCCAGGTTGAGCCGCCGAAACAGCGACAGTTCTTTGATCAGCTTGCGGTAGATGGCGGTCAGCTTGCGGTTGCCGGTCATCTCCACCAGACGGTCATGAAACTGCAGGTTCAGCAGGTGGTAGTGCTGTGCATCTTGGGCTGCTACGGCCTGTTCCATGGCGCTGACCATGGCCTGCATGTCGTCGCGCTGGGCGGCAGTCAGGTGGGTGGCCAGTTGCCGCCCAACCAGTTCGTCCATCGCGGCGCGCAGGTCGAAGATTTCCAGCGCTTCGTCCAGCGGGATGTCGCGCACGAAAACGCCCCGGTTTTTCTCAGTCCGCACCAGGCCGGCCTCGTCCAGCATGCGAAAGGCTTCGCGGATGGGGCCGCGCGAAACGCCCATTTTTTCAGCCAGGGCGGCTTCAATCAGCTTGCTGCCGGGTGGGTACTCGCCACTCAGGATGCCGCGTTCGATTTCTTGCTGTACCACCATGCTCAGCGAGCGGCTCTGCAACAGGGCAATGGTGGGGTGCATGGTCGCGCTCATGGCCGTGATTGAAGCAGATTCCCAGAAATTGTCAACAATTTACAAAAAACAATTGACAAGCATGGAGGGGTGACGTCCAATAAAATTTTTGACGGGGCTGACTCGCCCGCTGCAGGAACCCACCATGGATAGAGATCGCATACTGCTGACCCCGGGGCCCCTGACCACCACCTTGCGCACCAAGCTGGCCATGCTCAAGGACTGGGGCTCGTGGGACGCCGATTTCATTGCCGTGACAGCCAGCGTTCGGCGCAGTCTGCTGGCCATCATTCATGGCCAAGACAGCCATGTGGTGGTGCCCTTGCAGGGCAGCGGCACCTTCAGCGTGGAAGCCGCCATCGCCACCCTGGTGCCGCATGACGGCCATGTGCTGGTGCTGGACAACGGCGCCTATTGCAAGCGTGCCG
Organism: Comamonadaceae bacterium; assembly: GCA_014190675.1. Taxonomy (GTDB): domain Bacteria; phylum Pseudomonadota; class Gammaproteobacteria; order Burkholderiales; family Burkholderiaceae_C; genus Rhodoferax. Next base: position 271 of record BJGT01000159.1, on the reverse strand, counting down.
CCCGCATCACCAGCTTGATGGGGCGGCGCTGCAGCACCATGGGCTTTGACGAGGCCAGCCCGGTCGACCCCCAGGCACTGGCACAACGCCTGCAAGAAGACGCCTCCATCACCCATGTGGTGCTGATCCACTGCGAAACCGGTGCCGGGGTACTCAACCCGCTGCAGGCAGTGGCTGACGTGTGCGAGCGTTTTGACCGCGGGCTGATCGTGGACGCCATGAGCTCGTTTGCCGCGCTGGAGAGCGATGTGCGCAAAACCAGGTTCGATGC
>BJGT01000158.1 GCA_014190675.1 Comamonadaceae bacterium | reverse complement strand
GGTTGGATCACCAGGCTGCGGCAGTCGCCCACGTTGGCCAGGTGGCTAAACAGTCGCAGGCCTTCAACAAAGGCCTGGCCCTGCGCCCGGCTGCCCTTGAGGTCGAAGCTGAATACCGAGCCAGCGCCGCGCGGCAGCAGCCGTTGCGCCAGCGCATGGCTGCTGTGGCTCTGCAGCAGCGGGTGGCCCACCCGAGTCACCAGCGGCTGCTGGTTGAGGAATTCCACCACCCGAACGGTGTTGCTCATGTGGCGCGCCATGCGCAGCGGCAGGGTTTCAATCCCCTGCAGGATCAGCCAGGCCGAGTGCGGGCTCAGGCAGGCGCCAAAGTCGCGCAGGCCCTCGCGCCGGGCCCGCAGCAAGAAAGCGCCCACGGTCGACTCCTCGGTGAAGACCATGTTGTGAAAACCTTCATAGGGCGCACTGAGCTCGGGGAAACGGTCCGAAGCGCCCCAGTCAAACGAGCCGCTGTCCACCACGATGCCGCCAATCACCGTGCCGTGGCCGCTCAGAAACTTGGTGGCCGAGTGGTAGACCAGGTCGGCCCCATGTTCAAACGGCTTCATCAGCCAGGGCGAGGTCAGGGTGGAGTCCACCAACAGGGGCACACCCGCCTCGTGTGCAATAGCCGACACGGTGGGGATGTCGAGCACATCCAGCCCCGGGTTACCCACGGTTTCGCCAAAGAAAAGCTTGGTGTTGGGCCGCACGGCCGCACGCCAACCGTCAATGTCGCCGGGTTTGACAAAGGTGGTCTCAATGCCAAAGCGGCGCAGGGTGTAGTGCAGCAGGTTTTGCGAGCCGCCGTAGAGTGCCGTGGAGGCGACGATGTGAGAGCCAGCCCCCATCAGCGTGGCCACACACAGGTGCAGCGCCGCCTGCCCACTGGCAGTGGTGATGGCGCCAATGCCGCCTTCAAGCGCCGCCACCCGCTGCTCCAGCACCGCGTTGGTGGGGTTGCTGATGCGCGAGTAGACATGGCCAGCACGCTCCAGGTTGAACAGCGAGGCCGCGTGTTCGCTCGACTCGAACACAAAAGAAGTGCTCAGGTGGATCGGTACGGCGCGCGCGCCAGTGGCCGGGTCGGGCGCGGCGCCGGCATGCAGGGCGAGCGTGTCAAAGCCAGGATCAGAGTAACCAGACATAGGGTAATTGCGCTTTCGCTGGAGGAGTTTGTCGGTTAGCCTCGGGGCAAGTTGGTGAACATCCGGGTCCGATTGTGGGCTATATTTTGGGCTCAGACAGCCGTTTTCGGGCGCAACTGCCCGGCTCTGGAGCATAAAAAAATGAAAGTCAGCGATATTTTGCGGGTCAAGGGCAACACGCTCTACACCGCCACTGCCGATGAGCCGCTGGCCCGCGCGCTCGACTTGATGGCCGAAAAAGATATCGGTTCGCTGGTGGTCATGGGCCATGGCGAACTGGTGGGCATGCTCACTTTTCGGGAGGTGATTCAGGTGCTGGTAAAAAAAGGCGGCCAGATCGGCACCATCACCGTGCGCAGTGCCATGGATGATGCGCCCATGACCTGCACCATGGCCACTGAACTCGACGAGGTTCGGCGCATGATGTTGGAGCGGCACGCCAGGTATATGCCGGTGATGGACCAGCGCATGCTCATGGGCGTCATCAGCTTTTACGATGTTGCCAAGGCGGTGGTTGAGAGCCAGAATTTCGAGAACAAGATGCTCAAGGCCTATATCCGTGACTGGCCGCAAGACCACCCGAACAAAGCCGGCAACTGATACCCCGGCGCTCGGGGATAATCTCTTCTCATGAGCGGCAATACTTTCGGACAACTTTTTGCAGTCACCAACTTTGGTGAATCCCATGGGCCAGCGATAGGCTGCGTGATAGACGGCTGCCCGCCTGGCCTGGCTCTGTCTGAGGCCGACATCCAGCCTGATCTCGATCGCCGCCGCCCCGGCACCAGCCGCTTTGTCACCCAGCGCAATGAGCCCGACGCGGTCGAGATTTTGTCTGGCGTTTTTGAAGGCCAGACCACCGGCACGCCGATTTGCCTGCTGATCAAAAACACCGACCAGCGCAGCAAAGATTACAGCGCCATCGTGCAGACCTTTCGGCCCGGCCATGCCGACTACACCTATTTCCAGAAATACGGCATCCGCGACCCGCGCGGCGGCGGGCGCTCGTCGGCGCGTTTGACCGCGCCTATGGTGGCTGCTGGTGCGGTGGCCAAAAAATGGTTGTTCGGACAGTACGGCACCTTGGTGCGAGGCTGCATGCAGCAGCTTGGCGACTTGCCGCTGCACTTTGAGGCCTGGGAACATGTGGCCAACAATGTTTTTTTTGCGCCCATGGCCGATGTATCGGCGCTCGAAACCTACATGGACGCGCTGCGCAAATCAGGCGACTCCTGTGGTGCCCGCATCCGGGTGATGGCCTCGGGCGTGCCAGTAGGACTGGGCCAACCCCTGTTTGACAAAATGGACGCGGACATCGCCTACGCCATGATGGGCATCAATGCCGTCAAGGGAGTCGAAATTGGCGCCGGCTTTGGCAGCGTGTCTCAGCGCGGCAGCAGCCACGGCGACGCGCTCTCGCCGCAAGGCTTTTTGTCCAACAATGCCGGTGGCGTGCTCGGCGGCATCAGCAGCGGGCAAGACCTGGAGGTATCGATAGCCATCAAGCCCACCAGCTCCATCCTCAAGCCGCGCAGCTCGATCGACACGGCTGGCCAGCCCACCGAGGTGGTTACCAAGGGCCGCCACGACCCCTGCGTGGGCATTCGGGCAACCCCCATTGCCGAGGCCATGCTGGCGCTGGTGATCATGGAGCATGCGCTGCGCCACCGGGCCCAGTGCGGCGATGTGCGCAGCAGCCTGCCTTCCATTGCCGCGAGTGCCTCAACAGCACTGTTGCATGGCTGAGCAAAGCCCTGCCCCGTCGCTGATGATTTTGGAGGCAGAGGTCGAGGTATCAGCCATCCGCGCCCAAGGGGCGGGTGGGCAAAACGTCAACAAGGTATCGAGCGCCATCCACCTGCGTTTTGATATCCAGGCGTCGTCCTTGCCGGATGGCGTCAAGGCCCGACTCATGGCCTTGGCCGACAGCCGCATCACCAAGACTGGCGTGCTGGTGATCAAGGCCCAACAGCACCGCACCCAAGAGATGAACCGACTCGATGCTTTTGTGCGCTTGCACGAAGTTGTCAACAGCGTGGCGCTGGCGCCCAAGGCCCGGCGAGCCACTCGCCCTACCCTGGCTGCCCGGCGCCGCCGCCTGGAAGCCAAAACCCAGCGCGCGCAAACCAAAGCGCTGCGTGGCGCCATAGAAGACTGAACAGGCAGCCAAAGCGAGGACAATCTGCGCTTTGGCCACTACACGCGGCCGCTGAGCACGGGGCATTGCCGGCAGGAGGAGATGAGTTTGGCTATTCAGTGGTTCCCCGGTCATATGCACCTGACCAAAAAAGCCATTCAGGCGCGCATCAAGTCGATCGATGTGGTGATTGAACTGCTGGACGCCCGCCTGCCCGGCTCCAGCGCCAACCCGATGCTCGCCGAGCTCACCGGGGACAGGCCCGGGCTCAAGCTGCTCAACAAACAAGACCTGGCAAACCCGACCCAGACCGCTGCCTGGCTGGCCCACTACTGCAGCCAACCCGACACCCATGCGCTGGCGCTGGATGCCAGTGTGGCCGCCCAGGTGCGGGCGCTGCTGCCGGCCTGCCGGGCCCTGGCGCCCGGCCGCGGCGGCATGGCCAAGCCGATGCGGGTGCTGATTTGCGGTATTCCCAATGTCGGCAAATCGACCTTGATCAATACCTTGACCGCCCGGCGTGCCGCCAAAACCGGCGACGAGGCCGGCATCACCAAGCTCGAGCAGCGCATCACGCTGGCGGATGACTTCTACCTGTACGACACACCTGGCCTGCTGTGGCCACGCATCATCGTGGCTAAGAGCGGCTACAACCTGGCTGCCAGCGGCGCGATCGGGCGCAACGCGTTCAGCGAGGAAGAGGTGGCGCTCGAGTTGCTCGACTACCTCAAGACCCACTACCCGCAGGCCTTGCAGCTGCGCTACAAATTGGCCGATGCGGCGGCTTTTACTGAAGAAGCTTTGCTCGAGGCCATAGGGCGTCAGCGCGGCGCACTGCAGTCGGGCCAGCGGGTCCAGCTGCAAAAAGCGGCGGAGCTTCTGATTCATGATTTTCGGGCTGGGGCATTGGGCCCGCTGACTCTGGAAACCCCGGCAGAATTTACCCAGTGGCTGCTCGCCGGGCAACAACTCGACGCCCAACGTCAGTTGAAGAAAGACGCTATCGAGCTTGACCGCAAGATTCGATTCAAACAAATCCCCCGGCCGGGTACGGTTGCCCAATGAGCCGGATTCTTCCCTTGGGCCTGTTGCTGCGGCCCAAGCAAAACGACCCCCAGCCCCTGATCATCTACCATGGTCGCAGCTGCCCAGATGGCTTTGCCGCAGCCCTTGCGGCCTGGCGCTTCTACCAGGGGCAGGCCGAGTTTCTGGCGCTAGAGCACGGCCAGATCACCGCGCTGCATGAGCTGCCCGACCTGCTTGGACGAGCGGTCTATATTCTTGATTTTTCATTTGGGCGCGAGCTGCTGCGGGCGGTCGAGGCGAGCGCGGCTCAGCTGGTGCTGCTTGACCACCACAAAAGTGCGGCCGATGGTCTGCAGGGTTTTGACTGCCGCTGTGGCCTGGTGTATTTCGATCTGAAAAAATCTGGCGCCAGGCTGGCCTGGGACTTTTTTCTGCCCGACACCCCCCTGCCCGATTTGGTGCGCCATGTCGAGGACCGGGACCTCTGGACCTGGCAGTACCCGCAAAGTGCCGCTTTTTTGGCCGCGCTGGACATGGAGGCTTTCGATTTCGGCCGCTGGCATGAGATTGCCAATTTTGGTGCAGCCGAGTTGGCCAGCTACGTGGCGCGGGGGCAGGCGATGGCCGACAAGTTCAACAAACTTGCCGCCGACTTGACAGAGTCAGCCCGGCCGGTGGTGCTCAACGGGGTCAGCGGTTTGATGGTCAATGTGCCGGGCGTTTTCCACAGCCAGATCGGCAATGCCTTGTCGCTCAAAAGCGGCACCTTTGCCCTGATGTGGTCGGTTGACCGGCAGGGCGAGGTCAAAGTTGGCTTGCGCTCGCAGCCGGGCTTTGACTGCATTCCCCTGGCCGCGAGCTTTGGCGGTGGCGGCCATGCCCAGGCCTGTGGCATGCGCCTGCCGCTGCAACGCCTGCCCGAACTATTGGCCGGCGCCCTGCAGGCCGATTAAGGCAGGGCTCGGCCAGAACTGCCGAGCCGGCCAATGCGACAGCTTTCGCCTACTGGGCGACCATTACCAGCGCACTTCACGACGCGCCGTCTTTGGCCAGAATTAAGTTCACCCGCATCTCCAGGCATTCGCTGCCTGCAAGACCCAAGCGCTGGCAGGCAGCGGCATCGCTCACCCGCTGGTAGGGCCTCACCAATGCCTCGCGAACCCCAAACACCGCGTCGCTGTCCAGGTAGGGGTCTTCGGCGTCGAACAATTCGGTCACCAACTGGCGGTAACCCGGCGCCGAAACAATCAGGTGGAAATGAGCCGGCCGCCAGGGACTGCGTCCGGCCAGCTGCAGCAAATCAGTCCAGACCGGTCCATCCGTGGGGATCTGGTAGGCCACAGCGCGTATCGTGGCGATTTCAAAGCTGCCGTCGGCCTCAACACGCAGCTGGCAGCGCAGGTTGTCGCGGGGCTGTTGTGGGTCAAGCTGCCAGTACAGGCCGTTGGCGGCGTTTTGCCAAAAGTCCAGGCTTGCCTCTGGCAGGGGTTGGCCCTGCGTGTCGCTCACCCGACCGCGCAACAGCACAGGCTGCCCGGGGTTGGCGCCAATCAGGTTGACTGGGTTGGCCAGCCAAGGCGAGCCCACCGTATGAAAAGGGCCCAGCACGCTGCCCGGCGTTGACCCCGGCTTGCTCGCCAGCAGGTCAACCAGGCTGGACAGCCCAATGACATCCGACAACAAAGAAAATTCGCTGCGGCTGTCGTCCGAGATGTCGCCGACCCGGTGCAAAAAGGCCAGCAACCCGCGCCACTCGGTATGGCTGAGTTGGACCTCCCGCGCAAAATTGTGCACCTGCTTGAGCAGGGTTTGCACCAACAGCCGCTGCCGCTCATCAGGCAGGCCCTCGAAACTTTGGCTGGCAGCCTCGGTGATTTTTTCCAGGGTGATGTTTTTCATGCCCGGACCGGGTTGGACAACAGGCCAAGCTGGTCAATCTCGACCTCGATCAGGTCGCCAGCTTTGAGCCAGACCGGGGGGGTGCGGGCGTAACCGACGCCGGCGGGCGTACCCATCACCAGCACATCGCCGGGCTCCAGGGTCATGCAGTCCGACAACAGGGCGATGGTTTGGGCCACGCCAAACATCATGTCGGACGTATTGGCGCTTTGCATCACATTCCCGTTCAGGCGCGACTCAATGTGCAAATTGGTGCAACCCGGTGGCAGCGCGTCGGCACTGACCAGGCAGGGGCCGAAGCTGCCCGTGTTGTCAAAGTTTTTGCCAATGGTCCACTGCGAGGTACGGCGCTGGTAGTCGCGCAGCGTGGCATCGTTGAAGCAGGCATAGCCAAACACCGCCCCAAGCGCATCAGCCTGCGCCACCCGGTGGGTGCGCTGGCC
>BJGT01000157.1 GCA_014190675.1 Comamonadaceae bacterium | reverse complement strand
TGGCGCCGATGTTGGCTAAAAACTGGCAGCTGGGGGCCAGCCCGGCGGCCTATTTGGTGAGCGAAAAACTCGATGGCGTGCGTGCCCTTTGGGATGGCCGGGTCCTGCGTTTTCGCAGTGGTCGCCCGATTGCAGCGCCCGACTGGTTTTTGGCCGCACTGCCCAGCACCGCCCTGGATGGCGAGTTGTGGTTGGGGCGGGGTCAATTTGACCGCCTGTCTGGCGCGGTGCGTCGCAATGTGCCGGTAGATGCCGAGTGGCGTGACATTCGATACATGATTTTTGATCTGCCGGCAGGCGCGGGTCCGTTTGCCGAGCGGCTCGAGCGTCTGGCCGGGTTGCTGAGTGCCCAAGCGGTGCCGTGGCTGCAAAAAATCGAGCAGGTTCAACTGCCCAGCGCAGCCGAGCTGCAGCAGCGCTTGCAGGGTGTTGCTGACCTGGGCGGCGAGGGCCTGATGCTGCACCGCGCCGATGCGCTTTGGTCGGCTGGACGCAGCGACACGCTGCGAAAACTCAAGCCCATGCCCGACGACGAAGCCCGGGTGGTGGGTTACGAGCCGGGCAAGGGTCGCCTGGCGGGAGGTGTCGGCGCTTTGTTGCTGGAGATGGACAGCGGTCGGCGCTTCAGCTTGGGCACCGGCCTGAGCGATGCCGATCGGAAGACACCGCCAGCGCTGGGGGAACTCGTCACCTACCGTTACCGAGGTTTGACGCCCTCAGGCCTGCCGCGTTTTGCCAGTTTTGTACGCCAGCGCCCCGAGGAGTGAGCTCTTGGATGGGATCAGGAATTGCCCTGCCCGTACATCAGGCAAACACGCCAGCCGTGTCTTGCATTCGCCTTGACACCTCGCCCAGGTGATGCAGGGTGTCGCCGAAGCTCATCTCCAGTTGGGTCAGCCGCTTGAAATAGTGGCTGAGGATGTAGTCGTCAGTCACACCGATGCCACCGTGCAGCTGCACTGCCTGCTGGCCGACAAAGCGCATCGAATTACCCAGTTGGTATTTGGCCCGGGCCATGGCTACGCGGCGTTCGGGCGCTGGTGCGCTGAGCTTGAGCGATGCGTAATAACTCATGGAGCGGGCCAGTTCGAGCTGCATTTTCATGTCAGCGGCGCGATGCCGCAGTGCTTGAAAGCTGCTGATGGCGACACCGAACTGCTTGCGAGTGTTCATGTACTCGGTGGTCAGTTGCATCGTCTTGTCCATCACACCAACCGCTTCGGCGCAGCTCGCAGCAATGCCGATGTCTACTGCGTGCTCAAGAGCCGTGAGTCCATCAAGCGTAATGAGATCTGCGGGCGCTTGTTGCAGCGTCAACTCGGCGGCCCGGGCGCCGTCCTGGGTGCCGTAGCCGCGGGTGCTTACGCCTGCTGCGTTGCGAGACACCAAAAACAGCGCCATCCGCTGGGCCACCATGGCGGGTACCAAAAAAGCATGCGCCGAGTCGCCTGCCGGGACAATGCTTTTGCTGGCGTCCAGGCGCCAGCCGCCAGGTTCGCCGCTGGGGGCTGGTGTTGCCCTGGCCTGGCATGCATCGAGTCGGTAACGAGCCGCCCGCTCCTGGTAGGCCAACACCACCAGCGCCTCGCCGCTCGCTATGCGCGGCAGCCAATGGGCTTGCAGCTCAGCCGAAGCATGGGCACCAAGAACGCCGCTGGCGATCAGGCTCTGTGCCAATGGCTCGAGCACGATGCCTCGCCCGAGTTCTTCCATCACCACCATGGCTTCCACCGGCCCCATGCCCATGCCATCATGCTCGGGCGCAACATACAGGCCGCACAGGCCCAGCCCGGCGAGTTCGGCATAGGTCACGGTAGAAAACCCGCCGGCCCGGCTGGTCTCGCGGCGACGCTCAAAGCTGTAGGCCTTGTCTACCCATTTGCGCACAGCGTCGCGCAGTTGGTCCTGGTCTTCAGAAAAATCAAAATCCATGGTGCTTATCCTTAAGCGGCAGTGGCGGCAGCAGGGCGACTCAGCCCAGCACCACCTGAGAGACGATGTTGCGTTGCACTTCGTTGCTGCCGCCGTAGATGGTGGTTTTGCGCATGTTGAAATAGGTGGAGGCGAGCGGCGCACACCACAGGGCGCCCACGGCATCGCCCTGCCAACCGGCTTCCATGGCCTCGCGGATCAAAGGCAGCGCATAGGGGCCGGCGGCCAGCATCATCAGTTCGGAATAGCGTTGCTGGATTTCGCTGCCGCGAATCTTCAGCAGCCCCGCAATGTCCAGCGATTGCTTGCCTGCGGTTTCAGCAGCCAGCACACGCAGCACCAGCATTTCAAGCGCCACCACATCGACTTCAAGTTTGGCGATTTCGTCGCGAAAACGGGTGTCCTCATAAACGCCTTCGCTGCGGGCAATGCGCTTGAGTCGCTCGAGCTCGCGTTTGGCGCGGTTGACATCGGCGATGTTGGTGCGCTCATGCGCCAGCAAGTGCTTGGCATAGTGCCAGCCTTTGTTTTCTTCGCCCACCAGGTTTTCAGCTGGCACCAGCACATTGTCAAAAAATACCTCATTGACCTCGACCGAGCCGTCCAGCAGCACGATGGGCCGCACCGTGATGCCGGGGGATTTCATGTCGATCAGCAAAAAGCTGATGCCGGTCTGGGGCTTGCCCTCGTTACTGGTGCGAACCAGACAAAAAATCCATTCGCCGTACTGGCCTAGCGTGGTCCAGGTTTTTTGGCCGTTGACCACATAGCTGTTCCCCTGGCGTTCGGCCCGGGTTTTGAGTGAGGCCAGGTCGGAGCCCGAGCCCGGCTCGCTGTAACCCTGGCTCCACCAGACCGTGCCGCTGGCAATGCCGGGCAAAAAGCGCTGTTGCTGCTCGGCGTTGCCAAAAGCCATGATCACGGGGGCTACCATCACCGGGCCAAAGGGCACGACCCGGGGCGCACCGGCCAGGGCGCATTCTTCTTCAAACAGGTGTTTTTGTACCGAGTTCCAGCCCGGCCCGCCAAATTCTTTGGGCCAAGCGTGGCCCAGCCAGCCCTGTTTGCCCAGAATCTGGCCCCATCGCTGCATGTCTTCCCGGCTCAGCTGCAGGGCGTTGTGCACCTTGTGCGAAATGTCGGCGGGCAAATGCTCACCCACCCAGGCGCGGATGTGCTCGCGGAATTTTTGTTCCTCAGGGGTAAAGCCCAAATCCATCAAAGTTCTCCCAGTGTGTTGGCTGCTTTTGGGCCGCCAGTTCCGCCATCAGCCAGCCTATGGGCATTTGTAGCACGCCACTAGCCATCGGCCTGTCCAAGCGGTGACAGGCTCGGCGTGATAATCACCAACGCATGCGCAATATTGTGATTTTGATTTCTGGCGGCGGCTCCAACATGGCAGCCATCGTCAAAACCGCCAAGCGTGACAACTGGCAAGCTCATTATGGTGCCAAGGTGGCCGCCGTCATCAGCAACCGGGCGGATGCTGCTGGGCTGATGCTGGCGCGCCAGCAGGGCATCGCCACCCAAGTGCTCGAGCATGGCAGCTATAGCAGCCGTGAGGCGTTTGATGCAGCGCTGGCGATGGAGATTGATCAGCATGACCAACCCGGGCAGCCCGCGCTCCTGGTGCTGGCTGGCTTTATGCGTATCTTGACGCCGGCTTTTGTGGCGCGCTATGGCGGTCGCCTGCTCAACATCCATCCCTCGCTTCTGCCGGCCTTTCCCGGGCTGCACACGCACCAAAAAGCGCTGCAGGCGGGTTGTCGGTTCGCTGGTGCCACGGTGCACCAAGTGACAGCCGATCTGGATCAGGGCCTGATCTTGGCGCAGGCTCTGGTGCCGATCTTGCCCGGGGACGACCCGCATCAACTGGCAGCCCGGGTGCTGACCCAAGAGCACCTGATTTATCCTCGGGCGATTGCCGCTTGGCTGGAAAACCAAGGCGCAGAGGCCTAAAAAACCTGCGGTGGGCAGCTCGGCTTAGGCCGGCGAATCGTCTGCCACCCAAAGAAATCTTGGCTGCCACCGGCCATCGAACTGCACCTGTTCTGCAAACATGGCAGCCGGGCGCACCCACAGCCCCTGCTCGCCATACAGGGCGCGGTACAGCGCCATGGGCTCCAGAGTTTCACTGTGGCGTACGGTGCCGAGCACCTCATAGAGCAAACCTTTGTAGTGCCGGTAGCGGCCGCGGCGGATGTTGATCATGGGGGGCAGAGCGGTGTCGGTCATGGGACAATCCTAGCTTATGCATCCCAAAGCCCTGCTCGACGCCTGCGCTGAGTTGGTCGCGCTGACACTCCGTTTTGACCACCCTGCTGATGCAGTGGTGTCGCGTTTTTTTCGCGACAACCGAAGTCTGGGTCCGCGCGAGCGCGCCACGCTGGCGGAGACTACCTTTGCTGTGCTGCGCAAAAAATTGCTGTTCGATCATTTTGCCCCGTCGGGCAGCGGACCCAAGGCGCGGCGTTTGGCGATTCTGGGCTTTTTTGGGCCAGGCGATTTTTTGCGCAGCGCCCTGAGCGATCAAGAAAAAAAATGGCTTGACCAATGCGAGCAGATCAAACCGCAAGATCTGATGGAGCGGCATCGCCACAACCTGCCGGAGTGGCTGGTGGAGCCGCTCAAACAACAATTGGGTGTGGAATTCTGGCCGCTGGTGGAGAGCATGGCATTGGGCGCCGGGCTTGATTTGCGCGTGAACGCTTTCAAGGCCAAGCGCGCAGATGTGCAAAAGGCCCTGGCCCAGGCCGGTATCAAGGCCCTGCCAACACCGTACTCGCCCTGGGGTCTGCGCATTGCCGGGAAACCGGCCTTGAACCGGCTTGAGGCCTTTATCCGCGGCGACTTTGAGGTACAGGACGAGGGCTCGCAACTGCTCGCGCAGTTGCTGGACGCCAAGCGCGGCGAGATGGTGGTTGATTTTTGCGCCGGCGCCGGCGGCAAGACCTTGGCATTGGGTGCGGCCATGCGCAGCACCGGTCGCCTGTATGCCTTTGATACCTCTGCCCATCGGCTCGATGCCCTCAAACCCCGGCTGGCCCGCAGCGGCCTGTCTAATGTTCATCCGGCTGCCATTGCCCATGAGCGCGATGATCGTATCAAGCGGCTGGCCGGCAAGATCGATCGGGTGCTGGTGGATGCCCCCTGCTCTGGCCTGGGTACGCTCAGACGCAACCCCGATCTGAAGTGGCGCCAAAGCCCCGAGTCGGTGCAAGAGATGGCGCTCAAGCAGGCCGCTGTGCTGCACAGCGCGGCCCGTCTGCTCAAACCTGGTGGGCGTTTGGTGTATGCCACCTGCAGCCTGTTAGCCCAGGAGAACGAGGCGATTGCCGAGGCTTTCACGGCCAGTAAGCCGGGCTTCGACCCACTTGCAGTGGGGGCTATTTTCTCGGCGCAAAAGCTCGCTGGCGCTGCGGCTCTGTGCAGCGGCGGCAGCGACCAGCAGCTGTACCTGCGCCTGTGGCCGCACCGGCACCAGACCGATGGTTTTTTTGCCGCCGCGTGGCAAAAAGAATAAAGCAAAAAGCAGCGCTTAAAATAGTTGAAGTCCACTGGCGCCGCAACTCGCAGCGATCGGTGGATCGATACCAAAATCAATATGAACCCTAATTAACCATGCTGCTAACTGATTGGACAGTGTTTGACGCCATCATTGATTGGTTGGCCTACGGAACCTGGCAGCTGAGCTGGTGGCAAATCGTGCTGTTCACGCTGGCCATGACCCATGTCACCATGATCAGTGTGACGGTTTTCCTGCACCGCCACCAGGCCCACCGGGCGCTTGAGCTTCATCCGATTGCCTCGCATTTCTTTCGCCTCTGGTTGTGGTTGACCACCGGTCAGGTGACCAAGGAGTGGGCTTCTATCCACCGCAAACACCATGCCAAATGCGAACAGGCCGAAGACCCTCACAGTCCCCATGTGCACGGCATCAAAACCGTGTTGCTGCAAGGCGCAGAGCTGTACCGGGCCGAATCCAAAAACAAAGAAACTCTGGCGCGCTTCGGGCATGGCACGCCAGACGATTGGCTTGAGAGGCATCTCTACACCCCCTTCTCTTGGCAGGGCGTTGGCGTGATGCTGGTGGTGGATATGTTGCTGTTCGGCGCGGCTGGCCTGACCGTGTGGGCGGTGCAGATGGCCTGGACGCCCATCATGGCGGCCGGCATCATCAATGGCGCTGCCCATTTCTGGGGCTACCGCAACTTTGAGGTGGCTGATGCCAGCACCAACATCTCTCCCTGGGGCATTCTGATCGCGGGCGAAGAGTTGCACAACAACCACCACACCTATCCCACCTCGGCCAAGCTGTCGGTCAAGTCCTATGAGTTCGACATCGGCTGGATGTACATCCGCCTGCTCGAGATGGCTGGGCTGGCCAAGTCTAAGAAGACCCCGCCCAAGCTGGCGCTGGGTGATGTCCGACCGGTAGCCGATGAAAACGCGCTCGAGGCCTTGATTACCAACCGCTATGAAATCATGGCGGGCTATGCAAAGGATATTCGCCGGGCCTGCAAGAGCGAGCTGATGGTGATGAAACAGCGCAGCGCCGATGCTGCCGTGATCCAAGCCGCGCGCCGTTGGCTGCACCGCGACGCTGACAAGGTGCCGGCATCGGCGGTGGGCCTGCTGGTCCTGGCCCGCTCGGTCTCGCCGGTGCTCGACAAAATGGTCACCATGCGCGAAGAACTGCGCCAACTCTGGCTGAATCGCTCCCACACCCGCGAGCAACTCGCCGCCGAATTGCAAGCCTGGTGCCACCGCGCCGAGGCCAGTGGTATTGCCGTG
>BJGT01000156.1 GCA_014190675.1 Comamonadaceae bacterium | reverse complement strand
TGGCCGTTATCGGGGAATAGTTCCTCGGCCAACTGGCCCATGGAATAAACGTCAAACAAGGTGCCGTAGGCATCAAATGCCACTAATTTGTACATGTGGGTTCTTTGGTTGAGGTCAGTAGAAAAGCAGCGGCGCGCAAGCTGTTCAATTATGGGTATCGCCTGGCGCGTTGTTGGAGTGCGTGCACCCTCTGCGGCCGTGTCTCTTGCCGTATTCTCACCCCATGCCGTTGCGCGCTTGCGTACAGCGCATGTTGGCAGCAGCAGGACTCAGCCAGGATCTCACAACAGGTCAGCAACGCACTTCGTAGGCTGCACCCTCATCTACCACGCACGAACGTACCCCAACTTTACTTGACGTAGCTACACAACCATCCCCAGTCTCACCTTAAGCCGCCGCCTGCATCTCCTCAGCATTAGCTGCTGTGCCCTTAAGACGCAGCACATGCCCACGGTGTGATGCGTGCGATTGCGTATCAGCCCTTGCACTTCGTAATCAACACCTGCTCGTCCGTGGCGCTCTGCCGCCGCAGTGTGGTTTTCACTAACCGCACCACTTTAAAAATCACGCCGCTTGACATCATCATTGGCTGTGATGTAGCGTTGAATGATTGCGACGCTCTGATGCCCTACCTCATGACACTCACGTTGGCGGCCAGATTGATGCAAATCGAGTACCAAAATTTCTTAAGTGATAGCGAGATCGAATGAGTGCAATTGAAATTATCCTGCTGTGTATTGTCGTGTTTGCCTCAAACTATTACATCAGTAAAATTTGGAAAAACGCAGTTAAAAAACGTAATTCAGATTGGATCTCTCGGCCAGCCGCGGGTGTTTATAACGATGAACATAAAAAGCCGTCTGCATTGCGGTACTTGTTCAAGTGACATCAACTAAACCCCTGCAACTATTCATTTGAGAGCAAAAACTCCTGCGGGCTCAAAACAGGGATGCCCTGCCAGGGGTGCAGTGCCCGCAAATCCGCATCGCTGCTGACCAGCACATCGGCACCACACGCTAGCGCCAGCGCTAGAAATTGGTCGTCCTTCGGATCACGGCACACCGGGGTCGCTTTGGTTTCGTCGGCAGCAGACACCAAAACCAGCGTGGCATGCTTGCGCACCATGGTGACAAACGCGTGGCGCACGTCTGGTGGCTGGTAGGTGTCAAACTTGGGCCGCATCAGTACCGCGTCCAACTCGGCCAATGTGGACTCTGAGACACACACTTCGCCCATGGACAACGCCAATGCCAATGCCTGGTGGGGCGTGGAGCCCACGCGCAGCGCAGCGCTGACCAGCGTGCTGGTGTCCAACACCACCCGCCGAAACCCACTCACCGGGAGGCTTTCACCATGCCCAACACGTCTTCATCCGTCAGTTTGGCAGCGGCAGGCAGCGCACTGACCGCCGCTTGCTGGCTCCAGGCCTCAAAAGCGTCGACTGCCGCACTGCGTTTGTGCCGCGCGTCCTGCAGGTCTTGCATATCGCGCGGCGAAATCATGAAGGCCGCCGTGCGCCCATGTCGCGTGATGGTGACTGGCTCGCGCAGCACCGTATCGAGCAACTGCCCAAAGCGGTTTTGGGCATCCACAGAGGTAACACTGATCATTGCAGACTCCTATAACTAGCTAACATGTACAGTATAGTTAGTTCGGCATGACGAACGCAAGCAAAGCGTCGATCAATGCATTCGTCGCCCTGCAAAACGGATCAGTCGGACGAAAGCTATTGCCCTGCCTTGCGCAGGCAAGCCGTGTCAATGCGCATCGCCGCCGGCTTGCGCAGCATGAGCAGCAAAATCATGGAGCGGCTTTCGGCATCAGACGTCTTAAAAATCGCTTCGATGCCGGCAAACGGACCATCGGCCACAACAGCTTTTTCCGGATTTGAAAAGCCGCTCCGGCTGGCTTCCAAGGCCCACTTTCACGCGCCAGGCACGACCACAGCTGCAACCCTCAGCTCCAACCCCTGACCCAATCTCAATTGAGTTACATAATCCCGGCCAACCAGGAGAAATGCAATGAGCGCACAAACTTCCATGCTCCACATCCGGGTGGACGATGACATCAAGGACCAGGCCACGCAGGCACTGGCTGCCATGGGTTTGTCGATGTCGGACGCTGTTCGACTTTTCTTGCGTCGTGTCGTGGTGGATCAGGCTTTTCCTTTGGAGCTCAAGGTACCAAACGCCGAAACGCTGGCTGCCATTGAAGAGTCCCGCATGATGATGTCCAAGCGAAAAGCAAGGTTTGCTGACGCTGACGCATTGCTGGCAGATCTTGAAAAAACAGCAGCCAGTGAACATGCGCAGCGCCAGCCGACATGCTGAGAGCCGCCTCTACCTCCATCCGGGCCCGGTCTTACGAGATCATCGCGGCAATGGATGCGGTGCTCAACGGCATCTGACAACGCCCAGGCGGGCCATGAGCCTGCACAAACCGAGAGGTGCCGACAGCCAGCCTGCCAACGGATGAGTCAGTGATGGTGTCCGTGTGCCCCGTGCACATGGCCATGGGCCAGTTCTTCGCTGGAGGCGGCGCGCACCTCGGTCACGGTCAGGCTGAAGCGCAAGGCCTTGCCGGCCCAGGGGTGGTTGCCGTCTAGCAGCACTTGGGCGCCCTTGATCTTGACCACATTGAACACCTGCTCGGTGCCGTCAGGCGTGTGGCCGCGTAGCTGGCCGCCGACCTTGACGCCGGGCGGGAACTCGCTGCGCGGGATGGTTTGCACCAGCGACTCGTCGCGCAGGCCAAAGGCATCTTCAGGCTCGAGTGCCAGCGTGGTCTGGTAGCCTTTTTCCTGCCCGGCCAGGGCGGCCTCGATGCGCGGCAGGGTGCCGCCATAGCCGCCATGCAGGTAGGCCATGGGCTCAGTGGCTTCTTCCACCAGCCGGCCTTGAGCGTCAGCCACTTTGTAGCGCAGGGTAACGACGCTGTCTTTCTCGATTTTCATAGGTGGTTGCGCAACGGCCAGAGGATAAGATGCGCCATTTTCGCCCAAGCCTGTCTGCGCTCCCATCACCATGACCCACAACCCGACGCTTGGCGTCGTTTACCTTTGCTTGGGCGTGTTTGTTTTTTCATTGCAAGACGCCATTATCAAGCAGGTGAGCGGCGCCTATGCGCTGACCGAGGTGGTGTTCATCCGCTCCTGTGTGGCTGGCCCTATTTTGCTGTTTCTGGTGCAACGAGAGGCAGGCTGGCGGTCTATCTTTGCTTCCCGGCTTGGAACCTTGACACTGCGGGCCCTGATCATGTTTGGCGCCTACACCGCCTACTACATGGCTTTTCCGGCCCTGCCGCTGGCTGACGCTGTGGCGCTGTATTTCACGGTGCCCCTCTTGGTGACGGCGCTGGCCGGCCCCTTGCTCGGTGAGCGTACCGGCCCGGGGGTATGGGCTGCGGTGCTGCTGGGCTTTGTTGGCGTGATGGTGATGCTGCAGCCCGGCAGTGGGCTGTTTGAGCCCGCTGCCCTGCTTTCCCTGTTGGCCGCTGCCCTGTATGGTGTGGCCATGCTGATGGCGCGCAAGTTTGGTAGTTCGCTCTCGGCCTCGGTCATGGCCTTTTATCAAAACGCAGTTTTTCTGTTTGGCTCGGCCCTTCTGGCGCTGGTTTTGTACTGGGGCGACTGGGTGCAGGCAAGCCATCCCAGCTTGTCTTTTTTAGTGCGCCCCTGGGTGCTGCCCAGCATCATCGACGCGCTGCTGATCGCCGCCTGTGGCGTGGTGGCTGCAACTGGCATGATGTTTCTGACCAGCGCCTACCGGGTTGCCCGTGCCAGCACGGTCACCCCTTTTGAATACACCGGTATTTTGTGGGCTCCCCTGTGGGGGTTTTTGTTCTTTAGCGAAGTGCCTCGTGTCACCACGATGGCCGGGGCGCTGGTGATCGTGCTCGCCGGGCTGTTGGCCCTGCGCATGGCAAAAACCAAGTTTGACTAGCGTCTATGGACAATCCAACATGAACCCGCTGAGCATGACCGCCAGCACAGCCGATGGCAGCATTCTCGTTACCTTTGAAGACGGTCAAAGAGCAACTTTTTCTTCTTATTGGCTGCGTGACAACTGCCACTGCGCCCGGTGCCGCCATGCCGGCAACGGACAAAAGCTCTATCAGATCACCGACCTGCCAGCCGCACTGTCGGTGCGCACACTGAGCGCGGCCAAGGCGACCCTGCTCGAGGTGGTCTGGTCTGACGGGCATCTCTCCAGCTATGCGGCTGGTTGGCTGGCCGACCACCAACTGGGTGCCACAGCGCGCCACGCCCGCCAAGTCAAACCCGTGTTGTGGGACCAAGGTATTGCCGCCGACATGCCAGTGGCCAGCTGGCCGGCCCTGTTGGCTGACCCAGCCCAAGAGCTGGCTTGGCTGGAGCGCTACACCGAGCTTGGTTTTGGCTTGCTCAAACAGGTGCCGATCACCCCCGGTGCCGTGGCCGAAGTGGGTGACCGGCTGGGTTTTGTGCGCATCACCAATTACGGCCGGCTGTTTGACGTGCAGTCCGTGCCCAACCCGACCAACCTGGCCTACACCGCGGTGGGTTTGGCGGTGCATTCCGACAACCCCTACCGCAACCCTTCACCGGGCGTGCAATTGCTGCACTGCCTAGAGGCCGGGGCGCCTGGCGGTGACACCTTGCTGGTCGATGGCTTTGCCGCTGCTGAGCTGCTGCGCCAGCAAGACCCGGCGGCATTCGAGCTGCTGCGTACAGTACCGATGAATTTTCGCTACAGCGACGCCCAGACCGATCTGCGCGCCAGGCAAACCCTGATCTCCACCGACGCCGATGACCTGCTCAAGGCGGTGCACTTCAACAACCGCTCGGCCGACTGGCTGGATGCGCCCGCCGAAGTGGCCGAGGCCTGGTACCAGGCTTACCGCCAATTTGCGCAACTGCTGCTGCGTGATGAGCTGCAACTGGTGTTCCGTCTGGCGCCCGGCGACTGTGTGGTGATGCAGAACGACCGCACCCTGCATGGCCGCACCGCGTTTGACCCGAATCTGGGCCGGCGCCACCTGCAGGGCTGCTATATTGACCGCGACGCGATGGAAAGCCGGCGCCTGGTGCTGAGCCGCACACACCATCTGGCCTAAACAACCCATGAACCCTGCAGAAAGCGACTGGCCATGAGCGTGATCGATGAGATTTGCGCCGCCTTTGAGCGACGCGGCCAAGAAACCTATGGCGAGGGCATCAGCCAGCTGGAGCATGCCGTGCAATGCGCCGCGTTTGCCGAGCGCGATGGTGCCAACGCGGCCCTGGTGACCGCCACGCTTCTGCATGATATTGGCCACCTGCTGCATGACCTGCCGGCTGATGTGGCAGATTCCGGCATTGACACCCAGCACGAAGCTAGTGGCTCGGCCTGGCTGTCGCGTCACTTCGGCCTGGCCGTGACTGAGCCGGTGCGCATGCATGTGGCGGCCAAACGCTACTTGGCCACGATGGAGCCGGGTTATTTTGAGCGGCTGTCTGAGGCATCCAAGCTGTCGCTGCGCTTGCAGGGTGGGCCGATGTCTGAGACACAAGCGGCAGCCTTTGCCGATGCGCCATTTTTTGCCGATGCCATCCGGCTGCGGCGCTGGGACGAAGAAGGCAAGATCATCGACTATCGCGGCCCCGCGCTCGACCATTTTTTACCCCGGGTACAGGCCTGCCTGGCTTGACCCTGATCTTGAACTTACCCAAGGACTGAGATGAAAACCAAAGCCGCTGTAGCCTGGAAATCGGGCGCCCCCCTGACCATTGAAACTGTCGACCTGGACGGCCCCCGCTTTGGCGAGGTGCTGGTCGAGATCAAGGCTACCGGCATATGCCATACCGATTACTACACCCTGTCGGGCGCGGACCCGGAGGGTATCTTCCCGGCTATTTTGGGCCACGAGGGCGCCGGCATTGTGGTGGATGTTGGGCCGGGTGTGACCACTCTTAAAAAGGGTGACCATGTCATCCCGCTCTACACGCCCGAATGCCGGCAGTGCAAGTTCTGCCTGAGCCGCAAGACCAACCTGTGCCAGTTGATCCGCGGCACCCAGGGCAAGGGGCTGATGCCTGATGCCACCAGCCGCTTCAGCCTGGACGGCAAGCCGATTTTTCATTACATGGGCACCTCCACCTTCAGCAATTACACGGTGGCGCCCGAGATCTCGTTGGCCAAGATCCGCAAGGACGCGCCCTTTGACAAGGTCTGCTACATCGGCTGCGGCGTGACCACCGGCATTGGTGCCGTGCTGTTCACCGCCAAGGTGGAGGCGGGCGCCAATGTGGTGGTGTTTGGCCTGGGCGGCATCGGCCTGAATGTGATTCAGGGCGCCAAGATGGTGGGCGCAGACAAGATCATCGGCGTGGACATCAACCCGGCCCGTCAGGCGATGGCGCGCCAGTTTGGCATGACTCACTTCATCAACCCCAATGAGACAGAGAACGTGGTGGATGCCATTGTCCAGCTGACCGACGGCGGCGCCGACTACAGCTTTGAGTGCATTG
This sequence comes from Comamonadaceae bacterium, assembly GCA_014190675.1. Lineage (GTDB taxonomy): Bacteria > Pseudomonadota > Gammaproteobacteria > Burkholderiales > Burkholderiaceae_C > Rhodoferax. The sequence continues at coordinate 315 of BJGT01000156.1, read as the reverse complement.
GCAACACCAAGGTCATGCGGCAGGCGCTGGAATGCACCCACAAGGGCTGGGGCCGCAGCATCATCATTGGCGTGGCCGAGGCCGGCGCCGAAATCAGCACCCGCCCGTTCCAGCTGGTCACCGGCCGCAAATGGGAAGGCTCGGCCTTTGGTGGCGCGCGCGGCCGCACCGATGTGCCCAAGATCGTCGACTGGTACATGGAGGGCAAGATCAACATCGACGACCTCATCACCCACACCATGCCTTTAGAGGACATCAACCTGGGTTTTGATTTGATGAAGCGCGGTGAGTCGATCCGGGGCGTGGTGCTGTACT
>BJGT01000155.1 GCA_014190675.1 Comamonadaceae bacterium | reverse complement strand
GAAAAAAACCCCCTTGCTAGGGGTCTTTGGCGGAGCAGGCGGGATTCGAACCCGCGGAGGGTTTTACCCCTCGCACGCTTTCCAGGCGTGTGACTTAAACCGCTCATCCACCGCTCCGATCAGACAATTTTAGCCGAGCGGTCGGGGGCGTGGGGCTGCTGCACTGGAGCGGCAAGAAAAAAGCCACCCGAGGGTGGCTTTTTCGAGCGCGGTTGAATTAATTCAGAGCGATCTTGGACGTGCCCTTGTAGGTGTAGAGCGTCATGGATGGGTTCTTCAACTCGCCATTGGTCTCAAACATCACGTTGGTGGTGATGCCCTTGTAGTTGGTTTCACCGAGTTTGGCGGTGTAGACCTTGGGGTCGCTGCTACCAGCACGCTTCATGGCGTCCACCAGCACATGCACCGCGTCATACACATAGGGGCTGTAGACCTGGAACTGGCCGGGGTACTTGGCGTCGTAGCGCTTTTTCCAGGCATCGCCGCCAGGCATTTTCTCAAGCGAGGCGCCGCCTTCGGCGCAGATCACGTTGTCCAGCGTCTTGGCACCAGCGGCCTGTTTGATCAGGTCCATGGTGCAGATGCCATCACCACCAAAGTACTTGACGTTGCTCAGGCCGAGTTGCTCCATCTGGCGCAGCATAGGGCCAGCCTGAGGGTCCATACCGCCGAAGAACACGCCATCGGGGTTCTTGGCCTTGATGGCGGTCAGGATGGACATGAAGTCCACCGATTTGTCGGTGGTGAACTGGTCGTCCACGATGGCGATGCCCTTGGCAAGGGCGGTGCGCTTGAACACTTCAGCCACGCCCTGTCCGTAAGCGGTGCGGTCATCAATCACAGCGATGCGCTTGAGCTTGAGCGCATCAGCCGCATAAAACGCCAGGCCTGCGCCCAGTGCGTTGTCGTTGGCCAGCAGACGCCAAGTGGTTTTGTAGCCAGGCTTGGTCAAGTTGGGGTTGGTGGCCGACGGGGTGATGTGGGGGATGCCGCAGTCGTTGTAAATCTTGGAGGCGGGAATGGTGGTACCCGAATTCAGGTGACCGGCCACGCCTGCAACTTTGGCGTCGCACAGTTTTTGTGCAACCGCTGCACCCTGCTTGGGGTCCGCTGCATCGTCTTCGGCAACGAGTTCGAACCGGGCTCTTCTGCCACCGATCATGACGCCAGCTGCATTGAGGTCTTCAATGGCCATGCGGGCGCCGTTTTCATTGTCTTTGCCATACGCGGCCTGCGGGCCAGAGATTGGCGCTACATGCCCAATCTTGACGACCATGTCTTGTGCCAGGGCGACGCCTGCTGCGGCCGTGATGGCGGCGGCAACGGTAACTTTCAGTTTGATGTACATGAACAACTCCTTGGTGAATAAAAATGTGAGGGCTGGTTTTTCCACCGGCAGACGATACAGCAGTTTTGACGCCCTGCAACTAGGGGAAATACTGAACAAGCCGGCTAAATCGAGAAAAATTTCCCGCGCCCAGCCAGACATCGAGACGGCCAGGCACTAAGCCGACCGGTATCACGCCGGGGTTTGGCCCAGGGTTTTGGGCACCAGGTCGTGTCGCGTGATGGCGTAGCCCAGCTCGGTGTAGTGGCGCCAGCGGGCACGAGCGGCCTGCCGCTGGGCTTCTTCGAGTCCGACCACCTCAATCACCCGCTCGAAGCCTTCAAAACCGGCAGCCACTTCTTGCCCCAGGTTCACCAGCACTTGTTGGTGCGCCAGGCCTTGGGTGCTGGTCGCCAACACCACGGGCGAGGCGGCCAGCACCTCGGCGGGGCTGTCTTGCAAGCAGTGCGGCACAAAATCGGGCGCGCTGAAGGCCCACAGCTGAGCGTCGAGTTGGCTCAGGGCAGCGGTCGGCCCAACCACAGCCACTTTGGCCCCAGAGAGCACGGCTTTGCGCAGCAGGCGGCACAGGTAATCCAGCCGGTCTGCGGCATTGAAGTGGAAGGCAACCTCGGTCATTTGGCTGGAATGGTGCTGAGCAGGTATTCCAGCAGCAGCGCCACCGGACGGCCGGTGGCGCCCTTGGCGGCGCCGCCCTTCCAGGCGGTGCCGGCGATGTCGAGGTGGGCCCAAGGAAACTTGTCGGCGAAACGCTGCAAAAATTTGGCGGCCGTGATGGACCCGCCGGGTCGTCCCGCCACATTGGCCACGTCGGCAAAATTGGTCTTCAGGCCCTCAGCGTAGTCGTCATCCAGCGGCATGCGCCAGCACAGGTCTTGCACTGCCTCGCCCGCCGCCAGCAGCGCGCTGGCGAGCTCGTCATCTGGCGAAAACAACCCACTGCGCACCGCTCCAAGAGCGATCACGCAGGCTCCTGTCAAGGTGGCGATGTCGATCACCGCGCGCGGCTTGAAGCGCTCGGCGTAGGTCAAGGCGTCGCACAGCACCAGACGGCCCTCAGCGTCGGTGTTGAGAATCTCGATGGTTTGCCCGCTCATGCTGGTGACCACATCGCCGGGCTTGACCGCGCGGCCGTTGATCAGGTTTTCACAGCTCGGGATCAAGCCCACCACGTTGATGGCGGGCTTGAGATCTGCGAGCGCGCGGAACACGCCCAACACGCTGGCCGCGCCTGACATGTCGAACTTCATCTCATCCATTTCAGGCGCGGGCTTGATCGAGATGCCGCCGCTGTCAAAGGTGATGCCCTTGCCAACCAGCACGGTGGGCGCTTTGCTTTTGGCCGCGCCGTCATAGCGCAAAACAATAAAACGCAGCGGTTCATCGGAACCCTGGGCCACAGCCATGAAAGAGCCCATGCCCAGGCTAGCCACCTGGGTGGGGCCCAGCACCTCGCAGCGGATGCCGCCCAGTTTGCCAAGCGCCCGGGCAGCGCCAGCCAGCAGGCTGGGCGTGGCATGGTTGGCGGGTCGATTGGCCCATTCCTTAGCCAGTTCAATGCCCGACACGGTGGCCACGGCCCGGTTGAATATGGCTTGCAGCTTGTCCAGGGCAGGCAGGCCCACCACCACACGCTGCAGTTGGCGGCCTTCGGGTTCTGACTTGGTGCTGGTGTACACATAGCTGGCATCGGCCACGGCCTGCACGATGGCACGCAGTGCTGCGCCCGAGGGCGTTAGGGCAACACAGACATGGAGCTTTTTGATCTTGGCGGACTTCAGCAGCGCCATCGCCCCAGCCACCGCTTGGCGCATGTCCCGAGCCGAGCCCTCGCCGACGCCGGCCAACACCAGGCGGCTTGCTGCCATGCCGTGGGGGCGGTATAGCGACAGGGTTTTACCCGGTTTGGTGTCTATATCGCCAGCCTTGAGGGCCTCGGCAAGCAGGGCTGAGACAGGGTCTTTTCCTGGCTTGAAGCCGGCGCCAAACAGCAGCAACAGGGCCTCGCACTTGTCCAGCGAAGCAGCGCCGAGATCCAAAGCCTTGAGTTCAAAGTTCATAATCCGATCTTTCAGTGGCCAAAAGTGTTTGGGCTTGCGCCCCCCTTGCCGAGCCCGATTGGCCCGGTTAATGCTGACCTCATGTTATTCCATTCTTCCGTCCGCAAAGAACTCTCACGCAGCTTTGGCGCCACCTTGATCGTACTGACCACGGTGGTGATGACCATGACCCTGATCCGCACCCTGGGGCAGGCCACACGGGGCAGTTTTGCACCGCAAGACATCATGCTGGCCATGGGCTTTGCCCTGTTGGCCGATACGCCCTCCATCCTCAGCCTGAGCCTGTTCATTGCGGTTATCACCACCCTCTCGCGCATGTACCGCGACAGCGAGATGGTGATCTGGCTGGGCACCGGCTTTGGTTTGTTGACCCTGCTGCGCCCCCTGCTGCGCTTTGCCTGGCCAGTTTTTCTGGTGGTCGCAGCGCTCGCCCTGCTGGTGCTGCCCTGGTCCAAACAAAGGCTCGACGACTTGCAGCAACAGTACGAAAAACGCGGCGATATTGATCGCCTGGAGGCTGGGCAGTTTCAGGAATCCGCCGATGGCCAAAGAGTGTTTTTTGTAGAAAAGGATGCCGCTGGCAAGCTCGGGGGCAGCAATGTTTTTATTGCCACTCGGGAGGCTGGGGTGGAGACCATCACCTCAGCGCGCAGCGGACGCATAGAAAACATCGGTACCGAACGCTTTTTAGTGCTTGAAAACGGGCAGCGCATGGACCGGGCGATCGGACAGTCCGAGCTCAAAATCAGCGAGTTTTCGCAATACCAGGTGCGGGTGGGCTCTGATATTTTGGGCAGCCAGGACGCCGCTGGCGTGCACAGCCGCCCCACCTGGGCCCTGTTGCAGGACCGCAGCCCGGCCCATCTCGCCGAGCTCTCCTGGCGGCTGGGCCTGATTTTTGGCGCAATCAATTTGTTGGTGCTGGGCTTGGCCGTGGCGAGCGCCAACCCCCGTGTTGGGCGCAGCACCCACCTGGTGTTCGCGCTGCTGGCGTTTATCACCTACTTCAACCTTCTCAATCTGGGAAAAATCTGGGTAGCCTCAGGCGAACTGTCGTTTATGGCGCTGATGCTGGGCTTGCATGGCGGCGTGCTGGCCCTGAGCGCCCTGTGGCTGACCCAGCGTCACAACAACTGGCAATGGCGCACCGGGCGCTGGGCCAGCCGCGGCAGAGCAAGCGGGGCCAGGTCATGAGAACCATCCGCCGCCTGGTTTTTGCCGAAGTGCTCAGGGCGGTAGGCTTTGTCTTGCTGGGCTTTCTCGGGCTGTTCTTTTTTTTCGATCTGGTCGAAGAGGTGCAATCGGTCGGAAGCCGGGGTGCGGTGCGCTACGAGCTGGCGCACGCCATCGCCTATGTCGCGCTGATGGTGCCCAGCCACCTGTACGAGCTCCTGCCGATAGCAGTGTTGATTGGCACCATTTTTGTGATGGCGCGCTTTGCCCATAGCTCGGAATACACCATTTTGCGCACCAGCGGCCTGGGGCCCGGGCGCGCACTGGGCACGCTGTTGCAATTGGGCCTGGGCTTTGCGCTGCTGACTGTGCTTGTCGGCGACTATGCGGCACCCCTGGCTGACCGCAGCGCGCAACTTCTCAAAGCGCGCTATCAGGGGCGCATCACCACCGGGCAAACCGGCGCCTGGTTGAAAGAGCGCCAAGCCGAGTCGCAGTTCTCGATCAATGTCGGGGCGCTGGAGTCTGACGGCAGCCTGCGCGGCATACGGGTTTTCGAATTCAGCCGCGACGGCTTTTTGCTCACCCTGACGCAGGCGCAGAGCGCCAGTTTGGCGCCGGGTTTGTGGAACCTGGCCGGTGTCACGCGCACCGAATTTGCCGCCCGCACCCAAGACAACGCCAAGGTCACACACCACCTCATGGATAAATTTGCCTGGCCCAACCAGATCAGCGCCGAGATGATCTCGGCTGCCCTGCTCAAGCCCGAGCGCATGAGCACGCTGGGCCTGTTTGAATACATCCGCCACCTTGATGCGAACCAGCAATCTGCCCAGCGCTACGAAATCGAATTCTGGCGCAAGGTTTTTTACCCGCTGAGCTGCCTGGTGATGGTGGTGCTTGCCTTGCCCTTTGCCTACCTGCATTTTCGTGGTGGTGGCATTTCGGGCTATGTTTTTGGCGGGGTGATGGCGGGGATCAGCTTTTTTCTGCTCAACAACCTGTTTGGGCACATGGGGCAGTTGCAAAACTGGCAGCCCTGGCTGAGCGCCGCCCTGCCGGGGCTGATCTACTCCCTGCTCTCGCTGGGCGCATTTGGCTGGCTGGTGTTGCGCCACTGACCTGCCGCCTATGAAGCCGACCAAGCTGGCGCCAGAGCGCCGTGGCATTGTTTTGTTTGGCCATGGCTCGCGCGACCCGCTTTGGCGCCAACCGATCGAAGCAGTGGCACGCCAGATCAAGCAGGACGCGCCTGATCTTGCGGTGCAATGCGCTTACCTGGAGCTCTGCCAGCCAGACCTGGGCAGCAGCGTGCAGGCATTGCTAGATCTCGGTGTGAACGCCATCACCATACTGCCCATGTTTCTTGGCGTGGGCAAGCATGCCCGGGAGGATTTGCCCAAATTGCTAGAGGAACTGCGCTTGCAGCACCCGCACATTGGCTTTTTTCTGCGGCCCGCGATTGGCGAACACCCGGCCATGGTTGCGCTGATGGCTCGGCTGGCGCTGGCCTGAGAGCTAACTCAGGGGCTGCGGCATAATAAATCGCTTTGTTAGCTGATTTTCAATATGAACCTGCACCAATTCCGCTTTGTCCAAGAGGCGGTCAGGCGTAACCTGAACCTGACCGAGGCAGCGCGGGCCCTGCACACGTCGCAACCCGGGGTGTCCAAGGCCATCATTGAATTCGAAAACGAACTCGGCGTTGAAATTTTTACCCGCCACGGCAAGCGACTCAAACGCATCACCGAGCCGGGCCAGCATGTACTTAAAAGCATCGAGCTGATCCTGCGTGAGGTAGGCAATCTCAAGCGCATTGGTGAACATTACAGCGCCGAAGACAGTGGCACCCTGTCAATCGCCACCACACACACCCAGGCCCGGTATGTGCTGCCCGAGCCGGTGGCACGGCTGCGTCAGGCCTACCCCAAAGTGAATGTCAGCCTGCACCAGGGCTCGCCAGAGCAGGTGGCGCGCATGCTGCTCGATGAGGTGGCCGAGATTGGCATTGCCACCGAAGCCCTGACAGCCTATGCTGAGCTGGTCACCCTGCCCTGCTACGAGTGGCAGCATGTGCTGGTTTTGCCCGAGGGCCACCCGCTGGGACAAAAGACCGACCTGACCCTGGAGGACATTGCGCTCGAACCCCTGATCACTTACCACCCGGCCTACACCGGGCGCACCCGAATTGACCAGGCTTTTGCCGAGCGCAAACTCAAGCCGCGCATTGCGCTGGAGGCGATCGATTCAGATGTCATCAAGACCTATGTCAGGCTTGGCCTGGGCGTGGGCATCGCCGCCGAAATGGCGCTGCGTGACACGC
>BJGT01000154.1 GCA_014190675.1 Comamonadaceae bacterium | reverse complement strand
CCATAGAAAGAAACAAGGAAGCGCCGAAAAGTAAGGCCAGCGAAATGCTGTCAACAGGCGTCCATGTTTGAGTGAGCGCAATGCCGCCAGCCGCCAAGGCTACAGAAACTGCGGTTGACAGCGTAATGAGCATTGCAGGCACATGAAGGCCAATGGCCCGCGTGAGCGTGTCGCGCGTAGCATGCAACAAAGTGCCCAATACGGCTAGCCAGGCGTAAACATTGAAACCCTCTGAACTGGGTTGAACCACCAGCAACACGCCACTGAAGCCGAGCAAAATGAGCAAGCCTCGTTGCACCGCAACCTGTTCTTTAAAGAAAACAATGGCAAACGCCATGATGATCAGGGGCGAGGAAAGGTTGATGGCCGTTACATTGGCCACAAGCAGGCGAAAAACGGCTGTCAAGTAGGCGAGTGAAGCCGCAGCATCGACAGAACCCGCATGGTCAAAATATCTATCCGAGCCAATTTCCAGAAAAACACTGACATTTTGACTGCCATAGCAGCATGACTTGCGGCGGATAGTACAAGCGTTTGAGAACCTTGTCCGAGGTGCTTCTGATCAAACTTTGGCGGAAATCAAGCATGCCCAGGAATTGTCGTTTATGGTTACTTCGACAGAGCCCAAAGACTAGGCAGGTCCGCAGAACAAAGGCAACTGGTGTTTACTTCGCCAGACGTTGCAGCGCTGCTTCAATTTCTGTGCGGATTTCCTCTTCGCTGTTGAGGGGCGTAGTGGCGTCAGCCATGGGCGTGACAACGTTCTTGACCGGATCCCAGTCGACGGCACCATAGATTGCCGGCTTGCCGGTCTTTCGTAGAAACTGGTCGTAGGCATCGCCGCTGGAATAGTGCCAGAACTCCCACGGGTACTCGACAAAACCATAGTCGCGCATCAATGCGGTGATTTTTTTACGATGCCTCAGCCCTAAGGCCGAGACAAACGGGGAGTTCATCGGCGTTAGTTCCGATAGTTCGATATACGGACCACCGCGGTCGACTTCGAGCGCAGGGTCATGTCGACTCATCACCGAGATGTCGATCGCACTACCGGACATGTGAGTCGCGAATTTAGGCACCGTCGCTACCAACGCGCTACAGCGGCGGAACATGAACTCCGGACTCGGAACCTTGCCACCTAGTTCCCACATCACGCGCTGGAGCACGGCATCGAACACCTTCGGCGTCAGGCCGAGGTACTTCTGAATTTCCCGGGTGCGATAGCCATCCTCGACGCGTAGCACCCAGCCCAGTTCATTCATTTTTTTGGCCGCGCCCAGAAAATTGGGGATTTGACCTTCACGCAAATAAAACAGCCGGTCTAGGTCGTTGACATGCTTGAGTGACGAAAACGCGACCACTACATCGGCCTGAGCTGCCACCTCGCGCAACGATACAAACGGCTCACCGCATTCCACTACCGGGTAGGGCAGGATGCTTTCAAACATAAATGCGTAAGCCTCTTCGAGCTGCTGTGTCCAATAGGCGCGCCGCGCCACTTCGTCAGATTGCATATTAGGTTCCTGCGAATTGATATAGGAGTAATCGATAGCCTTCGCTTAAACCGCGTTCATTTTTAGTGAAGGCCAATACTGGCGAGACTTTAGCGATTAATTTTATTTGGTGCCGATTTAGATCTCTTTTTCTCATTCCTGTTTAATTTTCAAGGTTCAAACTCCTTGAAGGTTTCCGATTTTTGGCACCGGTGCAGACTTGACCCAGGCGGTGACTTTTGACTGACCCTGCGCACCCGAAAAACCCGTCTGCGCCAACTTCCTGATTAACGCCATTGCTTCTACTGCCACCGCCGCTAAGCATGGGCCATGTAGCTCACCCGAAACCGAAGACATGCGACAAGAGAATCACTGATGCCAACCCACCGCAGGCCATCACAGCGTCCGTTGGACACGAACCGAGCGCCCTGCCCTAGTCTCTGACCTCAACACCAACTCCACCGCCCCAAAACTGCACATGCAATCCCGCTGCACATATCACAGGCCGCTGAGCGCTGCACTGCCCACTGCCCACTGCCCACCAGCATGCACGGCCCAACTGAGCGCAAACTGTCTCTTCAACCCCGTAAAATTCATAGACTAGAGCACCTCAGGTGCTTGGACACCCCAAGAGTTATATAACGTAACAGCCGCCTCACAAAGCATCTTTCTGGCGTTCAAATGGTTTCAACAATCCTGGTCATCCAACACGAAGAAACCGGCCCACCGAGTTGGGTCGGCCGATGGCTGGCCGCGTCGGGCGTGGCCTTGGAGGTGTTGCATCCCTTTCGCGGCGACAAGATACCGTCGAAGGCTCCACCCCACATCGCGGGTCTGCTGGTAATGGGGGGATCCATGGGGGCTAACGACGACGCCGTCCACCCATGGCTGTGTGATGAGCGCGCTTTGATGGCAAGCTGTGTCGAACAGGATATGCCTGTGCTGGGAATCTGTCTGGGCGGGCAAATGCTGGCGACCGCCATCGGCGGGCTTGTAACCCGGGCTCCGGTCTCGGAGTTGGGCGTTTACGCTTTTGACGTCCATGATGCGGCCGCTGGCGACCTGTTGTTTGGGCCAATTGCGCGCACCAAGGTGGTTGCCTGCCAATGGCATCAAGACTACATCGCTGCGCTGCCAGAACATGCAACGATTTTGGCCAGCAGTGCCAATTGCCCGGTGCAGGCCTTTCGTGTCGGTCAAAACGCCTACGGCGTGCAGTTCCACCCCGAGGTCGACGGGGCCATATTTTCCAGCTGGTTGGATGACGCCCCCGACGTGGTGGAAGAAAGCGGACTCGGTCTGGAAGAAGTGAAGTTGGAAGTAGGCACCGCACAGGGGCAACTGCATGCAACCTGGAAGCCGATCGTGCAGTCCTGGGCCCGCATCGTCCATGCCTACCGGGGGAATTAGCGCGTCGGCCATGGGCGCGAAGCCTACGGTGTCCTTGGCGTGTCCAGTTCCACGCCTGGCCCGATAGCGCTTGCGCCTTACCGTAAGCCCGGTTTAGCAGAGTCTGTGCCGGCAGGCTTTTCGGATTTCTTGACCATACGGGCATCCGCAGAGGCACTGGCGGCTGCAGAGAAAGCCTACCGCGCCGGCGTAAAACCCTGATCTGCTGGCCCTTATGATGGCGATATGGAACGCACCATGGACGCCATTTCATTACAGTCTGCAGGTCTGTCAGTACGGGTCGCCCTCAGAGGCGCGGAAATCAAGTCCCTGCGTACGGCGAGCGGCACCGAGCTGATCTGGCATGGTGACTCAGCCTGGTGGGATTACAGCGCGCCCGTGTTGTTTCCCATCATCGGCCCTGTGGCTTTGGATAGGGTCCAGTGTCAAGGCCAACCGTATGCGATGGCCTCCCATGGGTTTGCCAGGACCAGCCTATTTGAGGTTTTGGACGTGGCGCCCGACCGCGTCACACTAGCGCTGAAGGCAAGCACGGCCACACGTGAACACTACCCTTTCGACTTTACGCTGCTGATCGAGCACAGGCTAAGCACGGGCAGCCTGTGCACAGAAGTCAGGCTGAGCAACACAGGCTCCCAGCCTCTGTCGGCAAGCTTTGGCTTTCATCCTGCCCTGCGTTGGCCCATGGCCGGCCGGCCACGCGCAGAGCACCATCTCATCTTTGAACAAGCCGAGCCGTCCAAGGTGAAAACGGTGACGCGTGGCGGCCAGATGCAGGTGACCGACACCCCCCTTCCTCTGCATGACCGACGCCTGCGTCTGTCAGACCACCTGTTCGAACATGGTGCATTGGTCCTGGATCCGGTACAAAGCCAGGGCCTGGCACTGGCCGACGACCTGGGGCCGCTGCTGAACCTGCGATGGACCTGCTGCCCCCAACTGGGCCTGTGGACCAAGCCAGGCGCACCCTTTGTCTGTGTTGAGCCTTGGGCGGGCCACCCGCGGCCCGTGGGTTGGGACGGCGAGCTGGCGGATAAGCCAGGCAGCATGCGGCTGGCACCAGGCGCCACTCGCACCTTTTCAATGAGCATCGATTGCAAGCCCCTGTTGCAGCGGGAAGCCGAGCCCCGACCCCACTGATTACGTCCAAGGCCAAACTCCCATGACCCCACAACAGCTGATCCTGAGCCTGGTGCTGGCCACCATGGTGTTTGCCGTGGCCCTGGAGCTCAAGCCAGATGATTTTCGGCGGGTGGCCCAAAGCCCCAAGGCGGTGATCGGCGGGCTGATACCGCAGTTCATTTTGCTGCCGGTCGGCACCTGGCTGGCCACGCTGGCGCTGGACCTGCCGCCCAACATCGAGGTGGCCATGATCCTGGTGGCGGCCTGCCCCGGGGGCAGTTTGAGCAATGTGGTGACGCACTTTGGGCGGGGTAACACGGCGCTGTCGGTCAGCGTGTCGGCCGTGGCCAGCCTGATTGCGCTGGTGGCCACACCTTTCAACTTCAGCTGGATGGTGGCCAGCAACCCGGCCACCGCGAGCTGGCTCAAAGTGCTGGCCATTGACCCATCGGGCATTTGGGTCAGCCTGTTTCTTCTGCTGGCACTGCCCATGGCGGCGGGCCTGGCGCTGGGCCACAGCCAGCCGGCGCTCACAGCGCGCATCCGCAAACCCCTGGGGCATTTTTCACTGCTGGCCCTGCTGGCCTTCATTGTGCTGGGGCTGATCAAGGAACGCCAGTTACTGACGCTGGGTCTGCTGCCCACGCTGGCGCTGGTGATCGCTCACAACGCCAGTGGCCTGTTTTTTGGCTGGGCCACCAGCCGCGCCATGGGACTGAGCGTGGCCGACCGCCGCGCCGTGATGATCGAAGGCGGCATGCAAAACGCCGGCCTGGCGCTGGGCATCATCGCCGTGCAATTTAATTCAGACCTGGGCATGGTGGTGATCGCCAGCCTGTGGGGCATCTGGCACATCGTCAGCGGCATGGGGTTGGCTCTGCTGTGGCGTCGCAGCGACCGGCAGCACAACCCAGGGGCACACCATGCTTGACCTGTTGATCCGGGGCGGCGCCCTGGTGGACGGCACCGGCGCGGCGCCCTACAGTGCCGACCTGGGCGTGCAGGATGGCCGCATCGTCGAGATCGGCAGCATCACGCAGGCGGCGCGGGAAACGGTGGACGCGAGCGGCGCCTGGGTCACGCCAGGCTTTGTTGACATCCACACGCACTACGACGGACAAGCCACCTGGGACGCCACCTTCAGCCCCAGCATTCACCACGGCGTGACCACAATCGTGATGGGCAATTGCGGCGTCGGCTTTGCACCGCTGCGCCCGGGCAGTGAGGACCGGCTGATCAAGCTGATGGAGGGTGTGGAAGACATTCCCGGCGCAGCCCTGAAAGAAGGTGTGCGCTTCGCCTGGGACAGCTTTGGCGAGTACATGAACGCGCTGGACGCCATGCCGCACAGCCTGGACTACCTGGCCATGGTGCCGCACGACCCGCTGCGCATGCGCGTGATGGGCGCGCGGGCCGAAGCACGAGAAGTCGCCACCCCTGACGACATTGCCGCCATGCGCGAGCTGCTCAAAGCGGCGCTGGACGCTGGAGCAGCCGGCTTCTCCACCGGGCGCTCAGACAACCACCGCACGGCGGAAGGGCACGACACACCGGCCTCGATAGCCAACGCGGCCGAACTCTGCGGCCTGGCCCAGGCCTTTGAAGGCCGCCAGCATGGCGTGGTGCAAGTGGTGAGCGACTTTGACCTGATGCAGGGCCCCGGGGGCTTTGACGCCGAATTTGAATTGGTAGAGCAACTGGCCCGTGTCAGCGGTCGGCCCCTGTCCATGACCTGGCTGCAGCGCGACCCGGGCGGCGAGCAGTACCTGGCCATACAGGCGCGGGTCGAAGCCGCGGTGGCGCAGGGCTTGCCGCTGTACCTGCAAACCGCGGCGCGCGGCATCGGCGTCATCATCGGGCTGGAGGCCAGCTTTCACCCCTTCATGGGCTTCCCAGGTTACAAGGAGATTGCTTCACTTCCGATAGCAGAGCGGGCAGCCGCCATGCGGGTTGCAGCACGAAAAGCCCAAATTCTTGGGGAGAAGTCCGATCGTCTGGCGGGTGACGGCACGCCGATTCCGCCGCTGGTGGACCTGCTGCTGGCGCGCATCGAGCAGATTGCCGGGCGCATGTTCCCGCTGGACGCTACGCTAAATTACGAGCCCGATGTGATGCAAAGCTTTCTGGTGCTGGCCAAGCAGCGCGGCTGCAGTGCGATGGAGGCCCTTTACGACCATTTCAGCGCGGGCGACGGTGGTGGCTTGGTGTACTTCCCGATCTTCAATTACAACCAGGGCTCGCTCGACACGGTGCGCCAGATGCTGATGCACCCACGCGCCCTGTTCGGCCTGGGCGACGCCGGCGCCCATGTGGGCACCATCTGCGACGCCAGCTTCTCAACTTTCATGCTCAGCCATTGGGTGCTGGGCCGCACCCATGACCGACTGCCGCTGGCGCAAGCGGTGGCAATGATGAGCTTGCGCAACGCCCAGTACCTGGGCCTGAGCGACCGTGGCCGGCTGGCACTGGGCCTGCGCGCCGACCTGAACGTGATTGACCCGGCCCGGCTGCGGCTGAACCTGCCCCAGCTGGTGCGCGACCTGCCTGCCGGCGGCAAACGCTTTTTGCAAACTGCCCAGGGCTATGTAGGCACCTGGGTCGCCGGGCAGGCGGTGGCCCGTGATGGCAAAGTTACCGACGCCCGGCCGGGGCGGCTGGTGCGTCTGAGTCAGCCCACCCAGCGGCATCGTTTAGGCAAAAAATCCATGCTAGCGAATTTCTAGAAAAACACGGGCGTTTTGACTGCCCCTGCCAAAGACAAAAAGCCAATCGGCTAAGTCAAAAGCTGCAACTAACACCAACAAAATTGCTGATCAAGCCAGCGCAAGCATTCGCAGCGCCCGGTGAACACGATCCCCTAGGCCGTGGTGACATGGATTGGGTTCTGATGGGGTAGGCGTATTTGAATTTTGGCTGTAGGGCCTACGACTTG
>BJGT01000153.1 GCA_014190675.1 Comamonadaceae bacterium | reverse complement strand
GTGCGCCAGGCCTTTGATGGCGTGCTGGGCCTGCGCCTCTCGGCCAGCGATTGGGTCGAGGGCGGCTGGGACCTGGCGCAAAGCACCGAGTTGGCGCTGCGCCTCAAGGCGCTGGGCTGCGACTTCATTCATATGTCGTCTGGCGGCGTGTCGCCCCAACAAAAAATCACCCTTGGCCCAGGCTACCAGGTGCCCTTCGCCCGGGCCATCCGACAGGCTAGTGGCATGCTGACAACCGCTGTGGGCCTGATCACCGAGCCAGCGCAGGCCGAAGCTATTTTGCAGGCTGGCGACGCTGACCTGATTGCCCTGGCCCGCGCGTTCTTGTATCAGCCACGCTGGGGCTGGCAGGCCGCCGCCGCGCTAGGCGGCACCGTGACGGCCACCCCGGCCTACTGGCGCTGCCTGCCGCGCGAGGCGCAGGCGGTGTTTGGCAGGGTGTCGGTCGGCATGCGCTGAGGCCTGCGCCCTCAGGGCTTGCGCTGCTCCAGCTTCAGGCCCACAGCAGTATTGCGGCGAAAGCCTCTCCAGTAGGTGTGGTCGCTTTTCAGCGTGCCGTTGGCCTCGGCCGACCATTTGCCGTCTTGCGCGTTCTCTACCAGGTTCAGATAGCTGTCCATGGTGGCGTCGCTCTTGAGATGCTTGGCCAGAAAGGCGGTGACAAAGTGCTGCGCAATATTGTTCATGCGCACGTTGTCCCACACCGCATCGGTGTAATGCTCGCCGCAGCCCCAGGAGCCATCGCCGCATTTGAGCGTCTGCATTTCTTTGGGCGCAGGCATGGGCGCGCCCCAGCTAAACCCCACGCTGGCTGCGGTAAAGTCGCCATTCACAACCCGATGCGCCGAATCTCGGCCTCTGCGAGCGCTGCCTGGCTCGTGTGCACCGAGTAGTGACCCAGCACCAGGTCGTGCGGATGCTTGACCGCCGAACCCAGCACGAAGGCCGTGTCGCCTTCGATCAGGGGGTCAGCGTCGCGATGCCCGAGTGCGGGTGCATGCCGAAACGCCGTTGCCCGTGTGCGTGCCTGCGCTGGACGAGGTAGAGAAATACGAGCGGCTTCCAGATCTCACCCAGGTCGCCCGGGCTCACAAGCCGCGTGATCGCCCCGGCGGCGCCCCCAGGCAGTTTGCGTGGTGCACGGTTGCCGTGGGGTACTGAATAGGTATATACTTCAGAAGTACTTTTTACAGGGGCTGCACCATGTCCAAAGAAGCCGTTTTCACGATGAAGCTGGAGCCTGAGTTACGCGCCGAGTTCATGGCCGAAGCGGAGGCCGCCCACAGGCCGGCTTCGCAGGTCCTGCGCGAGTTGATGCGCGAGTTCGTCCAGCGTCAGCGGGAGACTAGGGAATATGACGAGTTCCTGGGCCGCAAGGTTGATGCCGGTCGTGCCTCGATGCGTGCCGGTGTCGGCCACTCAGATGATGAGGTTGAAGCCAAGTTCGCCGCTCGGCGTGCAGTCGTGGCGAACCAGGAGTGAGGGTCATTTGGACGCCTGAAGCGCTGCAGGATCGCGCTGATGTTTGGGACTACATCGCAGCCGACAACCCGCGAGCGGCCGTCCGCATGGATGAGCTTTTCAGTGATGCGGCCGCCAGGCTTACCGATCACCCGAAGCTGGGGCGGCCGGGAAAAATTCAAGGAACCCGCGAGCTGGTGCCGCATGAAAGCTATCGCCTAGTGTATGAAGTCAGCGGCGAATCCGTGTGGATGCTGGCCTTGGTGCACACTGCGCGCCAGTGGCCATTGGTCCGTGATTGAGCGAGGTGAATGGGAGCGAAGTGGGCTCTGAGGGCAATGCCCGCTATTTCACCGCGCATTTGCTCGTCACCCAGTCCCTGAATTGCGCAAGCGGTAGCCTATCCTGACCTGGGGCGTGGGTGCCATTGCTGCCGTTCTGGCAGCCAACTCGGCACGCACCGGCCTGCCATGATTGAACCCATGGCACCTGCGGACCCATGTCTACTGAGGCACGCCGTGCATCCACTCCACGCCACCGACGGGCAGTACGCCCTTCTTGCCGGTCGTGTCTTCGTAACCCACGTCGCCTTCGATCAGGGGGTCAGCGTCGCGATGCCCGAGTGCGGGTGCATGCCGAAACGCCGTTGCCCGTGTGCGTGCCTGCGCTGGACGAGGTAGAGAAATACGAGCGGCTTCCAGATCTCACCCAGGTCGCCCGGGCTCACAAGCAGCTACAACCCGCGCCACCCCGAGCGCACGCCGCTCTACCAAACCATTTCCCAGCACTTGGAGACCTGGCTTGACTTGGCCAGCGCAGGACAACTCAATCGGCCAGGGTGACCACCACACCTCCAAGGCCTATGTTTGCCAGGCGTTTCGCAAATATCTGCAGTGCGGCATCTTTGCCCACGGCTTTGCCCTTCGTGCAACACTCGGCGCATGGTGGAGGCAGCAGCACACCCGAGCGAGTATGTTTCTCCGCGTCTGCCGGTGCGCCAGTGGGTGTTGTCGGTGCCAAAGCGGCTGTGCTACTTCATGCAGTGCGAGGCTGCCCAAGTCAGGACTCACCCAGAGGCCGTAGCCGAAAAAGCCTCTTTGTGTACGGTCAAGGACTCGCCTGGCGTCTGGGCATCACAGCCCGACGGCACATCACCCGATCCGGGCACCCAATCCAGGCGTTTCAGGCCACTACAGTTCCCCGGCCGCGTCAGAGGTTGCTGCGGGCATCCGCGTCAGATAGGAACAAGCTGCTATTGATTCAGGAGTTCCCTAACCGTCTGCACGGCCTGCGGCAATGACATCACCCGCGCACCATAGCGCGTGTCATAGGCCTCATCGCCCCCATAAACCACCAGACGGTGGGCTACCGCCAGGGCGACACAGGCTTTGCCAAAACCAGGCTCGATACGGGGCGCGGTGGACCGCTTGATCTCAATAGCCACAAAGGGTTGGCCCGCGCGTTCAAACACCAGATCCAGCTCGGCACCCTCTTGCGTCCGATAATAAATCGGGGTGCGGTCAGCGCCTGCCGCGTCCACCAGGTTTTCAATGACCAGCCCTTCCCAA
Organism: Comamonadaceae bacterium; assembly: GCA_014190675.1. Taxonomy (GTDB): domain Bacteria; phylum Pseudomonadota; class Gammaproteobacteria; order Burkholderiales; family Burkholderiaceae_C; genus Rhodoferax. Next base: position 3,942 of record BJGT01000153.1, on the reverse strand, counting down.
CTGGCCCCGGCAACCGGGTGGCCCAGCAGTTGTGCGCTGGTTTCGATTTCAAGCAAGGCATGTACCAGCCCGCAATCTCGAACATAAATTTTGGGGGCTTTCACCAGCCGCTTGCCCACGTTACCGCTCCATGGCCGCAGCCTGCGCACCAGCATCAGGTCGACCAGCAGGTCAATGTAGCGGTTGATCATGGGTGCCGACACCCCCAGGCTTTGCGCCAGTCGCGCACTGTTGAGCGGCGTGCCCTGCAAATGCGCCAGCATGGTCCACAGCCGGCCGATCAGCGCGGCGGGCATGCGGGGTGCGAACATGGGCACGTCACGCTCCAGATAGCTGCGGATAAAGTCGGTGCGCCATCGCAGACTGGCCACGTTGTCGGGTGCCGTCAGGCTGTCAGGGAAGCCGCCTCTGAGCCACAGGTGGTCTTGTGCCAGCCCCACGGCTTGCGCCTCCGTTTGCATGATGGGTGACATGCTCAGGTAGGCGACCCGCCCGGCCAGCGTCTCGGACGCATGCTGAACCAGATCCAGCGACGCCGACCCCAACAGCAGAAATTGCCCAGACCGTGCGCCCTGCTCACGCCGCTCATCAATCACCGAGCGCAACTCCGCAAACAGCCCCGGGGCGCGGTGCACTTCGTCGATCACCATCAAACTGCTGGCCTGGCCGCGCAGGAAGCTGCCCGCGTCGTCCAGCTTGCGCAGGTCAGCCGCTTTCTCAAGGTCGAGGTACACCGCGCCAGGGGTCTCCATGGCGATTTTTTTGGCCAGCGTGGTTTTCCCCACCTGGCGTGGCCCGAGCAGCACCACCGCCGGTGCCCGCAGCAAGGCAGCCCGAATTTGGGATTCAAGGGATGTTCTGGGGATTTTCACCACGCAAATTATAACTCTCGGTTTTGATTTGCGGTGTATATCAATCCACGCTGCACGCGTCCTGACTTGCGAAATCGTCACCACAAGCAAGCACGGGCCCCCGAAGCGACGGAGGCATCGCCCTGTCGCCACAGGTCATCCTGGCCGGCGAGCCGACCAGTGCGCTCGACGTGATCGTGCAGAAGCAGGTTATGCAGACCCTGGTCCATGCGCAGAAGGACATCGGCGCATCCATCATCCTGGTCGGCCATGACATGGGGCTGATGGCGCAGTTCGCCCACGTGGTGGGCGTGATGTATGCGGGGCGGCTGGTCGAGATCGCCCCGGTGCGCGAGATCTTCGCCAACCCGCCCTCGGGCTGTGGGTTCCACCCGATGTGTTCGCGGGCAGAAGACCGCTGTTCGCGCGAGGAGCCGGCCGAAGATGTCCTGTCCAGCGGCCAGTTGCTGGGCGCAGAAGCGGGCGGCTGGGTGCCAGTGGGCCCGTCGGCGCTGGCGCAATTGCCCGGTGAGCCGCCCCCGGCCGAGCTGAGCCTGGCGGCGATGGCTGACATTCGCGAGGCCTTTGTGTTGGCTGCCAGGCGCGCGCATCGCATGGGTATCGAGGCGGTGGAGTTGTATGCCGCCCACGGCTACCTGCTGCACGAGTTTTTGTCGCCTATTGCGAACCAGCGCAGCGACGCCTACGGCGGCAGCTTTGACAACCGCACCCGTTTTGTGCTCGAACTGTTTGCCGCCGTGCGCCAGGCCTTTGATGGCGTGCCGGGCCTGCGCCCTCAGGGCTTGCGCTGCTCCAGCTTCAGGCCCACAGCAGTATTGCGGCGAAAGCCTCTCCAGTAGGTGTGGTCGCTTTTCAGCGTGCCGTTGGCCTCGGCCGACCATTTGCCGTCTTGCGCGTTCTCTACCAGGTTCAGATAGCTGTCCATGGTGGCGTCGCTCTTGAGATGCTTGGCCAGAAAGGCGGTGACAAAGTGCTGCGCAATATTGTTCATGCGCACGTTGTCCCACACCGCATCGGTGTAATGCTCGCCGCAGCCCCAGGAGCCATCGCCGCATTTGAGCGTCTGCATTTCCTTCGGTGCGGGCATCGGCGCGGCCGCATTGTGGCCGGCGTTTTCAAAAGTCAGCAGGTAGCGCGGCGCGTTAACGCTGCCCTCATAAATGTTGCGCACGCCCGGTGCGTAGCCCGAGGTGCTGTCCACACTGCCCGCCACATAAAACACCGGGGTCTTGATGCTGGCCAGACCGGCGGCATCCCAAAAGCCGGCGTTCCAGCCCCAGGGGGCAAAGGCCACCGCCGCCTTGACGCGCGGGTCTATGGACGCAGCATGGGACGGGTTGCCAGCCTGGCGTACGGCAAGGGCACCGTTGGGCGTGCCCCAGCTGAAACCCACGCTGGCCGCAGTAAACCCGCCGCCAATGGTGTTAACCACGCCGTAGCCGCCCATGGAGTAACCGATCAAGCCAGTTTGGTCTGCGTTGACCATGCCATTGAGCGTGCCGGATGGGTCACTGGCGCCCAGGCGCGCCATTTCATTGAGCACAAACAGCTGGTCCAACGGACGGTTGAGCAGGGTGCTGCCAAAGGCAGTTTGGTTGTCGTAAGTGCTGTCGGTGTGGTCGATCGAGGCCACCACATAGCCCTTGCTGGCCAGGTTTTCACCCAGGTGGCTCAGTAAAAAGCGGTTGCCGGGGTAGCCGTGCGAGATGATCAGCAGCGGGTAGGGGCCGGTGCTGGCATCGGGATGGGCGTCGCGCACGGCGCGGCCGGTTAGCTTCACCTCGGTCTTGCCGTCACGCGGCAGCACCTTGTACTGGCCGGCCGGCGCCTGGCCTGCCGCCAGCTTGGCGGGGTACCAGACCTCTACGGTCAGCGGCCGGTCATAGATCGGCATGGGCTGGCCGGCCTTGAACTTGACGATGTCCTGCTGCCCCGGATTGACCAAATTGAGGGTTTTGACACCTACCTCCAGCTTGCCGTAGGGCGCCAGCTCGGGCGCGTCGGAGCGGATGGTGTCGATGCGGTTGTCTTGCGCCTGGACGGCGCCTGAGAGGGCCAACAGGGCGGTCAGCCCCGTGACGATGGCGTGTTTGATCATGGTTTTTCCCTTAAAAATAAGAATTGGCACTGCCAGCTTACTCGTGCGCCGTTAAAGGCGTCACCGGCTGATGTAACCTTTGGGACAACTATTCTTGCCGCGAGGCCCGCCCATGACCCACGCCAGTGACCCCGCCAAGGCAAACACGCCATTGACGGCCCTGCTGGAGATCAAGGGCGAAGACTCACCCCAGGACCAAGCCAAGCGCGCCGCGCTGGCGCAATGGGTACAAGCCGTCAATGAGCACGGCGGCTTTGGCACCTGGGCCTGGGACGTGGTGGTGGGCGAGGCGGCAGGCCTGCGGGATGTGATCGATGCGCATGGCGCGGGTGTTCGGCCGGCGGCAGCTCAGGCTTGAGGGCCGGGCGTAGTCAACAAGCCACACCCCCGCAGCAGCAGCGTCACCACATGCTCGGTGGCGCGGCGCTGGTCGGCAGCGCTGAGTTCAGGGCGGCCCAGTACGGCGCGCACCTGTACGTCAAAGTCGGCATAGGTCTGGGTGGCAGCCCAGATGGTGAAGAACAGGTGGGTGGCGTCTACCGGGGCCATGCGCCCGGCAGTGATCCAGCCATTGATCACCGCCACCTTGGCTTGCACCAGCGCTCGCAATTCGGTGGCAAGCAGGGCTTCAAGCACGGGGGCGCCGTGCAGCAGCTCGTTGGCAAACACCTTGGAGGCATGGGGGCGCTGGGCCGACAGCGCCATCTTGTCGCGGATGTAGCCCTCGATGGCGGCGCGTGGGTCGGCCTCAGGCAGGATGCGGCGGGTGGGCTCCAACCAGTCTTGCAGCGTGCGCGCCAGCACCGCCCGGTAGAGGGCCTGCTTGCTACCAAAGTAATAGTGCAGATTGGCCTTGGGCAGGCCGGCCGCCTCGGCAATGGCGGCCATGGTGGCGCCGCCAAAGCCGGCGCCGGCAAAAATACGTTCGGCGGCGGCCATGATCAGGGCCTCGTTGTTCTGCCGGATCTGGCC
>BJGT01000152.1 GCA_014190675.1 Comamonadaceae bacterium | reverse complement strand
CCGGCGAACTCAAAGGCCCGGAGGCCATGATGGCCGCCTCTGCCGTGGTGGGGCTGGATCGATCCTTCCTGTCGGGCGATGAATTCGGCATCCGCGCCTTCGGCAAACTGGCGGTACGCGCCGGTGTCACCACGTCCACCGACCTGGCCGCCACCCTGCTTGAGCCTGAGTTGGCCAGTCTGCTGAACATCACTGCAGAAGACGATTACCCGCTGCGACTTGTGCCCCTGCTGCGCCTGATCGGTATGACACCAGCGCAGGCGGTGGAGCGTGCCGTTGCCTTGAGCAGCCGCAGCACCGAGCCAGTGCGCCTGGGCCGCATCAAGGTGGTGGCAGATGGCTCGATCCAGGGCTTTTCTGCCCGCATGCGCTGGCCAGGTTACTTCAACGGCGCCCCCAACGGCCTGTGGTACACCGCGCCAGAGACCATCCGCGAGTGCTATACCCTGGCATTGCAACAGGGCGTGCAGGTGCACACCCACACCAATGGCGACGAAGCCACCGAGCTGGCGCTGGACTGCCTGGCCGCGGCCCTGAAAGCTGTGCCTACGCGTGACCACCGCTTCAACCTGCAGCACTGCCAGTTGGCCGACGCAGCGCAGTTCCGGCGCATGAAGGCGCTGGACATGTGCGTCAACCTGTTTGCCAACCACCACTTTTACTGGGGCGACCAGCACTACAGCACCACGGTCGGGCCGGAGCGGGCCGAGCGCATGAACGCTTGCGCCACCGCCCAGCGCAGCGGCGTGCCGTTCACCATCCACAGCGATGCGCCGGTCACGCCACTGGGCCCGCTGTTCACCGCCTGGTGCGCGGTCAACCGCCTGACCGCCTCTGGGCGGGTGCTGGGCGCCCACGAGCGCATCTCAGTGGCCGACGCGCTGCAAGCCATCACGCTGGGCGCGGCCTACACGCTCAAGCTTGACCACGAAATCGGCTCGATCGAGAGCGGCAAACGCGCTGACTTTTGCGTGCTCGACGACGACCCCACCGCTGTGCCGCCGGAGCAGCTCAAAGACGTGCGCGTTTGGGGCACCGTGCAGGGCGGCCGGGTTTTCCAGGCGCCCCAACCGGGGTGACAACCGGTTTGACCCCCACCCTGATCGTGGGCGGCTACCTGGGCGCCGGTAAGACCACGCTGGTGAACCACCTGCTGCGCCACGCCGGCGGCAGGCGCATTGCGGTCATGGTCAATGATTTTGGCGAACTCACCATTGATGCTGACTTGATCGAAGGTGCTGATGGCAGCGTGCTGGCCTTAGCCGGCGGCTGCGTCTGCTGCAGCTTTGGTTCGGACCTGATCGGCGCGTTGCAAGACATGCTGCAACGCCAGCCGCCGCCCGACCTGATCCTGATCGAGACCAGCGGTGTGGCCCTGCCGGCGGCCGTGGCGCGTTCCGCCCGGCTGCTGCCGGGACTGTGCATCGAGGGCATTGTGCTGATGCTGGACGCAGAAACTGTGCGCCAGCGCAGCGCCGACCCCTATGTGGGCGACTTGGTGCGCCAGCAGCTGCTGGACGCCGACTTGCTGATTCTCAACAAAACCGAACTATGTAGCCCCACAGCGCTGGCTGAACTGAACGCCTGGCTGCCCACAATGACCACGCCTGGCACGCCAGTGGTGCCGGCCAACCAGGCCCGCGTGCCGCCGGAACTGGTCCTGGGCTTTCACGCCGGCTTAAGCACCGGGCCCGATACCACTACCGGCGACGCTCTGGCGCGCTGGGTAGCGCAGCCAATCGCCCAGCCCCTGGCACCCGCATCAGACCGGTTTGTCAATGAGCTGCTGGCCCTGAGCGCGCCGCTGGACCCCCAGGCCCTGCTGCAAGGCCTGAGCGACCCCACCGCAGGCATCGTCCGCGCCAAAGGCTGGTTAACCGACCTGGCCGGCCAACGCTACCTGCTGCAACAGGTCGGCCGCCGCATTGAGCTGCTGCCGCTTGCACCCGACGTCGCTCCGTCAGGCCCTGACAGGCTGCTGGTCATTGGTCTGGTTGGGATTTACCGTCCAGGCCACTTACTCCTGAATCAATAGCTATACCCTAAATAAGTACGGAGGCTAGAGGCCAATTTGAAGCATAGATTCCCGTTTTCAGGGGAATAACGGACATCTCGGCTCGGCCTCACCAAGACGATCACCAAAGCGATTGCGTACGAAATGAATGCAAGACGAGGTTTCGCGCCCTGTGCGAGGTGCTCGGCCTGCCCGACCTGCCCGACGACCCGGCGCTGATCGACCAGGCCGCGTTGCAGCGGGGCGGGTCTCTGGTGGCTGCCGATCCACAGCGCCTGCATGCGCAACTGGAGGCCGCCATGTCCGTCTGCGCAGGGCGTGATGACCGACTTCGGGCCCGGCTGTCAGTGTCGCTTGGGCGGCTCGGTTGAATGCAGGAAGCCTGGCTCCTGCATCCATCCGGAGAGCTGCCGCAGGAAGACACAGGGATCGCCGTCGGGCCCGCAACACGTGTTCGGGGCTGGGCGGTAGCGAGAACGGCGGGTGCGAAGCGACGGGCGGGATGGCGCCCTGGTTGGCATCTGGAATGGCAAACCGGCCGGCACCGATTCCGCGCCGGCCGCCAGCGTGCTCGCAAGCGGGACTGGCAGCAGGTGCACCTCGCCTTCAAATACCGTGCCGGCCACCCGGACGTCCTTCAGGCGTTCTACCCCCAACTCGAAGGGGTCGTCTTCCAGAATCGTGAAGTCGGCCTTCTTGCCGGCAACGATGGACCCGATCTCATGGTCCATGTTCAGGCCGAAGGCAGCGTCGATGGTGATGCCGCGCAAGGCCTGTTCCAGTGTCAGCCGCTCCGACGGCGCCACCTGCCGGCCGGATTTGGTGGTGCGGGTTGCGGCGCACCAGGCCAGCATCAGCGGCTCCATTGGAGCCATCATGAAGTCGGAGTGCAAGGACACCCGCAGGCCGTTGCGCACCAGCGAGCCGGCGCGCACGATCTGGTCAGCGCGCTCCTGGCCGAGACCGAGTTTCGCGTAACCATCGGCAAGTGCGTGGATGAAGTAGGGGTTGACCGACGCATGCGCGCCGAGTGCGGCCATGCGAAGCGACTGCGCGTTGGTGTGAAACCCGACATGGTGCATCATGAACCGGTGGTCGAAACGCGGCTTGCGTTCCTGCGCACTGGACAGCGCGGCCAGCACCGAGTCCATACCGGCGTCGCCGTTCACGTGCACGTGGATCTGGTACCCGGCATCCCAGAATACCTCCACGCCCTTGGCCAGAACCGGCGGCGCCATCAGCCATTCGCCGTGGTGGCCATCGATGTAACCGGGCGGGTTCATCTGCATCAGCTGCGAGAACATGGCGCCGTCTGCGTACAGCTTGATGGCTTTTGAAAAAACGACGCGCCGGCTGCCGCGTGTACGCATCACCTCTATCGCCTTGAGGCCTTCGGCGAACGGCGGACACTCGTCCGGCGGGCCCGTCACCTTGCGTCCGACGGCACGGTTCGAGAAGCCGCGTGCCTCCAGGATGTTCACGATGCGCAGCGGGCGCTGCGGCTGTTCGATGCAGGCTGCCAGTGCGGCGAGTTCGAACTCCGGGTCCGCCGAGCCAAACAACATATCACCCGCTGTCGTGATGCCACCCTGGTGCATCAGGCCAGCCGTGATGTTCAGACCACGGTGGTACCAGTCGGGGCGCAACAGGTAGGGCAGCAGGCGCGCCATCATGACCTTGTTGCCAGTCTCGAAGAAGTGGCCAGAGGCAAAGTCGATCTGCGGGTGTCCGTTCACCAGGGCTTCGGTGATGCCGAGCTTGTCGATGGCCACGCTGTTGAGGTAGCTCTCATGGAAAGAGCGGTGCCACAACACCACCGGGCGGTCTGGGCACAACACATCGAGTTCGGCGCGCGTCCAGCGGCCGTGTTCGGAAGGCTGGTAACCAAAGCTGATGAACCAGTCGGTCTTGTCGGTGCGCGCTGCGAGGCGTTCGGTCAGTAACTCGCGGTAGCGTTCTGGCGAGTTGGCCGCGGGTGCGATGCGCCCGCCCTCCATGCGCCAAGCCTCGGGCGCAATAATTTCGGTTGGTGTCATCAACCCGCCGAGGAAGGGGTGCACATGGTTGTCGACGAACCCGGGCAGGAGGATCCTGTCCTTGAGCCGTTCGTCGACGACCACGTCGCGTCCTTCGCGCCACGGCGTCATCGACGCCATGTCGCCCACCGCAACGATGCGGTCGTCGATCACGCCCACAGCCGTGGCCAGCGGCAGCGACTCGTCCATGGTGTGGATACGCCGCGCGGTGAAGATGCGCAGGGTGCCAGGCCGGCTGGCGTTTTGGGCGGATGTGGTCGTGTTCATGGATCTGTTCCTCAGGTTTTGGGGCGTTCGGTCTTCGGGTCGTACCAGGCCGCCAGTTGCGCCTGCGCTGGAACGCGACGGTCGCCCACGCCGATCTCGAACCGGGTCTGCTGGATCAGGTCAGGCGTGATCGGCTGCAGCAGTTTGACGTACCCCATGCCCAGGGACGCAGCAACGCGGTGGCCGTACATGCCGGACGTCACCACGCCAACGGCGCGTCCGTCGGCAAAGATCGGCTCTTCGTGTACCAACAACTCGTTGGGGTCGGCGAGCTTGAACTGCAACAGTCGTTTGCGCGATATGCCCTGCTCCTTTTGTGCGAGGGCCGCTTCGCGCCCGATAAACCCCCCGGGTTTGTCCCAGGCGCAGGTAAATGCCAGGCCGGCCTCGACCGGAGTGTCCTCGATGCCGACGTCGTGGCCCCAATGCCGGTAGCCCTTTTCAGTGCGACAGGCGTTGAGCGCGTGAAAGCCGGCCAGTTTCAGGCCATATTCGGGCCCGGCCTGCATCAGGCGGTCGAACACATGCAGCGCGAATTCGGCCGGGATGTAGATTTCCCAGCCCAATTCGCCCACATAGGTGATGCGGCTGGCACGGACCACGGCGTAACCGATCTCGATCTCCTGCGAGGTGCCGAATGGGAATGCGCCGTTGCTGAGGTCGGCGCCGCTGACCTCCGCCAGCAAGGCGCGTGAATTCGGCCCCATCAGGCCCAGCATCGGCAGGCCCGAGGTGATATCGGTCACTGTGCAAAAAGCATCTGGCGGGATGTGTTCCTGCAGGTAGGTGAGATCGCGAATGTGGGACGCCGCCGACGTCACCACGAGGTAACGGTCACTGGCGATGCGGGTCAGCGTGAGGTCGGCCTCGATGCCGCCACGCGTGTTGAGCCACTGGGTGTACACGATGCGTCCCGGCGCTACATCGACATCAGCGGTACAGATGCGGTTCAGCACCTTGCAGGCGTCGCGACCCTGCACCATGAATTTGGGCATCGACGACTGGTCGAACAGGGCGGCCGCGTCGCGTGCGGCCCGGCATTCTTCGGCGGTGTTGTGGAACCAGTTCTGGTGCCCGAAGCTGTATGCGTACTGCGGGCGTGATCCGGGTACGCCATACCAGTTGGGACGCTCCCAGCCGCTGAGCTCACCCATACATGCACCAAGCGCCAGCAATCGTTCGTGAAACGCGCTGCGCCGTGCGCCCCGCGCGGTCTCGACCTGGCGAAATGGCCAGTGCATGGCATACAGCAAGCCCAGGCTCTCAGTGGTGCGGTCGGCCAGGTAGGCACGGGTACCCTGGCAGGGGTGCATGCGCCGAACTTCCATGCCGGGCAGGTCGATCGGCACATGGCGGTCGCGAATCCATTGGGCCAGCACCTTGCCGGCTCCGCCTGAACTCTGGATGCCGATGGAGTTGAAGCCGCAGGCCACGAACAGGTCGCGCACCTCGGCGGTTTCACCCAGCAGATAGCGATCATCCGGCGTGAAGCTCTCAGGCCCGTTGAACCAGGTGGCGATGCCGGTGGTCTGCAGAATCGGCACGCGCTCCATCGCCCTGCTGAGCACCGGTTCGAAATGGTCGAAGTCCTGGGGCAACTCGTCAAAGCAGAAGTCCTTGGGGATACCCTGCAGGGCCCAGGGTTTCGCAACGGGCTCGAACGCGCCCACTAGCAGCTTGCCGGCGTCTTCCTTGTAATACGCCCATTCATCCGGCACGCGCAACACCGGCAGGTTGGTAGGCACACCCGCCATCGCCTCGGTGACGATGTAGAAGTGCTCTGCCGCCTGCAGGGCCAGTCGGACTCCATGCTTACGCGCAATCCAGTGGCTCCACATGCCCGCTGCCAGCACCACCGTGGGGGCGCGGACTTCGCCTTCCACACCGTCGTGAAACACACGCACACCGACCGCGCGTCCGTTCTCCACCACGATGTCGCTGACTTCGGTGTTCTCGAAGATGCGGGCGCCACCCTGCCTTGCACCTTTGGCATACGCCATGGTGGTGTCGACCGGGTTGGTCTGCCCGTCATTGGGCGTCCACAACCCGCCGACCACGCCCTTGTTCGACAGCAGCGGGTATTTGGAGAGCACATCCGAAGGTGTGAGGAACTCCACCTCCACACCAAAGGCACGGCCCATGGCGCCGGTACGCTTGAATTCCTCAAAACGCGCCGCGTTCAGCGCCACAGCCACCGAACCGTTCTGCTTGAATCCGGTGGCCTGGCCAGTTTCGGCTTCCAGCGTCTTGAGCAACTCCGACGTGTACTTGGCGAGTTCCGTCAATGTACGCGTGGCGCGCAACTGCGGCACCAGGCCAGCGGCGTGCCAGGTGGTGCCGCAGGTCAGTTGCCGGCGCTCCAGCAGCAGCACATCCTTGATGCCGAGTTTTGTAAGGTGGTAGGCGATCGAGCAACCGATGATGCCGCCACCGATGATGACGACATCCGTGCGAGATGGAAAAGGGGTCATGGTGTTACGGGCCCGGTCAGTCGAGCTTCACACCTGCTTCGCGGATGACCCGACCCCAACGTTCATAGTCGGAACGCACCTTGGCAGTGAAGTCGGCCGGCGTCATGCCCCCGTAGTCCAGCCCGCTCTCGAAAATGAACTTGCGGAACTCCAGCGTATTGACGATGCGTGCGATTTCCTTGTGCAGTGTCGCCACGATCTCCGGCTTCATGCCGCC
>BJGT01000151.1 GCA_014190675.1 Comamonadaceae bacterium | reverse complement strand
TACAAGGGCGGCGGCCCCATGCTGATCGACTTGCTGGCCGGTGTGATTCCCACCATGTTCATCAACCAGGATGCGGCGCTGGCCCATGTGCGCTCTGGCAAGATGCGGGCCATTGCGGTGAGCAGTGTGGCGCGCAACCCGCTCTACCCCGATGTGCCAACCATCTCTGAATCTGGCTACAAAGGTTTTGAGGCCCTGTCCTGGTCGGGCATGTCGGTGGCCAAGGGCACGCCGCAGGCGGTGGTGGACAAGCTCGAAGCCGCCATCTCGCAGGCCATGCAGTCAGACACCATTCGCCAGCGCATGACTTCGGTCGGTTTTGTCGTGCCGCCGCAGGGCAGCAAGCACTACACCACCTTCGTCAAGTCTGAACTCGACACCTGGGTGCGGGTGATCAAGACCGCTGGTATCAAGCCGGAATAAGGCCAGGCCCAGCGTGGCGGATGGCGCTTGCTGGTACGGGCTTTTTGCGAATCACACCAGCAGCGCGTTGACCCGTTTCACGTAGGCTGCTGGGTCGGCTGGCAGGCCGCCTTCGGCCAGCAGCGCCTGGTCGAACAGGATGTGCGCCAGGTCGTGGAAGTGCACCGAGCCGTCGAGTTTTTTCACCAGCGGGTGCTCGGCGTTGACTTCCAGCACGGGCTTGACCTCGGGCGCACTCTGGCCGGCCTGCTTGAGCATGCGCGCCAGCTGGGTGCTCATGCCGTGGTCTTGCACCACCAGGCAGGCCGGGCTGTCCACCAGCCGGGTGGTCACGCGCACGTCTTCGGCCTTGTCTTTGAGCGCCTCTTTGAGCTTAGCCAGCAGAGGCTTGAAGGTCTCAGCGGCTTCTTCAGCCGCTTTTTTCTCGGCTTCATCCTGCAGTTTGCCCAGGTCGACCGCGCCCTTGGCCACGCTTTGCATCGGCGTGCCGTCAAATTCATTCAGGTAGTTCAACGCCCACTCGTCCACCCGGTCGGTCATCAGCAGCACCTCAATGCCTTTTTTCTTGAAGACTTCGAGTTGCGGGCTGTTCTTGGCGGCGGCCAGGGTGTCGGCGGTGATGTAGTAGATGGCTTCCTGGCCTTCCTTCATGCGCGCCTTGTAGTCGGCCAGCCCCACGCTCACGGTGTCGCTGGTGCTGCTGGCAAAGCGCAGCAACTTGGCCAGCCGGTCCTTGTTGCCGAAGTCTTCGCCCAGGCCTTCTTTGAGCACAGCGCCAAACTCGTTGTAAAACTTGGTGTACTTGCCGGCGTTGGCTTCAGCCGCGGCCTTGTCCTCGGCGCTCAGAACGTCGGTGACCTCGCCCTCGGCGGGCACAGGCAGCTGGTCATGGCGGGCCAGGTCTTCAAGCATGCCGAGCACGCGCTTGGTGCAGCCTTCACGGATGGCCTTCACGTCGCGGCTCTCCTGCAGCAGCTCGCGGCTGACATTGAGCGGCAGATCGGCCGAATCGACTACGCCTTTGACAAAGCGCAGGTAGGTGGGCATCAGCGCCTCGGCGTCGTCCATGATGAAAACGCGTTTGACATAGAGCTTGATGCCGGCTGATTTTTCGCGGTTGTACAGGTCCATAGGCGCTTTGGACGGGATGTACAGCAGCTGGGTGTACTCGGTGCTGCCCTCGACCCGGTTGTGGGTGTGGGCCAAGGGCGGCTCAAAGTCGTGGCTGAGTTGCTTGTAAAACTCGGTGTACTGCTCGGCCGAGATGTCTTTCTTGGCCCGGGCCCAGATGGCATTCGCCTTATTGACGGACTCCCAGCTCCCGGTCTTGACCATGGCACCAGGTTGGCGGCCGCCTTTTTCGTCGCTGGGGTTGATCAGCTCGCCGTCTTTCCACTCTTCTTTTTCCATCAGGATCGGCAGGCTGATGTGGTCGGAGTACTTGCCGATGATGCCTTTGAGTTTCCAGGCGCTGGCATAGTCCAGTGCGTCTTCCATCAGGTGCAGGGTGACGCTGGTGCCGCGGGCGGGGCGCTCAATCGCCTCAACCTCGAAGTCTCCCGCGCCGCCGCTCACCCAGCGCACGCCTTCGCCGATCGACAGACCAGCACGGCGAGACTCCACTGTGATTTTGTCAGCCACGATAAAACCAGAGTAAAAACCCACACCAAACTGGCCGATCAGCTGCGAATCGGTTTTCTGGTCGCCCGAGAGTTTGGAGACAAAATCTTTGGTTCCGCTCTTGGCAATCGTGCCGAGGTGGTCGATCGCCTCCTGCTGGCTCATACCGATACCGTTGTCGGTGATGGTGAGGGTTTTGGCGTCTTTGTCAAAACTCACCCGCACCTCGAGGCTGGGCGAGTCTTCGTACAGGGCGCTGTTATTGATGGCTTCAAAACGCAGCTTGTCGCAGGCATCCGACGCGTTGGATACCAGTTCGCGTAAAAAAATTTCTTTGTTTGAGTACAGCGAATGGGTAACCAGGTGCAGAAGCTGGGCCACTTCGGCCTGGAAGGAGAGGGTTTGCTTGGTCATAGGAAATGGGTGGTCTCAAAAAACGAAATGCGCCGCTAGAGCGCCTGAGCCGGTTAACCGGACAGGGGGCAATTATGGGCGAAAGAGGTAATTTCAAGCCACGCCAAGCCCCGCTTCACCTGGGCGGTATTCGCGACCATGAGCCTGCGCTGGCTCAGCCCCGGCGTGGCCGGAGCTATGGGCGGACGCGGGTCAAATACCCAACAGTTTTTTGGCCTCGCCCAGGGCTTTCATGGAGTCGTCGTGTTTGCCGGCTTTGTGCAACTTTTCGCCCTCGGCGCGCATGGCCTGAACTTTGGTCATGTCGGGGCCGGTCAGCACCGGTTTGGTGGCCAGTTTGGCGTCAATCGCTTTCATTTCATTGGGGCAGTTGTGGGCAAAGGCCAGGGTGCTGGACAGAGCCAGCAGAGCGAAGAGGTATGTTTTCATGGGTGTTTTAGCCGCAGACACCAGAAAATTCTGGCAAACAATTGTTGTCATAGCGCCAACCCGGCAAGCCTGGCCAAAGCAATACCCTTGAGACTTGCTGGGTCTTTAACCGAGATGGGCCATGAGGGTTTGGGTGCAGGCGGCGCATTCACGGCCATTTTCACCTCAGCCAGGATAAAACTTACTCGTCACTGCATCCACCTGCACGCCAAACTCTGGCGGACAAGCTCGGTTAAAAACGCTCGTGCGGCGCCAAGTAGCGCCACTGCCCGAGCGGCAGGTTACCCAGCATCACCTGGCCGATACGCACCCGTTTCAGCCCCACCACCTTCAGGCCGACCAGCTCGCACATGCGCCGGATTTGCCGTTTTTTGCCCTCGGTCAGCACCACGCGCAACTGTTCGGGGTTTTGCCAGCTGATCTTCGCTGCTTTGAGCGCTTGGCCGTCCAGACTCAGGCCGTGTCGCAGTCGCACCAGCAGGGCCGGCGGAAACACCGCCTGCACGTTGGTGCTGATGGGGTCGTCGTCGTCCATGCGCAGCAATTGGCCGGGCTGCGGGTCGGCATTGGCTTGGCCGCTCTTGTCCAGCCCCAGGTAGACCACCCGCACCAGGTATTCTTTCTCCATCACCGAGTTTTCGCCAATCAGCTGGCGCGCTACCCTGCCGTCTTGCGTGAGCACCAGCAGGCCAATCGAGTCGATGTCGAGCCGGCCCGCCGGCACCAGGCTTTGCAGCTGTTTGGGGTGAAAGAAAAAGCGCGCGTTGTCCTCGGCCCAGCGGTTTTGCGGCTGCACCAGCGTGATGGCCGGCAGGTGGCCGTCTTCGGCCTGGCCGCTGACAATGCCCATGGGCTTGTTGACCAGGATGGTGACCTGGTTGGCCTGCTGACCCTGCGCCTGCGGGCTGACCTCGATGCGCACATCGGGTGCCACCTGCATGCCCATGGTGGCCACCACGCCGTTCACCTTGACCCAGCCCTTGCCGATCCAGTCGTCAGCCTCGCGCCGCGAGGCCAGCCCCAGTTCGGCCATGCGCTTGTTCAGCCTCAGCGTGCCGTTGGGCCCGATGGCCGCGGTATTGGTCTGCCCGGCCGGGATCGGCGGCCGATTGGCTGGCGGCGCAGCACGCCTGAAGACGGGCGCTGCTGATGCGGTTCCGGGCGGGTCGGATTGGGTCATTTGCTATAAATTCAGGAGCTTTGAAGCCCGATTTTACAAGGGCTGGGCGCTGAATCGCTGTTGATGGCTGGAGGCCAACAGCCATGGCTTGAACCTCTAGCCGCCACCCCTGATGCCAGGCTTTACCTCGGGATGGAAAGCGCTGGTAGCCAAAGGTGTGGCGAGAAAGGCGGTAGCGCGCCTCTGCGGCGCCTGCGCAGGGAAGCCTTGCGGCCTGTCTTGCTGCGCCTTTGCTGAGGTGATGTGATGTTCCGTACCTGGCCGTGAATTCAGCCTGCAAACACCTGCGTGCGCAGCGCACCCAGGTCCAGCACCCGCAGGCCGCCGTATTCGATCCGGATCGAGCCCTCTGCGGCCAAAGCGCTTAAGGCCTCGTTGACCCGCTGGCGTGACAGGCCGACCAAGTAGGCGAGTTCCTGCTGGGTGATGCTAAGCACCTCGCCCACACCGGGGTAGAGAACCGGGTTGAACAGCGCCGCCAAGCTTCGCGCCACCCGCAGGTTCGGACTGGGCATACGGTCAATCTCGCGTGCTGCGATGAACTGGCCCAGGCGCTCGTTGAGCTGGTTCATCACAAACCGGTTGAAGGCAATGGAGTTGTCTAGCAGCCAGTGAAAGGTCTCGACATGCAGGCCTGCAACCCGGCTTTTGCGCAGGGCCTGTATGTTGTAGCGGTAGCTTTCGCGCTTGAGCGCCGTACCCTCGCCAAACCAACCCCCTGGCGGGATGCCGGTGAAGGTCATGGTTTGTCCCTGCGCGCTGTCGCTGCTCATCTTCAGCAGGCCGTCGATCACGCCAAACCAGTAGGTGGCGGGGCGGCCCGCACGGCACACAAACTCACCGGCGTCTGCGTCGGCTATTTTTAGGTCTTGCGCGGCGCGTTCATGCTCGGCCGGCGCGAGCAGTGCCATCCAGGGGATGGCATGGGTCTCGGCCTCGGTGGGGCGGCGTTGGCGATGGTACAGGGGTGCCCGGGATCTCATGGTGTCGCGCGGCTGTAAGTTGAACCGAAGGGAAAACACCTAGCAAATTGGTGTCAAATTGTCGTTCAAACGACAACATGGCGTCAAACAGATGCCTATCATTAGGCGTCATGACGCTGGCAGTGCCGCGCAGCGCATTCGCACAAAAAGCCAAGGTAACGGGATGCAGACCACTTTCCCTCAATTGTTATTTCAGCATGCCGCCCAGCGCCCGGGCGATGCGGCTATGCGCGAAAAAGAATACGGCATCTGGCAGGCCCTGAGCTGGGCCGATCTCGCCACCATGGTGTCGCACCTGGCCTGCGGTCTGCACCAAGCCGGTCTGCGTCGGGGGCAGCACATGGTGGTGGTGGGCGCCAACCGGCCGCGCCTGTACGCCACCATGCTGGCCGCGCAGTCGCTGGGTGCGGTGCCGATACCGCTGTACCAGGACGCGGCCGCTGTAGAGTGCGTGTTCCCAATCAACAACGCCGAGGTGGCCTTCGCCTTTGCCGAAGACCAGGAGCAGGTCGATAAGCTGCTTGAGGCACGGGCCCAGTGCCCTGGCCTGGCGCATATTTATTTTGATGACCCGCGCGGATTACGGAATTACGACGAGCCGGGTCTGGCCTCGCTAGATGAATTGTTGGCGGCCGGCCAGGCCTTCGCCGCGCTGCACCCGGATTTCGTCAAGAGTGAGGTGGCGCTGTCCCAGCCCCACGATGTGGCAGCCATGTTCTTTACCTCAGGCACCACCGGCAACCCCAAGGGCGTGGTGCACACCCACAACTCTTTGCTCGACCGGGCCCGTGCTGGCGCCGAGTTCGACCATTTAACCCACCGCGAAGAGGTGCTGGCCTATTTGCCGCCAGCCTGGATCGGGCAGAACATCTTCAGCTATGCGCAGTGGCTGTCCTGTGGCTATGTGGTCAACTGCCCTGAATCGCCAGCCACGGTGACAATCGACCTCAAGGAAGTCGGGCCCACCTATTACTTTGCCCCGCCCAGGGTGTTTGAAGGCCTGTTGACCAGCGTGATGATTCGCATGGAAGACGCCGGCACCCTCAAGCGCCATTTGTTTCATGCCTGCATGGCCTTAGCCAAGCGGGTTGGCCCGGCCTTGATGGACGGCGCGCCAGTCGGCTTGACCGACCGGCTCTTGTATGCGCTGGGCAATCTGTTGGTCTACGGCCCACTGCGCAACACCCTCGGTTTGAGCCGGGTGCGCGTGGGCTACACCGCAGGCGAGGCCATAGGCCCAGACCTGTTCACCTTCTACCGCTCAATTGGCATCAACCTCAAGCAGCTGTATGGCTCCACCGAGACCGCGGTGTTTGTCTGCCTGCAGCCCGACCACCAGGCCCGTGCCGACACGGTTGGCGTGCCGATTGCCGGGGTCGAGATCAAGGTGGCTGACAACGGCGAGATTTTGGTGAAGTCTCCGGGGCTGCTCAAGGAGTATTTCAAGAATCCGCAGGCCACGGCCGAGGTGCTGACCGCAGACGGCTGGTACCACACCAGCGACGCCGGCTTTTTGGATTCGCACGGTCACCTCAAGATCATCGACCGCGTGAAAGACGTGGGCCGCATTCGCGGCGGCGCCAACGACGGCGCCATGTTCGCGCCCAAGTACGTCGAGAACAAACTCAAGTTTTTCCCGCACATCAAAGAGGTAGTGGCCTATGGCGACGGCCGCGACCAGGTCTGCGTCATGATCAACATCGACTTTGATGCCGTGGGCAATTGGGCCGAGCGCCGCAACCTGCCCTACGCCGGGTACACCGATCTGGCGCAAAAGCCAGAGGTGTATCAATTGATCAAGGAATGCGTCGAAAAGGTCAACGTCGACCTCAGCGCCGACACTCTGCTCGCTGGCAGCCAGGTCAGCCGCTTTTTGGTGCTGCACAAAGAGTTGGATGCCGACGACGGCGAGTTGACCCGCACCAACAAGGTCCGGCGCGGCTTCATTGCCGACAA
>BJGT01000150.1 GCA_014190675.1 Comamonadaceae bacterium | reverse complement strand
CTTTGATTTGTGCGGCCACCGCCAGGCCAGACTTGAGCCCGTCTTCGTGAAAGCCGTAACCAGTCCAGGCGCCACAAAAATAGCTGTGCCGCCGCCCCTGCAAGGCCGCAACCTGGCGTTGCGCTCGAATGGCTGCCAGGTCGAAAACCGGATGGGCGTAATCAAAGCTGGCATGCACATGGCTCGGGTCGATTTTGCGCAAGGGGTTGAGTGAGACCAGCACGGTTTGTGCAAACGGCAGTGGCTGCAGCAGATTGAGTAGGTAGTGCAGACAGACTTGGTTGGCATCAGTGCCGGCGTCTGCGCGCTCGTAGTTCCAGGCCGCCCAGGCGCGCCGCTGGCGCGGCAGCACCGAGACATCGGTATGCAGCAGGGCGCGGTTGGCCTGGTAGCGGATCGCACCCAAGGTGCGTTGCTCGGCCCCGCTGGCATCCCCCAGCAGAGCCAGCGCCTGATCGCTGTGGCAGGCCAGCACCACTTTGTCAAAACGTTCGGTCTGGCCGTCGGTGTTGATGACCACGCCCAGCGCATCGCGGCGGATCTGCAGTACCGGGCAGCGCAGGCGTTTGTCGGCGATACCAGTAGTGATTTTTTCGACATACTGGCGCGCGCCGCCAGGCACGGTCCACCACTGCGGCCGCTGGCTTACCTGAATCAGTCCGTGGTTATGGCAAAACCGCACCATCGTGGCCACCGGGAATCGCAGCATTTGGTCGGTCGGGCAACTCCAGATACAGCCCAGCATCGGCAAAAAATACCAGTCCCGAAACTCTGAGGAGAAACGATGCTGATGCAAAAAGTCGCCCAGGGGTTGCATCATCTCGGTTTCTTGACCGGTTCTGGCCAGGCCGGTAGCCAGGCGGTTGAAGCGCAAGACATCGAGCAACATCCGCAAAAAACGCGGGCGAAACAGGTTGCGGCGTTGCGAAAAAACGCTGCTGAGCGAAGCGCCGCTCCATTCCAGGGGCGTACCGAAACCGGCTTGGGGCACTTGCACCGAAAACGACATATCTGAGCGCGCAGTCGGCACGGCGAGCTCTGAAAAAAGGCGTAGCAGTGCAGGGTAGGTGCGCTCGTTGAAGACCAAAAAGCCGGTATCTACGCCGTGCGTCAAAGGCCCATTCGGGCCGTCTAGGGTCAGCTCGACCGTATTGGTATGGCCGCCAAAGTAGTCCGCCGCTTCAAACAGTGTGATGTCTGCTTGGCCCTTCAGGCTGTGGGCCACGGCCAAGCCTGAAATGCCAGAACCGACGATGGCGAGTTTCACGACTGGGCACTGGGTGAGCAGGGCTCAGCCCGAAAAGCGGGCGCTCTGGGCGCTGGAAAAGGCGTGGAACGAAGCATAAAACGGGTAAGTAACTTTGTGACTGAGCGGTAATTTAGCACATTAGCAGGTGCAGTGCTGGCATCGTACCGGCTTGACCTGCGGGCGGGGCCTGGCCCTCAGGCTGTCGTTCGGGTCTTGGTCAGCGCCATCAGTCGCTGAATATTGAGCCTGGCGCCGACGTCCTGTGGCGCTAAGTTGTTGAGCACCCGGAACTCCTGCTTGGAGGTGTCGCGCAGGGTTAGCTCGTTGTGGGGTTGGTTGTAGCGGTTAAGAACAACCGCAACCAAGGGGCTGGCGGTGTTGGCTCCGCGGCGGACCACCACAGCGGTTTCGTTCGACCCCAGCCGCACATAAGAGCCGGGTGAGTAAATGCCAACTGCCTTGATGATCGCAGCCCCGGCTTCGTCGACCTGGTTTTGTTCATCAAAGTAAAGGGCCTTCATGGCAAGGCTTGGCGTGATCGGTTTGCGCGTGGCGCGTGGGGAGATCGCCGCTGCGAACTGGTCGGCCCGCTGAATCAGGCGGCTGAACCGCTCGACCAGGCTGCGTTGGGCCAGCGGTCCGGCCGGTTGCATGTGGTGGCCCCTGACAGTCTCAATCCACTCCTTGTCCTGCAGGCCATATGTCCCAAGCAATTCTGCGCCTTGGTGGGCGTGCAGGTCAATCGACTCTCGTTGCAGTTCGGTCAGGGGATTGGGCTGAAGCGCAAGCTGATCCTGCAGGGCTGTCATGCCAACATTCATCGTCATGGCAGCGCAGCAAAGTTTTTTTCGCAGGTCATCTGGCCAAAGCAAAACTTCCTTGGCTGCAATATTGCACAGCACGCTGACCAACACCGCGTGGTTGGCGCTGTAGCGTTCCAGATCCTTGGATGTCAGGTGGATCAAAACCAGCAGCGTCCCATCCGGATTGGCCTGGCTGTAGTGGCTCAGCTTGTCGACAAGCCGGTCGATTTGCCGCAAAAATAAATCATTTGTCCTTTTACTGAGAATCGCATGGGCCTGTTCTTGAAGGTAGGGCCAATCGGGCTCGCTGTCGAGTTCAGCGCGAATCTGGTCGGCGCTTTTAGTTTCTTTGACAGCCCTGCTCTTGGCCCCGGCAGGAGACCCGCTTGCCTGTGATTTGTCGCCCGAGTTATCCGGTTCACTGACCAAGGCCAGCATCATTTTTCTCATTTCAGCTTCTTGGCCGGCCTTGGAATCCTCGAATCTGATGAAAACATCAGCACCGTCCTTGGTCAGGCGAGCCAACTCCCGGCCGCTTTCAAACCGATGCCCCTGTTTGGCAAGCAGTGTTCCGTCTTGGCTGAACAGGTCGAAAGTGGTGGGCTGCCCCAGCAACAGGGAGCTAACTGGGCATGGAACTAAATGCATGGACTTGGGCCTGGCTGAAAAAAGCAAGCAGTGCGGACGGTCGCAAACTACTCGCCCAGCGTGGCGTTGGCAATTCTGCTGAGTTTGAGGAGTTGATCGAGCTTGACGCCGGTCTTTTGGTCGGTCGCTGCCAAGCCCTCCACGATGCGGTACTCGCTCAGGCTGCTTTCACGGGTCTTGAGTACGCTGGTGGCCTGGCCGTCAGAGCTGAGAAAAACGGCTACCCGCGGCATACTGACATTGGAGCCGCGGCGGATCACGACACCGATTTCATGGTTGGCCAAACGGACAAAAGACCCGGGTGGATACGCCCCGATGGCTTTGATAATCGCCACGCCAGCCTCGTCGGCTTGGCTTGCCTCATTGAAGTAGGTCGACTTGAGTGCGGCACTGGTTTGCCGCGCTTTGCGGGAACGGCGAGGCGCTAGACCGGCGGTGCAAGTATCGACCCGCTGGATCAGCCGGGCCATGGCTTGGGCTGGCGAACATGTGGAAAAGGGTTTGGCAGCCGCGGTGTGGTGGTTACGAACGGTTTCGAGCCAATCAGCATCAGAGACCCCGAGCGCGCGCAGTTTTTCAGCCGACCTCACGGCGTGTTGCGCAATTTCTTTCCTTTGCGCGATGCTCGGCCTGCCCTCTGTCTGGGCCAGCCGGTCTTGTAACTTGAGCATGCTGATGTTCATGGTGAGCGCCGCTCTAACCAGGGTTGCCTGTTGCGCATCTGACCACTTCAAGACATCGCGTGCCGCGATGTGGCAGATGAAAGCGACCAACAGGGCATGGGTAGCGCTGTACTGCTCGGGCGATTTGGAGGAAAGAAACACCAGCATCAGCAGGGCGCTGTCCGACCCCGAATTGCTTTGCTGGACCACGCGCGCATACAAGCGCTCGAGCTGGCGACCAAATACCTCGGCTGTGTCAGCTTGCAGGGTGTTGTTGGCCTCGTCTATCAAATCCAGCCAGTCGACATGGGTTTCGAGCACTGGCGCGGTGGCCGCGGCCTGGCTGAACTGGGCGCTCGTGACAAGTGCCCGGCCGGCGCCGCCCGTCTGGTTGAAGCCGGTGCTAACGCGCCCATCTTTGAGCAGCAAAGCGCCCATGTCAGTGAGCTTGGCGCTGTTGATCTTGTCCAGCGACTGATTGCTGTTGACCATTTGGTTGAGCCGGCGCTCAAAGGCCTCTTTGAACCGGTGGTACTCCAAGGCGTCAACAAACAGGTCGTTGCGTTTGCTGAGCATGACATCGTATTCACGCTGGCTGGCCAGTACATGTCCGCGACCCGCAACCATCAGGCCATTGGCGTCCCAGACAGCGAAAGCCAAAGGCTCGCCGACGCGAATATGTTCAAAGCTAAGACTAACCCGTCTCATCTGGATGTCGCCATGGGGGCATGATTTTGGCACACGAAGCGCCGAATCCTGGCGCTTATTGTTTTTTGTTAGCATGCAAGAAATGACCGGTTTGAGCCCCTTTTCTCCGCTTTACGACAAGATTTGCGATCCGCGCGACCTGACCTCGCGCCTGACTGAGCTGCCCCGGCCGCTGGTGTTTACCAATGGTGTTTTTGATGTGCTGCACCGAGGCCATGTGCAATATTTGGCGCAAGCCCGCGCACTGGGTGCAAGCCTGCTGGTGGCCATAAATACCGACGCCTCGGCGCGTCGACTGGGCAAGGGCCCGGAGCGTCCGATCAACCCCGAGGATGACCGCGCTGTGGTTTTGGCTGGGCTTGCTTCGACCACGCTGGTGAGCTGGTTTGACGAAGACACGCCACTGCAGCTCATCGCGCTGGTGCGCCCGGACATCCTGGTCAAAGGCGGCGACTACGACATGCAAAAACTCGCCGAAACCCGGCTTGTAGAGGCCTATGGCGCACGCGCCCTGGCGCTGCCCTTTGTTGAGGGCTATTCCACCAGCGCCCTGGTGCGGAAAATCCGCCAATAGGCCACACCGGTCGGGCCCTCACCGCGCCGGCTTCGCCATTCTCCTGGCCAAGGGGAGCCCGGGCTGCTTGGATCCTCAGCCAAGCTGAGGCTGACACAACCGTACCAGCAACAGCAGCGATCAGGCTCTGGCCGGGTCTGGTTTCGCTGTGCTGGGCGTACGCCGCAGCCAACGCATGAAGCGCAGCAGCAGGTGCTCCAGGTCGTCGATGTAGGTGAACACCGCGGGCACCACCAGCAGGCTAAGCAGCGTAGAGGTGATCAGCCCACCGATGACGGCAATCGCCATGGGTGAGCGAAAGCTCGGGTCGGCGCCCCAGCCTAGCGCCAGGGGCATCATGCCGGCCCCCATGGCGATGGTGGTCATGACGATGGGCCGACTGCGCTTGTGGCAGGCATCCACCAGCGCCTCAAAGCGCGCCAAGCCGGCCTGGCGCGCCAAAATCGCGTAGTCCACCAGCAGAATCGAATTCTTGGTGACGATGCCCATCAGCATGATCAAGCCGATCATCGAGGGCATTGACAGGGCGCGGCCGGTCAACAGCAGCGCCACAAAGGCTCCGCCCATGCTCAGCGGCAGGGCCGCCAAAATGGTTACCGGTTGCATGAAGTCTTTGAACAGCAGCACCAGCACGCCGTAAATGCACAGCACGCCAATCAGCATGGCGATGCCAAAGCTGGCAAACAGTGCCTTCATCTCCTGTGCGTCGCCAAGCTCGGCGATTTTCACCCCCGGCGGCAGGTTTTTCAGGCTAGGCAGGGCGCGTGCCTCGGCGTTGACCTCGCCGAGTTGGCGGCTGCCGAGTTCAACGTCAAGGGTGACGTTGCGGCTGCGGTTGAGTCGGTCGATCTGAGCCGGCCCGCTGTCCATGCTGATGCTGGCGACATGGCCCAGTGGCACCGGTCCGTTGCGTCCCGGCACACTCAGGCGCGCCAGGGCCGCCAGATCGGCGCGCACCGCGTCGGGCAGTTTGACCCGGATCGGCACCTGACGCTCGGCCAGGTTGAGCTTGGACAGGCTGGTGTCATAGTCGCCGGCAGTGGCCACCCGCACCGTCTCGCCGATGGCAGCGGCGGTCACCCCGAGGTCGGCGGCGCGCGCCGGGTCTGGCCGAACAATGATCTCGGGGCGCACCAGCGAAGCGCTGGACTGCACATTACCCACCCCCCTGATGCCGCGCAGTTCTCGTTCAACCCCCTGGGCGGTGGCGAGCAGCGTCACCGAGTCTTCGCTTTGCAGCACCAGTTGCATTTTGACGCCAGTGTCGGGCGGGCCAACGGTAAAGCGGGCACCGGCAATATCGCTCAATTGGCGGCGCAACTGGGCTTCGATGCCGGCCATGGTGATGCTGCGCTCGTCGCGGTGGCTGGTGCTCAGAGTCAGCACGGCGCGCCTGGCTTCTGGGGCTGCGCCGGGAGCAAAGGCGTCGCCGCTGGAGCCCCCGCCTATCGAGCTGAACACGCTTTTGACCTCGGTCAGTGCAAGCGCCGCCAGCCGGGCCTGCTCGGCTACCGCCCGGGTTTCGGCCAGGGTGCTGCCTGGGGGCAGCTCGAGCTTGATCTGGGTCTGGCCGCGGTCTCCGGCTGGCACAAAGCCGGTTGGCAGCAGCGGCACCAGGGCGATCGAGCCGACGAAAAACAGGCCTGAGCCAAGCATGGTCAGGCCGCGGTGTCTCAGGCACCAGCGCATGGTGTCCATGTAGCGCGCCATCAACCAGCCGTCCGGCGGCTCGCCGAGCGGGGCCGCCCTGCCATCCGCCGAACTTGGCTGAACATGGGGTTTGAGCAGGTAAGCCGCCATCATGGGCGTGAGCAGCCTGGCCACCATCAGCGAGGCCAGGATGGCCAGCACCGCGGTCCAGCCAAATTGTTTGAAGAACAGGCCCGGCACGCCAGCCATGAAGGCGGTGGGCAAAAACACCGCCACCAGCGCAAAAGTGGTGGCAATGACGGCCATGCCAATCTCGTCGGCCGCCTCCATCGAGGCCTGGTAGGGGGTCTTGCCCATGCGCAGGTGGCGTGCGATGTTTTCAATCTCGACAATCGCGTCGTCCACCAGCACCCCCACCACCAGGGCCAGCGACAGCAGGGTCACGGTGTTGAGCGTATAGCCAAAGTATTGCAAACCCAAAAATGTCGGGATCACCGACAGGGGCAGGGCGGCCGCGGCCACCAGAGTGGCGCGCCAGTCGCGCAAAAACCACCACACCACCAGCACGGCGAGCAGTGCGCCCTCATACAGCAACTCCATCGAGCCGCGAAAGTTCTGCGCCACCGGTTCGGCATTGTCAATGGCCTGCGTCAGGCTGATTTGCGTAAAGCGTGCCTGCAGCTCGGCCACTGCCAGCCGTACGCCACTTGCCACCGTAATGTCGCTGGCGCCCTTGGTGCGGAATATTTCGAAACCAACCAC
>BJGT01000149.1 GCA_014190675.1 Comamonadaceae bacterium | reverse complement strand
CTGGCGCTCAATTCCTTTCAGGGCGAGCTCAACACCCAGTGGCACTATCTGCTGGCGATGACGGTGATCACCCTGGTGCCCATCACGCTGGTGTTTGCCTTTTTACAAAAGTACATCACCACCGGCATTGCCAGTGCGGGTGTCAAATAGCCCGAACTGTCCCAGAGGTACCCCCATTGGCCACACTTGAACTTGCCAACATTGTCAAGACCTTTGACCGCACCACGGTGCTGCACGGCATCGACCTGGCGGTCGGCCACGGCGAGTTTGTGGTGTTTGTCGGACCCTCGGGCTGCGGCAAGTCCACTCTGCTGCGGGTGATTGCCGGCTTGGAGACGCCCAGCGCGGGCGACATCCGCATCGACGGGCAGGTGGTCAATGACATCGGTGCTGCACAGCGCGGCTGTGCCATGGTGTTCCAGAGCTATGCGCTCTACCCGCACATGAGCGTTTACGACAATATGGCCTTCGGTTTGGAGAACCTGCAGGTCCCACGGCCACAAATCCAGGCCAAGGTGCAGGATGCTGCGCGCTTGTTGCGGCTCGAAGACCTGCTGCAGCGCAAACCGACCCAGCTCTCAGGCGGTCAGCGACAACGGGTAGCGATTGGCCGCGCCATCGTGCGCGACCCAAGGCTCTTCCTGTTTGACGAGCCGCTGTCCAATTTGGACGCCGAGCTGCGGGTTTCCATGCGCGCCGAGTTGCGCGAGCTACATGCCCGGCTGGGGGCCACCATGGTGTACGTCACGCACGACCAGATCGAGGCCATGACGCTGGCGGACAAAATTGTGGTGCTGCGCGCTGGCCGGGTGGAGCAGATTGGCGCGCCGCTTGAGCTTTACAACCGGCCCTGCAACACCTTTGTCGCCGGCTTCATCGGCAGCCCCCGCATGAACTTTTTGCCGGCGGCGCTGGTCGTAGGCCAGGCCGGTGCGCCCGTCTTGCCAGTCGGCAGCCACACCATTGGCGTGCGACCGGAGCACGCGGCGCTGGCCGGTGACGGTCCGCTGCACCTGACCGTGACCCAGGTCGAGCAGTTGGGCGCCAGCAGCGTGCTGCGCGGAAACGTTGGCGCCGACACTCCGTTCGAGCTAGTGTGCAATGGCCAGACCGCGTTGCGCCCGGGTGACACCGTGGCGTTGGCGCTGCCGGCGCCGCACCTCCACTGTTTTGATGCCAATGGCCAGAGGCTGTAAACCATGACCACCCCGTTTGGACCGACCCAAATTGCCACTGTTGACGCACACGGCGCCCGCTTGAGCCTGCCCGATGGCGCCCAGTTTCAGCTGGATGTGCTGGAGCCAACCCTGATACGGGTGCGTCACCGGCCTGGCGCCGGTTACCGGGAACCACGCACCTGGGCGATTGCGCCACAAAGCGCCGCCACGGGCACCGCTGCCTCTGTTCAGGACGTGGCCTGGGAGGGTCGCCTGCGCGACGACCTCAGCGGCTTTTCGCGCCCTTCAGCCCAGTTCAGCCAAACGGCCAAGGGCTTGACGCTGGCCACCGGCGCGCTGTCGGTCACGGTGCGGCTCGACCCGCTGGCCTTGACTTGGCACGACGGACAAGCTCGCCCGCTGCTCGCTGACCGGAACAGCTCGGCTTACCTGCATAGCCCGCGCACCGGCTCAGTACGGCACTACCTGCAGCGTGACCGGGCGGATCGTTATTACGGCCTGGGCGACAAGACCGGCCCGCTCAATCTGCATGGGCGACGCCTGCGGACCATCGCGCTTGATGCGCTCGGCTACGACCCGCAGCATGGCGACCCGCTCTACAAGCACTGGCCGTTTGTGATGACCCGCGCCCCCACCGGTCACTGGTACGGGTTGTATTACGACACACTGAGCACCTGTACCTTTGACCTCGGTTGCGAGCACGACAATTACCACGACTTTTACCGCTATGTCGACATTGACGACGGCGACCTTGATTACTACCTGATGTCGGGCGCCACGCCAGCTGCGGTGATCGCCCAGTTTTTGCGCCTGATCGGTGGCACTCACTTGCCGCCACGCTGGTCGCTCGGTTACGCCCAGACCGCCATGGGCCTGGCCGACGCGCCCGATGCTCAAGAACAGCTCAATACCTTCATTGACCGGATTGAGTCAGAGGCGATTCCCTGCTCGGCCTTCCATTACGGCTCGGGTTATTCCTCACGCGGCAAGCGCCGCTATGTGTTTACCTGGAACCACGACAAGTTTCCCGACCCGAAGACCCTCAATGCGCGCTTCCACCAGGCTGGCATGCGGCTGGTGGCTAATGTCAAGCCCTGCCTGCTTGACGATCACCCGGCCTGGCATGAAGTTCTTGCCCAGGATGGCTTCATCCATGACGCCGCCACCGCCGCGCCGGTGGTGGAGCAGTTTTGGGATGGTGTGGGCGCGCACCTGGATTTCTCCAACCCGGCAGTGGTGGCCTGGTGGCAAGCCAGCCTGCAGCGCCAGGTGCTGGATTTCGGCATTGACGCTGCCTGGAACGACAACAACGAGTACGCCATCATGGACGACGGCGCCAGCTGTGCGGGCTTTGGCCGGCCGCTGCCCATGCACCGCGCCCGCCCGCTGCATGCGCTGCTGATGACGCGGGCCAGCTTCGAGGCGCAGGCCCGGCACCGGCCTGCGCAAACTTTGTCCGAACCGGTGTTCAGCGTCAGCCGGGGCGGGCCACCAGGCGTGCAGCGCTATGCGCAAAGCTGGTCGGGCGACAACAGCACCAATTGGGAGAACCTGCGCTGGAACATCCGCACTGGGCTGCAGATGAGCCTGTCGGGGCTGTTCAATATTGGCCATGATGTTGGCGGTTTTTACGGGCCGTCGCCCGGACCCGAGCTGTTTGTGCGATGGGTGCAGGCCTGCTGCCTGAACCCGCGCATGGTCATGAACTCTTGGAAGCCCGGCAGCGCCACCAACGTGCCCTGGCTGCACCCCGAGGTCACGGTGCACGTGGCCGCAGCGATTCGCCTGCGCTACACCCTGCTGCCCTACCTGTGGCAATTGTTTGAGCAAGCCAGCGCGCTGCACCAGCCGATTCTGCGCCCCACCTTTTACGAGTTTCCGGATGACGAGGCCTGCTTTGCCGACTGTGACGACTTCATGCTCGGTGATGCGTTGTTGGTAGCACCCGTGGTGCAGCCTGGCGACAGCACGCGTCGTGTGTATTTGCCGGCTGGGCCCGCGGCCTGGTATGACTTTGACAGCGGCGAGCGCTTTGCCGCTGGCCAGTGGCATACCGTACCGGCGCCTTTGGGGCGGCTACCTCTGTTTGCCCGCGCCGGCGCTGTGATCCCGCTGGCCGGCCATAGCCCGGGCGGACAGCCCGCCCCCGCCCGCCCGCGCCATGACGACCCGATCACCGAATGGCGCCGGTTTGGCCCGCCGTGATCTTTTTGTCGACCACAGCACTTGTGTTGGCCGCCACTTAGCCTGAGCCTGCCTGGCTGACCAGGAACCCGGCCCTCTGGCCATGCCTGGCAAGCGGAGGCTGGCCGATGCCGCGGTCATCGCCTGGCATGGGGCCAAGCAAGCGCCACGCACTGTCACACCAGCGGATTGCGTGTTTTCAGGGCTTTGAACCGTCCAAAGTCGCGGTCTGCGCTCAACAAGACCGATACACCGTTTTCAATGCAGATGGCCGCGATGCGTGCGTCGTGAAACTGTCCACCTTGCAGTTTGGCTTTGCGGGCGAGCTCAGACAGGACGCGCCAATGCTGCGAACCACTGTGCAACACGTGGGCTTGCGGTGAAGCCAGCCAAGCTTCGATTTGCGCGAGCGCCTGGTCAAAACCGCTGGCCGGACTGAACACCTTGGGGTTGGTGACGACTGCTAAAAATTCATGCAGGCAACTCACTGGAATTCCCCAGGGCTGGCCTCCTTCAGCCAGAGACTTCAGGCACTCAAATGCCTGTGTGTGGAAAGGGGCTTCAGCCCGATGCGCGTATATCAAAACGTTGGTGTCAATGGCGATCATGGCGCTAGAGGCCGAGCCTTGCGCGAGCGTGCAGCGACATGCTCTTCTTCGAGTTGCTGCCAGTGTCGGGGGTCTGGCATCAAGATCTCCTTGCCATGAACCCGTGCATCTTTGAGTTTGAAGGCAGGTTTGGCTTGGGCCTGTGAATCGGCGAGGACCCGGCGCAGGCCTTCTTCCACCAAAGCGCGCATGGTGGTTTGACTTTTCTGTGCAAACTCTTTCGCCGAGTTAAACAGCGCATCCGATACATCAATGGTGGTTTTCATATGGGTACCCATATAAGAAAGTAAGGGTTTATTGTACCCAGGCGGCCCAGCGCCCGGCAGGGTCGACATATTTGTCGCCCACCGTTATCGGGCCTGCCGCTGGGCGTGGTTGGTGGGGCTGTTGGCGGGGGTTGTTACCTGGCCCAGTGGCCGATCGAGTGCGCCCTATTTGTGCGCCCGCGTCTGAATTTCTTATGTGCTGGGGGGTGGTAGTTCAACTCAATAGGGAAGCCCTGCCATGTCGCGGGGGCCTACAAAACCAAACGGAAAAATATCGTGCTCTGGCTACCAATGTGAAGCCGGCGAGCCCTGGACTGTCACCGTTTTGTCATGTGCTGGGCATAAATTGCTTTGCCGTATTTACTTTGGAGCTCCCGCATGTTGAACAAGAATTTTTCTATCGCCCTCCTGCTGCTTGGCATCGCTGCTGGCGTGTCGGTTGGCCCGGCCAGCGCCAACCCTGGCAGTGGTGCTTTCTCTTTTGGTCTTTGGGGTGACATGCCCTACAAAAAAGCTGGCGACGATGCAAAACTCCCTGCGGTACTGCAAAGCATCAATCAGTCTGACATTGCTTTTTCGATTTACGACGGTGACATCAAGGACGGCAGCTCTAAATGTACCGACGATGTTTACACCGATGCCCTCAAAATGTTTGACAGCCTGGCCAAGCCGGTGGTGTATGTGCCCGGTGATAACGAGTGGACCGATTGCCACCGGCTCAACAACGGCGGTTACGACACGCTGGAGCGTTTGGCCCACGTGCGAAAAGTGATGTTCCCTACCACTGACAGCCTGGGCCAGACCCGCATGCCCTTGCAACGCCAGGGCAAACTCGGCGAGAAATATGTGGAGAACATGCGCTTTCAGCATGGTGGCGTCCTATTCGTCGGCATCAACATGCCCGGCAGCAACAACAACCTGGTGCTCAACGCCAAAGAATGCACTGCCAAGAGTGCCCGCAAGGCGGCTCAGTGTGATGCCGCCAACGCCGAATACCTGGAACGGGACTCGGCCAATGTCGAGTGGATGAAGTCAGCTTTCGAGTTGGCTGCCAAGGAGAAAGCCAGTGGTTTGGTACTTGTCGTGCAAGGAGACCCGGGCTTTGACTGGCCTGAAACAGAAGACGCCGACGAAAGTACGCTGCCCGACTTTCTGGGCTACCGTAATTTCATGACCGCTTTGACCGCCCAGACAGAAAAGTTTGCCGGCCAGGTGCTGTTTGTGCATGGCGACACGCACTTTTTCAAAGTCGACAAGCCGCTCTACAGCCCCACCAAACTGCTGCCCAACTTCACCCGCCTGCAGACCTTTGGCAGCCCATCGCTGCACTGGGTCCGCGTCACGGTAGATGTGAACTCAGCCAACGTGTTCCAGGTCCAGCCGGTGATCGTGCGCCAGCCCTGAGGCAGTAGGCCGACCCCCTGGCTTCGTTAAACCGAGATTGCTCATGCATGAACAATCTCGGCTAAAAACGGGTTGATCAGCTTTGCCCGGTGACGCGCCAAATCACGTCGCCCACATCATCTGCAATCAGCAAGGATTTTTTATCGGGGCCAATCACCACGCCCACGGGTCTGCCATAAGAAACTTTTTCATCAGGCGCTAAAAATCCACTAAGGATGTCACGTCCGGGGCCGCTGGGGCGACCGTTGCTGAAGGGCACAAAAATCACGCGGTAGCCGCTTAGTTTGCTGCGGTTCCATGAACCATGCTGGCCAATCACCATACCGTCTGGAAAACCGGGCAGAGTGCCTTGCGGCATCCAGCACAAACCCAGCGAGGCGGTATGGCCACCCAGAGCGTAATCAGGGGTGATGGCTTTTGCCACCATATCTTTGTCTTGGGGCACGCGGTCATCCACGATTTGATCCCAGTAGCAATACGGCCAACCGTAAAAGCCACCGTCTTTGACAGACGTCAGGTAATCTGGCGGGGTTTCGTCTCCTAAGCCGTCGCGTTCATTGACCACCGTCCACAATACCCCAGTCATGGGCTCCCACGCCATGCCGACAGCGTTGCGCAAACCCGACGCAAAAATGCGTGTCTGTTGAGTTCGTACATCAAACTCATGGATGGCGGCGCGTCCTTCTTCTGCCTCCATGCCGTTTTCTGCAATGTTGTTGGATGAACCCACACCGATGTAGAGTTTTTGTTGGTCCACGCTGGGAATAATGCTGCGGGTCCAATGTCCACCCGGTTTGAAGCTGGCCAATTGTTGACCTGATCCTTCAATTCTGAGCGCATTTTTTTCGTAGGGAAACACCACCAAGCCATTGGTATTGCCCACATAAAAGCGACCATCCACCAAGGCCATGCCAAAGGGTTGGTTTAAATCTTTCAAAAAGGTTTGCTGAATATCCGCCACACCATCGGCATTGGTATCGCGCAATATCGTGATGCGATTGGCGCTCACGCCCAAGGCACGCGCACGACGCAAAATGCTTTTCATAGCGAAGTCAAAAATACCTTTGGGCTTTCCGCCAGGATTACAGGCTTCGGCCACCAGCACATCACCATTGGGCAGAACGTCGATCCAACGTGGGTGCAACAGACCAGTGGCATAGGCATTGACGGCCAATCCGGGTGCCACTTCAGGGAGCTGGCCCTTGTCCCAGCCGCGGGCAGCCGGCATTTTGAGGGTGGGAATGGCTTGGGGCTTTCCCTTGGGAATACGGGGTTTTTCGCCGAAGGCCGGAGAGTTGGCCTCTCCACTTTGACGACGGATGAAAATTAAAATACCACCAATAATCAGAGCAAACCGAGCAAACACGCCGTACATATGAACATTCTCCAGGAGGTAGCTGCCAACCGTTTATTTTAGGTTGC
>BJGT01000148.1 GCA_014190675.1 Comamonadaceae bacterium | reverse complement strand
ATTTTTTGACCATACGGGGTGTGGTGGTCACCCTGCCCATCAAACTGCCCCGCACTGGCGAGTTCATGCCAAGTCTCGAAATGTTCGGCAGTCGTTTAGTAGCGCAGGGTGCTCTCGGGGTGGCGCGGGTTGTAGAGCTTGGGCTTTGCACCCGCCTGCCAGCGCGCATAAGGGTACGAGCCTGCTTGGGTTGGGCGTGCAGCGGTGGCCATAGCTTTAACGAACGGGACATCGTCCGCAGCAATTTAGCAGGCTTGAGCTTGCCGGGGTTGCCAAAGGGACCGCTTAGTTGTAGCCCAGTTGCAAGAAGGCCGTTTTCCCGGAGCTGCTGCAGGGCCACTGCGTTTGCGTACCCGGGGCTTTACTCTTGACAGCAGTCAATGATCGGCTTAAGGTCACGCCTGCCCCTGTTGTTTGCCTCAATCACTTTGGAGAGATCTTTTATGCTGTCTTTGAATGTCAATGGTCGCGACCATCAGGTCGACGTGGAGCCCGAGATGCCCCTGTTGTGGGTGTTGCGCGAGCAACTCGGGATGACGGGTACCAAGTTTGGTTGCGGTATCGCCCAGTGCGGGGCCTGCACGGTTCACCTAGACGGCCAGCCGGTGCGCTCGTGTTCCTACCCGGCCTCGGCGGCGCAGGACCGCAAGGTGGTCACCATCGAGGGGCTGTCGCCCACCTCCTCGCATCCGGTGCAAATGGCTTGGAAGGCCTTGGACGTGCCGCAGTGCGGTTATTGCCAATCCGGCCAGATTCTGGCGGCAGCGGCCCTGCTGCAAGACAAACCCAAACCGACCGATGCCGACATCGATGAGGCCATGACCAATATCTGCCGCTGCGGTACCTACCAGCGGGTGCGGGCCGCCATCCATCTGGCGGCTGGCACGGGCAAGGGCGTGGGCTCGATCATCCACATGGCGGGCCTGAGCCCTGACCAGGCCTGTGGCGCCGGTTGCGGCCAGGTGGAAGGAGCAAAAGCATGAGCGCCCGCACCCTAACCAAAGGCCTGACGCGACGCCATTTCGTGGTGGGCGCTGGTGCAGCGGGTGGCGGGCTGGCGCTGGGTTTTCATCTGCCCACAGCGGCCCAGGGCGCGGTCGCGCCCAGCGCTGGCGGTCAAGAGGTCAACGCCTGGGTGGTGGTGCGCCCCGACGACACCTGCGTGGTGCGGGTGGCGCGGGCCGAGATGGGGCAGGGCACACATACCGGGCTGGCGCAACTGGTGGCCGAAGAACTGGAGTGCGACTGGGCCAAGGTGGTCACCGAGACCGTGACCCCTGCGCAGAACCTGGCCCGCAAGCGCGTCTGGCGTGACATGTCCACCGGCGGCAGCCGTGGCATCCGCGGTTCTCAGGACTATGTCCGCCAGGGCGGTGCCGCCGCCCGCATCATGCTGCTGCAAGCGGCAGCGGCTGAGTGGAGCGTCAACCCGGCGGAGTTGCGGGTGAGCAAGGGTGTGATTGAGCACAGCGCCTCGGGCCGCAAGCTGCGTTACGGCCAGGTGGCTGCGGCTGCGGCCAAACTGGCACCGCCGGATGTCAAAACCATTGTGCTCAAGTCGCCCAAGGACTGGACCATTGCCGGCAAGCCCATGAAGCGGGTGGATACGGCGGCGAAGGTAAATGGCCAGGTGCAGTATGGCATTGACACCCAGCTGCCCGGCATGCAGTACGCGGCCATCATGGACTGCCCGGTATTTGGCGGCAAGCTGGTGAGTTTTGAGGCCGCAGCCATCAGCGCCCGGCGTGGCATCAAGGCGGTGGTGCGGGTGGATGAGCGCACCGTGGCAGTGGTGGCCGACAGCTGGTGGCGGGCCAAGATGGCCCTGCAGGAGCTGCCCATCGTGTGGGACGAGGGTGTGCACGCCAAAGAGTCCAGCGCCACGATCGCGAGCCGGTTGCAGGCTGGGCTGACCGCCACCGACGATGTGTTCGCCGACACGAATGTGGGCGATGCACCCAAGGTCATTGCCGCAGCCAGCCGCCGGGTCGAGGCGGTGTACGGCACGCCCTTTGTCGCGCATGCCTGTATGGAGCCCATGAACTGCACCGCCCGCATCACGGCCGACCGGGCCGAGGTCTGGGTGTCGAGCCAAAACGCCGAGGCCGCATTGGCGGTGCTGGCCAATGTCTCGGGCCTGCCGCTGGAGAAATGCGAGGCCTACAACCCGCCGCTGGGCGGTGGCTTCGGCCGGCGCGGCGGCGCACAAGACTATGTGCGCCAGGCCGCGGCCATCGCCAAGCAGTTCCCTGGCGTGCCGATCAAGCTGATCTGGAGCCGTGAGGAAGACATGAGCCATGACTTCTTCCGTCCCATCGGCTGGTGCCGGCTGGAGGCCGGCCTGACCGACAAAGGCGAGCTCGATGCGCTGCGCCTGCGTGTCAGTGGCCAGTCCATCAACGCGTTCTCGTCGCCGCACAACATCGACAAGGGGCGTGACCGACGCCAGTTACAGGGCTACTACGCGGAAGCGGGCGATGCCCAGCTGGGCTATACCGTGCCCAACCTGATGATCGAGTACGCCATGCGCAACACCCATGTGCCAGTGGGGGCCTGGCGGGGCGTCAATACCAACCAAAACGGTATTTACCTGGAATGCTTCATGGACGAGGTGGCGCGTGCGGCAGGGCGTGATCCGCTGGAGTTCCGCCGTGCCCTGATGGCCAAACACCCCAAACACCTGGCCGTGCTCAATGCGGCGGCCGACAAGGCCGGTTGGGGCAAACCGCTGCCGGCGGGACTGTTTCGCGGCATTGCCCAATTCATGGGCTACGGCAGCTACACCGCGGGCGTGGCTGAGGTGTCGGTGCAGGGCAATGATGTCAAGGTGCACCGGCTGGTGCTGGCCACCAATTGCGGCCACCCGCTCAACCCTGACCAGATCGCGGCCCAGGTGGAGGGCTCGGTAGCCTATGGCATGGACTCCTTGCAAAGTGAGTCCACCGTGCTCAATGGTCGCATCACCGAAAAGAACTTCGACACCTACCCGATTGCCCGCATGTATCAGATGCCCAAGGTGGAAACCGTCATCGCCCCGACCTATGACTTTTGGGGCGGGGTGGGCGAGCCAACGATCTGCGTTGTGGCGCCCTGCATCATGAACGCCATTTCAGCCGCGCGGGGCAAGCCGGTGCGCCAGTTGCCGCTGCAGCGCGAAGGCCTGCGCATCGTTTGAGCTGCCATGCCTGTTGACCGGTCACTCGTGGCCCGCCGGGTTGCCATGGCCCTGGCTGTTGCTGCTTGCTTGGCGCAAGGCGCGGCGTGGGCAGAGCCTGTTCCTGCCAGCGAGGCAGCCCAGCGCGGCTACCAGCTGCTGCTGCAGCGTCAGGACTCCGGTTGCGTCCTTTGCCACCGGATACCCGGGCTGCCTGTGGGGGGTGACATTGGTCCCTCGCTGGAGGGTTTGTCGGCACGCGCCAGCGCACCCGAGGTGCGCGAGCGGATCGCGGACCCCCGGCGTTTCAACCCGCTCACCTTGATGCCGGCCTACCTAAGCCTGACTGGCTTGACCAATGTGGCGCAGGCCTACCAGGGCAAAACCATCCTGACCGAGCAGGGGCTGGACGACATCGTGGCCTACCTAATGCAGTCGGACCGGGTGCGGCCATGACCGCACCTCGGCTGCGGCGACGGGGCTGGATGCAGCTGGCCTCTGCAGCTGGCGCCGGTTGGGCCCTGAGTGGCCCGAGCCGGGTGCTGGCGCAGCAAATTGGTTTTGACCAGCAGCGTACAGTGGCCGACATGCTGCAGAGCCTGATTGGCGCCAACCTGGTCCGCGAGCAGGGGGTCAGCCTGAGCGTGGCCGCGCTGGCTGACAACGGCACCCTGGTGCCGGTTACGGTAGATGTGACCAGCCCCATGACCGAGCAAGATCACGTGAGCCATATCTACCTGTTGTCCTCGCGCAACCCGGTGATGCAGGTGGCGGCTTTTTCTTTGGGCCCGTGGTCGGGCCGGGCAGAGATCAGCACCCGCGTGCGGCTTGCGGGCAGTCAGCAATTGCTGGCCCTGGCGCGTCTGTCAGACGGTCAATTTCGCTATGCAGCTGCCGAGGTAATCGTGACTGAATCCGCCTGCGTGGACGCCTCATGAGCCAGAGTCTGGCGCGGCTGCAATGGCCCTTAGCGATCCAGGCAGGCGACGTGGTCAAGGTGCGCCTGCTGGTGCAGCACCCCATGCACACCGGCTACCAGCAGGACATGCAGGGGCGCCTAATTGCGCGCAACGTGCTGGTGTGGCTCACCTGCACGCTGGACGGCCAGCAGGTGTTCCGCGTGGAGCCCTCGTCTGGCATCGCGGCCAACCCCTACTTTGAATTTTTTGTGCGCCCCCGAACCTCGGCCGACATGGTGGTGCAGTGGCAGGACGACCTTGGCGTCACGGGTGAATGGCGGCAGCGCATGGACGTGGCCGAGCGCAAGGCGCCTGGGCCATGAGTCGGGTCTGGCATTGGTTGGCCGCGGCCCTTGCACTGGGCACGGGCGCCCTGGCGCTGGCCCAGCCGCAACCGGCCAGAGGCTTGGCGCCAGCCCAGCTGCGCTCCGGCCTGACCTTTGCCGGGCCGGATGTGCAGCGCCTGCAGACCGATACCTTTGCCAACCCCGGGCTGCTGTGGTTGACGCGCGGGGAAGCCCTTTGGGGTCAGGCGGCCGGGCCACTGAAGCAGTCTTGCCAGGATTGCCATGGTCGGCAGGCCGAGTCGATGCGGGGTGTGGCGGCCCGGTACCCCAGGCTGGCACCCGACACGGGTCAGCTGGTCAACCTCGAAGACCAGATCCGGGGCTGTCGCACCCAGCGACAGCAGGTTACCGATTGGGCTCTCGAATCCGAGGAATTGCTGGCCATGGCGTTGTACGTGACCGAGGCCTCCCGGGGCTTGCCGCTGCATATGTCGCCGGACCCCCAGCTGGGGATGCACCTGCAGGCCGGTGCAGCGCTGTACCAGCGCCGGCAGGGCCAGCTGAACCTGTCCTGTGCGCAATGCCACGACCAGCAGCAGGGCCGCAGGCTGTACTCAGACCGCTTGAGTCAGGGTCAGCCCAACGGCTATCCCGTCTACCGGCTGGAATGGCAGACTTTGGGCTCGTTGGAGCGACGTTTGCGCAGTTGTTATGTCGGCATCCGGGCCGAACCGCCGCCCTGGGGCGACCTGCGGATGCGGCAGTTGGCGCTGTACCTGACCTGGCGCGGCGAGGGCCTGCCGATCGAGGTGCCGGCCGTGCGCAAATAGGCCGGCGCCGGCCGGCGGCTCAGGCGCCTGCCAGCACCGTGTGCACCAAGTCGGCGGCGATGATCTCCCGTATGGTCAAAATATCATTCCAAACCAATTTCCAGATTAACGCCACCGCGCAAACAGTCACCGCAGCCAACCCTGCACCAAGCCGCTCAACCCAGCGCAGGCAGCCCCAGCCTACGGTCCACACGACCCAAGCGCCCCACTCAGCCTGGCCCCGCCACCAACTCCACCGCCCCAACACCGCACACTCAGTCCCGCCCCACACATCACAGGCCGCTGAGTGCCGCACTGCCCAGCCGCGCAACCCAGCGCGGGCAGCCGCAGCGCAAAGTGAAAACGACCCAAACGCCCTGGCCTAGACCATGGTGGCGCGGGACTGTACCGGCAGGTGTTTCGAATTTTTTACCATACGGGGTCTTGATGGCCTCGATGGTAGTGCTTGCGCCAAAAAATGTGCGGCTGCCTGGTGCTGCACCCTGGCAGAACCATCATGAACCCTGGCCATCAACCCATACCGACAGATCGAACTTTAGGATTCTGATGGACCCTGGGACAGCCCGCGCGGGCCAAGATCACTTTTATGTTTTTGAAGCGCAAGCCATGAATAGGACCGCCCACCCAACGGACGATCCATCTTAAGCTGTGTAAACTCGATCACGTCGAGCAATCTGCCTAGGTCAATATTCGTCTGGAAGCCACTCCCCTGGGCCATTAACACCAAATCCTCTGTGGCCAGATTGCCCGCAGCGCCGGGTGCAAATGGGCAACCGCCAAGACCGCCTGTGCTCGCATCAAAACGACGAATGCCAGCCTCCAGTGCCGCCCAGGCGTTGGCGTTCGCTAGACCCCGGGTATCGTGTAAGTGCATCGCCAGCTGATTCATCGGGATCGCCCGGCCCAACACCCTCAGGCAATCGCGCACTCTGCCAGGGGTGGCAGAGCCAATCGTGTCGGCGATCACAATTTCATCCACTTGCGCAGCCTGCATCTCTTCCGCCAAAGCCATTAGCGTCGGAACTGGCGTGGCCCCTTCAAAAGGACAATCAAAGGCAACCGCCAGATACGCCCGGGTGCGCATGCCCATTGCCTTCGCCGCACGCACAGTGTCCTGACAGTTCCGCGTCGCATCCGCCAAGCCCTGGTTAATGTTTTTGTGGTTCATGGTTTCAGTCGCGGCAAGCACCACTGATATTTCGCCTGCGCCGGCAAGACGGGCACGCTCCAAGCCTCTAGGGTTTGGCACCAGGACGGTCGACTGCAGCTGCGGGAACTGCTCAATTACAAGCGACAGCAGATCGGCGGCATCCGCCATTTGGGGCACGGCCTTGGGAGAAACAAAACTGGTGACTTCAACCCGTCGCAAGCCCGCTGCAACCAACAGGCCAATCAACGCCAGCTTTTCGCCAGTTAATAAGAGTTTGGGTTGGTTTTGCAGTCCGTCCCGCGGCGAGACATCGGTGATCCAAATCGATTCCACAGCTTCGGCTCAGGCGATCACGCCCGCTCGCTTCAAGTGCGTCAACTGTTCCGCGCTGTAGCCACCAAGTTCGCGCAGCACACGCTCGGTGTGTTCGCCCAGGCCGGGTGGGCAGGTGTAACGCGGCTCTGCCGCGTCTGACAACTTGATGGGGTTGCCAGGCATTTCCAGTGACTGCCCATTTTTGAGCGCGACGGATACCACCATCTGCCTGGCCCGTACTTGCGCACTGTTCAGGGCTTGCGCGAAGTTATTCACAGGACCATTTGGTATCCTGACCGCATCCAGTGCTTCCTGCCAAAAGGCGGTCGACTGCGTCCTCAACTTGGCTGCAATAAGGGCATCAATCTCGGCCTTTTTGGCAAAACGAACCGGCTGCGCTGTCAATTCAGGATTTCGCAGTTCAGGGATGTCAATGAAGTCGACAAAACGCACAAAGAAAGGGTCCCCAATGCAGGCCACGATGATATGACCATCAGACGTCGGGTAGCTGTTGTA
>BJGT01000147.1 GCA_014190675.1 Comamonadaceae bacterium | reverse complement strand
CTGATGGGCGCCGCTGCCGAACCGGCAGCGCCTCGCGCGCTGGCCAGGCCTTGCAGCAGTGCAGCCCCTGCATTGAGTATGGCTGCCCATGGGTCATCCGGGCCAAGCCCTGTGCTCTGGCGGTCTTGGGCCTGCCCGCCTGCTGCAAGCTCCCCCGCAGGCTCTTCGGCTGGCGCATGGACTGGCTGGTGGGCTGGGCGGTGGACTGGCTGGTGAGCTGGCTCCTGCACTAGCTCATCGGCTTCGTCCTCGCCAATAGCGCCTGCCACCTGCTCCACACTTTCCATGAACTTGGACAGGCGGGTTCCTTGCATGAACACATCCACTTCGCCACCATCAAGCACGCCGGCAAACAGTGACTTCTTGAAAGCCAGCACCGACAACATACCCTCCTCAATACTGGCCTGCCCGACAAAGTTGACCACCTGCACGCCGCGCGACTGCCCCATGCGATGCACGCGCCCAATGCGCTGCTCCAGCAGGGCCGGGTTCCAGGGCAGGTCCATGTTGACGACCATCGCTGCTGCGTGCTGTAGGTTCAAGCCAACACCTCCGGCGTCAGTGGCAAGAAAAAGTCGGCAATTTGGGTCCGCATGGAACTTTTCTATCAGCGCACCACGCTGGTCGCCCGGCACGCTGCCGCTGAACAGCACATAGCCCCAACCACGCGAGAGCAGACGGCGCTTGATCAACTCATGGGTGCCCAACCATTGGCTGAATACCACCGCCTTGGCGCTTGGGTCCTCCAGAAACTCTTCCAGCAGCGTCATGAGCTCGTCGACTTTGAGGCCATGGTCGGTCTCATGGTCGAGCAAAAAAGTGCTATTGCAAACCATGCGCATATTCTGCAGGGCGCAGTGCATGCGGCGCTGGTCAGCATCCGACAAATACCCGGTCTTGCGCCAGCGCGCGACGGTGCGCATGACCGCCTCACCGTTCTCATCGTGGTGCCTGCGCTGCTGAGGCAGCAGGGGCACAAAAATCTGCTTGTCCACGCGCTCGGGCAGCTGCAACAGCACCTCTGCTTTGCGCCTTCGCAACATCACGGGAGCCAAGGTCTGTCCGATGC
Source organism: Comamonadaceae bacterium (assembly GCA_014190675.1). GTDB lineage: Bacteria > Pseudomonadota > Gammaproteobacteria > Burkholderiales > Burkholderiaceae_C > Rhodoferax. Next base: position 6,214 of record BJGT01000147.1, on the reverse strand, counting down.
GGTCTAAAGCCCGGTAAGCAATCACACGGCCAAGCTCGTCACGCACTTGGTGTTCGTCCAACAGGCGCCAGGTCGGCCCGAGCCGATGCTGGTCTACAAACTGCACGATGGAGATTAGCTCTTCCAGCCGGTTTTCAAGCGGCGTACCGGTCAGCACCATGGCATAGGGGCTGACGATTCGCTTGAGGGCACGTGCTGCGATGGTGTTCCAGTTCTTGATGCGCTGAGCCTCATCAGCAATCACCAAGTCTGGTGCCCATTGCGCAATCAAATCGGCATCACGCTCAAGCGTTTCGTAGTGGGTGACCTTGCAAAACCCTTCCTCGGCATATTGGGATTGTCGTTTTGCCCGCAGCCCGTGAATCACCTGAACCTGACGCTCGGCAAAGCGTGCAAATTCGCTTTTCCATTGGTGCTTGAGCGATGTCGGGCACACCACCAGCACCCGGCTGACACCAAAGTGGCGCGCAAACAACTCAGCCGCAGCGATTGCCTGGATTGTCTTGCCCAGACCCATTTCATCACCAATCAGGCAGCGGCCCACACTGGCCGCAAACAAAGCGCCCTGGGCCTGATAAGGGTAGAGCTTGGCCTGGAGCAGCTTGTCCATGGCCTTGTCTTTGAAGCCCTTCGGGTAGGCCGCTGACAAAATGGCCTCGCGGCGTTCCCCGTCCCGCAGTTGGGCAACAAATTGCCAGACATCGTCTTCGCAGCGCAACTCGTGCTGCAGCGCTTTTGCGGCCTGTGTCAGGCTTTCGAGTTGCGCGTGAGCCTGACAGCGCAGGCTCCAGCCGTTCTTGCTGTCAAAAAGCGCTTCGGCCTTTTTAAGCAGGGCAGGGGGACAACCGGTACCGGCTGCAAAACGCAGACGCCGCACGCCCGCGTAATCGAGCCAAATCTCGCTGTGCAGCGGCTGCCAGCCGCGCTTGAAAGTCGCCTGGGCGCCGCGCCGGCGCTGCAGCTTGGCAAGTGTGAATTCGATGTGCTTGCAGGTACCCAAGTCATTGGTCGCATAGTCCAGGCAGGTACAAAAATTTCGGCCCAGGGCCTGGCTGCGGATAGACACCCGGTAACGGGTTGCGCTAGCAGGGTTGCTCACACTGAAGTCAGAAAAAAACGGCTCACTGCCCAGGTTTTGCAGCCCAAAGTTCTGCTCGCGCCCGAACTGCCGCCGCAATGCGGTCTGCCAATCACTGGGCTCGAGGTCTGGCGGGCGGCGCGTGCGCGACAGGCGGGGGGCCAGCGGCTTGGCCGCCTTGGGCTTTTTGGGCTTGGGTTTGGGTTTGGGCTTAGGCAGGCTTGGCATGGGCATTCTGACCCTGGGCTTTGATGTGATGAAATGTCATTGCGCCGGTAGTTATTCTCACTGATTCTGCGCGACCCAACACCCAAGGCCGTTTTCTCAAGCCACTATGCAGCCCAGCGCACTGCCACGCGATATCTTGCTGTTCGAACGCGGCTGGCTGTCCTCAAACAATGTCCTGCTGCTCGGACAGGACAGCACGGCCCTGGTCGACAGCGGCTATGCCACCCATGCACCGCAAACCCTGGCGCTGGTCGGGGCGGCCCTGGGCGGGCGACCGCTGGACCAGTTGCTCAACACCCATTTGCACAGCGACCACTGCGGCGGCAACGCGGCCTTGCAAAGCCGGTATCCGGCCCTGCGCACCGCCATACCCCCTGGGCTGGCCGAGTCGGTGCGGCACTGGGATGTAGTCGCCCTCACCTACGCGCCTACCGGCCAAACTTGCCCGCAATTTGGCTTTGATGCGCTGCTGCAGCCCGGCAGCGAGGTACGGCTGGGTGAGCGCTTGTGGCAGGTGCATGCCGCGCCTGGCCATGACACCCACTCGGTGGTGTTGTTTGAGCCGATGGCGCGGGTGCTGCTGTCGGCCGACGCCCTGTGGGAGCGGGGCTTTGGCGTGGTCTTTCCCGAGCTCGAGGGCGTGCAGGCCTTTGATGCCGTAGCCAACACCCTGGATGTGATTGAGGCGCTGAACCCGGCCGTTGTGATTCCGGGGCATGGCCCGGCTTTTGCCGACCTCGCCGCCGCCCTGACCTACGCCCGGGCCCGTCTGCAGGGTTTTGTGGCAGAGCCAGCACGGCACCTGCGTCATGGCGTCAAAGTCTTGCTCAAGTTCAAGCTGCTGGAGCAACAAAGCATGGACGCCCAAGCCTTGGTGCAGTGGGCCCGGACCACGCCTTACTTTGCCCGGATCTACCAGCAGCACTTTGCACACCTTGATTTTTCCCACTGGGTGGACGAGCTGCTGGACGACCTGGTGCGGGTCCGGGCGGCGGCGCGGGTGGATGATGTGGTGCGCAACGTCGGCTAAAAGCAGGCGGGCACCCATCTTGTGTCAACCCATCTTGCTGACGAATGACGGCGCACCATCTACGCTCGGCCTGCTTGGTCTGTAGATGATCACACCACGCCTTGTTCGCGCAACGCCGCAATGGCTTGCGCACTGTAGCCGTAGCGGCTCAATATCGCATCGGTGTGCTGGCCCAGCGCTGGCACCGCGTCCATGCGCGGCTCGCCGTGTTGCCACGAGCCCGGCGGCAACATCGCAGGCACCGCACCGGCCGGGGTCTGCACCTGCCGCCAGCGCCCGCGCGCCTTGAGCTGTGGATGCGCCCAGACCTCTGCCATGGTATTGACCTGGGCGTTGGCGATGCCCGCGGCCTCCAGGCGCTCGGCCACTTGCACCGCCGTCAGGCCGGCAAAGGCAGTCAAGATCAAGGCTGACAGCTCTGCACGGTTGGCGCTGCGTTTGGCGTTGCTGGCAAAGCGCGCCTGGCTGGCCAGCTCGGGCTGCAGCAAGACCTTGTCGCAAAAAATTGTCCACTCGCGCTCGTTTTGCAAACCCAGCATGACGGTCTTACCGTCACCGGCGGCAAACGGGCCATAGGGGTAAATGGTGGCGTGGCTGGCACCCGTGCGAGGCGGCGGCGCAGCGCCCTCGAAGGCATAGTACAGCGGGTAACTCATCCACTCGGTCAAGGACTCCAGCATCGAGATGTCAATACGCTGGCCTTCGCCGGTTTGCTGGCGGTGCATCAGCGCGGCCAGGATGTTGGTGTAGGCGTACATGCCAGCAGCGATATCGGCCATCGAGTTGCCGGCCTTGACAGGTGTTTCGGGCGTGCCGGTGATCGACACAAAACCGGCTTCGCTCTGGATCAGGAGGTCGTAGGCTTTTTTGTCCCGGTACGGGCCGTTGCTGCCGTAACCGGAGATGTCGCAAACGATGATGCTGGGCTTGATTGTGGACAGCGCTTCATACGACAGGCCCAGCCGTGCGGCCGCCCCAGGGGCCAGGTTTTGCACCACCACGTCTGCCTCTTCAAGAATCAGGCGCATCAGGAGCGTTCGCCCGGTTTCATGCTTGATGTCCAGGGTCAGGCTCTGCTTGGAACGGTTGGTCCAGACAAAGTGCGAGGACAAGCCCTTGACGCGCGCGTCATAGCCGCGCGCGAAGTCGCCCTCGCCTGGGCGCTCTATTTTGATCACGCGAGCGCCCATATCGGCGAGCTGGCGGGTGGCAAAGGGCGCGGCTATCGCGTGCTCCAGGCTGACAACGGTGATGCCCTTGAGGGGTTGCATGTGTGCTTTCGGTTCGGTTTTTGTTTGTTTTGTGCCGGCTCAGGCCAGTGTGGCGACCGCATCCATGGTCAGCCAGCCTTCGTGGTCCTGCGCCCACAGTCGAACGGTCTTGCCGTCCGCAGCGGGCTCGCCATGAACAGAGAAAGGATGGGTGTCAAAGGCCGGGCGCACCGCTTTAAACTCAAAGCGCAGCACTGTTGCGCCCGGCAGTTGGTGGCGCAACAAGTCCATCAGCAGCGTGGCAATCAGCGGGCCGTGCACAACCAGGCCAGGGTAGTGCTCGACCTCGGCGACATACTTGCGATCGTAGTGAATTCGGTGGCCGTTGAAGGTCAGCGCCGAATAGCGAAACAGCAGCACCGCGTCTGGCACGATGCGCCGCGCCCAGACAGCTTGCACAGGCGCGGCCACGGGTGGTGGCTTCACATCATTGGGAGTGGGTGCGCCGCGGTAGACGATGTTGTGGTGCTCGGTCAGCGCCACGGCCCGCAGGCCCTGACGACGCACTTCATGGCGCACCCGCACAAACAGCAGGCTGCCGGAGCGCCCGGTTTTTTCTTTGATATCGACGATGGTCGATGTGCGCGAGAGGGCATCACCCACCCGCAGTGGCTCATGAAAGGCGAAGTCGCTACCCGCCCACATGCGGCGCGGCAGTGGCACCAACGGCAAGAAGCCGCCGCGCTTGACATGGCCGTCCGCGCCAATCTCCGACTGCCGGTCCATCGGCAAGAAATAAAGCCAATGCCACAGCGGTGGTAGCGGCGTGCCCTCGGCTGGCCGCGAGGGTAGCGCGCCCGGCGGCCAGTCCAGGGTGGCGGTCAGGGCGGCAAAGGGGGTGGCGGTGACCGTGTCATGGACCGTCTCGCTGCGACCCAGCCAATCTTGTAAATTCACATCGGTCCTTGGCGGATTGTGTCAACTTTGATCTTAGCGGCGCTGAGTACACGCTTCCAATGCGCAAGGTGCTTTCGCACCGGTGCCCTGCGCTGCTGCGGGTGTGCCGGCCTCGATTTGCGCCGCCTGCCGGCCCAAGCCCCATGAACCATCGCGGTTTAACCGAGATTGTCCATTAGGGTTTGGCATGCAGGAGGATGCAGTGGCGAGGCAGTTTTGTCCTGACTGAGGCGTCCATAGCTTGGGCTATGGACAACGAAGAAGGGCGGAAATGACCGTCAATGCGCCGCCTGCATCCAAACAGCACCGCAGGTGCGCCTAATGAACAATCTCGGTTTAATGCATCTGGTACAGCCAGACTGGCCGACCCTGCACACCCTCGAGCCGGCCGGTCGGCGCCTCACCGGCAACCGGGAATTCCAGGCTCACCAGCCAGGCGCCAGGGCGCAGTTCAGCGCGGGCTTTGGCCAGGGCGCGGGCCATGCTTTCGGGCCGCTGAAAAAGGTAAACCAGCGAATAGCCAGACCAGTCGGCCAGCCAGATGTCGCCCTGGGTCACGGTTGCCCACGGACAGCGCCAGGCGCACAGCAGGCGCAACAGCCGGCTCCATTCAAGGCCGTGCACATCGGCCCGCGGGTAAGCCCGGCGCAGCGCCTGCATGCCCTGCCCCAGGCCGCAGCCCGCGTCAAGCATCCGGGCGCCGGGCGGCAGGGGGGCGAGGTCCGCGAGCTTGTCCAGAGCGCCATGAGGCGTGGGGAACAGTGGCGCATCGCGCCAGGAATTGATCGGGTAAACCAGCAGCAACAGCAGCAGCGGCATCAGCCAGGCCCAGGCCGGCAGGGCGACCACCCCCGAGAGTGCCAGCGAGAGCGGAAAGCCCAGCCCGATCAGGCTGCGCCGCCACCAGGTGCCGCCCGAAACACTGCACACCACGCCCAAAACGGTGCCCGCAACCAAGGCGGCTAGCGCCGAGGCGCCGGCAGCACGCAGAGCCCAAAACAGCGCCCAGGTACCACCCCAGGCCAGCAGTGCTGAGAGGGGCCAAAACAAGCGTGGTCGCATACCGCTCTGGGGCCAGACCGCGGCGCTTTAGCTGTTGCCACGCAGGCGGTCAATCAGCCCGTTGAGCGCCTCGAGCGAACCAAACTGTATGCTGAGCTCGCCCATTTCCTCCACACGCCCGGCGCGTTTGAGTCGTTTTTTGATCCGCACCTCGACCTGTGCGGCCAGCAGGTCTGACAACTCTTCCTCCAGCCGCTTGAGGTCGCGCGATTTTTCTTTTTTGGGCTTGGCCGAGGTCAGGTTAAATTCTGCGCTGAGCTTTTTCACCAGGCTCTCGGCTTCACGCACCGACATTTTTCTGGCCGTGATCTGGTTCGCTGCGGTAATCTGGCCGGCACGGTCTAAGGCCAGCAGGGCACGGGCATGGCCCATATCGAGGTCGCCGGCCATCAGCATGGTCTGCACCGGCTCGGCCAGGTTCAGCAGCCGCAGCAGGTTGGAGGCAGCGCTGCGGGAGCGGCCCACGGCTTGGGCCGCGCGTTCGTGCGTCAGCCCAAATTCTTTCACCAGCCGTTGCAGGCCCTGCGCTTCTTCGAGTGGGTTGAGGTCTTCGCGCTGGATGTTTTCGATCAGGGCCATGGCCGCAGCGGCCTCATTGGGCACATCGCGCACCAGCACGGGTATGCTGTCGAGTCCGGCTAGCCCGGC
>BJGT01000146.1 GCA_014190675.1 Comamonadaceae bacterium | reverse complement strand
GCAAGACGGCGCCCGCCCCGACTTCATCGAATGGCATCCGGTCGCCCGGGAATCCGAACAAGGAGCCAAATGTGGATCGCGAACTATTATGTCTAAAAGCGTATTTTGTATAGGGTAGTTTTCATGCCTGCCCGCCCCAACCTTGCCGAAAATCAGCGCCAGTTGCTTGCCCAGTTTGGTGAGCGCTTGCGTCTGGCGCGCCTGTGTCGGCGCCTCACCGCCCAGCAGGTGGCCGATTCGGCAGGCATCACCCGTGTCACTTTGCACCGCGCCGGGGCGGGTGACGCGGCGGTCACCATGGGCACTTACATCAAGGTCATGGCGGTCATGGCGCTCTATGTCGATGTGGCCCTGCTGGCACGTGACGACAGGGCTGGGCATTTGGTACAAGATGCCCAATTGCCAGCGCGACGGGCGGGCACCAGCCGAGCGCAATTGGCACCATGTTGAAATGGGACGTTTCCTACTCAAGCCTTTCGCGAATTGGTTTATTTACGTCCATACGTGCTGTCGTGGTCAGGTGCCACGGTCAATAACCGCATGAAGTCCCCGTCGCGATACGCAGTGCAACGGCGAGATTGGGTGATGCGCAGTGAGTAGATGGTTTCAATTCCCGGCGGTGGCTTCACGCTGATGATTTTTTCCCACTTCAAACCGTTGTCACGGTACAGCTGGCCCCAGCTGAGTTGACGGATTTTCCTCAAGGTGTCCATGGCGGCATGGCGTTCCGGCTTTTGCAGGCCAAAAAGGTGATCCTGAAAAACTGGGTTGTTCAAGTCAAGGCGTACAGGGGCGTCGCTGGAACCCATCCGTTTTACTCGCTCTGGATTGCAGCGGCTAGAAGGGCATCAGTCTGAACGTCAGTTGCAGGGTGTTGCCTTGACCATTCTAGAGCCCGTGCCAAGTCGGACGCCGCTTGTGCTTCGTGCAGCCAGCGTTCGTTGTCTGGGATAACGGTAGCGGTGCGAATCAGCCAAACGCCTGCTTCCTTTTCTTCGACCAAAACTTGACGGCCTGCAAATTGTTTGCCGAGAGAAATCTGCCCATTGGCACCGACGACCTTGACGGTTGGCGGTGAGGTGCTAGCTTGCATGATGTTCCTTTTCGTTTTGCCAAATTAGTGCGGCACGAAAATATTGTACTCGGCGGTGACAACCCGACATGCGACACCAATCGGTGCGCGTTGCTCCGCAGACCTCCGCGACGCTTTAGGCGAGGGCGCTCACTGAAGCCGGAGCACCCAGTACGACATCAACCGGCATTGCGGCCCCACTTGCTCCCAAGCTGTACAGCCCAAGCGCGCAGCGCATACCTGTGGGCGGTGCTAATTGCAGGCTGACCAGCTTAATGTGCCTGGGCCAGCGCTGATGCCGGGCCCTGTTATTTCGGGTTGAGGTCTGGCGCCGGCAGCGGGCCAGGCAGGTTTGCCGCAGCAGCCTGCGCCAGGGCCTTGTCTGCAGCACTGGCAAACTTGCTGTACTTGCCCAGCAGGGCTACCAACAGGCCATAGATGCGCGGGGAACCGGCCAGACATTCCTTTTGTTCCAAAAAATCTGCCTCGCCCGTGAGGTTGCCAACCAGGCCCCCGGCCTCGGTGACTAGCAAGGAGCCTGCCGCGACGTCCCAGGGCTGCAGTCCGGTCTCAAAAAAAGCATCTGTGAAGCCGGCGGCCACGTAGGCCAGATCCAGCGCTGCAGCGCCGGGGCGGCGCAGACCAGCGCTGCGTTGCATCACCTCGCTCATCATGCTGAGGTAAGTTTTGAAATCATCCCCCGGACGAAACGGAAAGCCGGTGGAAATCAGGCATTCCTGCAGGCGAACGCGCTTGGAGACGCGCAGGCGGCGGTCGTTCATGAAAGCTCCGCGACCGCGCGTGGCCGTGAACAAATCATTGCGGGTCGGGTCGTAGACCACTGCCTGCTCGACCCGGCCCTTGACCGCCAAGGCGATGCTCACACAGTAGATCGGCAGGCCATGGATGAAATTGGTGGTGCCGTCGAGCGGGTCGATGATCCAGACATAGTCAGAATCTTGTGCGCCCTGAGTCCGGCCAGATTCTTCGGCCCAAATCGCGTGTCCTGGGTAGGCCGCCAGAAGGATATCAATGATGGCCTGCTCAGCCGCTTGGTCCACCTCAGTGACAAAGTCGTTCACCTGTTTTTGCGACACGCGGACTGACTCCACATCCAGCGCGGCTCGGTTGATGATGGCGCCGGCCGCTCGGGCCGCTTTGATGGCCACGTTGATCATGGGATGCAGGTTGGGGGAGGACATGTCTGTTTGATTTTTGGCGGCCAAAGGCGGCTGGCACAGAAGGCTTGGGGTGAAGGCGGGGCGCTGCCACCAGTGCTTCGAGCAGTGACAATCGACGGATTTTAACCGCCCGGCTCGAGCGGCCAAATCATCAGCCGCTCAGCCCAAGCCACTTTGCCTGAATGCCGTGGGTGCCATGAAGACACGTTTTATCCTGATCAACACCAGCCATGCCGGTAATGTCGGCGCAGCAGCGCGCGCGCTCAAAACCATGGGCTTTGATGACCTGGTGCTGGTGGCGCCGCGTTGGGCCAATGTGTTGAGGCGGGAGGAAACCATTCAACGCGCCAGCGGTGCGCTTGATGTGCTGGCCGGTGCCCGCCAGGTTGAGCGTTTGGAGCAGGCCCTCGAAGGCATCACCCACCTCTGCGCGACTGCCATGACGCCACGCGATTTTGGGCCGCCAACACTCACCCCCAAGGCGCATTTTGAAAACCTGCTGGGCCAGTACAGGCAGCAGCCAGGGCCGGCTGGCCAAGGTCCGGCCAGTGTGCAGCAAACGGGCGTGGCTTTTGTGTTCGGCTCCGAGCGCTTTGGCATGCGCAATGAGGATGTTTACCGCTGCCACGCCTGTTTGAGCATCCCCACCAACCCGGAGTTTGGCTCACTCAACCTGGCCTCGGCCGTGCAAGTGATTGCCTATGAATGGCGTCTGGCACTGGGCGGCTTTGCTGTCCACTCGGCCACGCCAGAGTCGACCTTGGCAGACGCCGACCAAGTGGCGGGCATGCTTGCGCATTGGGAGGCGGCGCTGGTGAGCATCGGTTTTTTGGATTTGCAAGCGCCTAAAAAACTAATACCCCGGCTGAACCAATTGTTCAACCGTGCATCGCTGACCCAGGAAGAAATTCATATTTTGCGCGGCATCGCCAAACTCATGTCTCAAGCAGGGAGCCCAGCCCATGCACGGGCTCACGGCACGGCCAATACGCCTCCCCCTGACCCGCTTGGCCGGCTGCCTGAAGCGTAATCGTCCGCGCAGGGATAAACTCAAAAAATATGTTCTCCAGAATCCGCTCCGACATTCAGTGCATTCTTGACCGCGACCCTGCGGCCCGCAGCAGCTGGGAGGTCATCACCTGTTACCCGGGCCTGCATGCGATGCTCTTGCACCGGCCAGCCCACTGGTGCTGGCAAAAGGATTTCAAGTGGCTGGGGCGCTTTATCTCGCACATTGCCCGGTTTTTGACTGGCATAGAAATCCATCCTGGCGCGCGTATTGGCGAGCGGGTGTTTTTTGACCATGCGATGGGGGTGGTGGTGGGCGAGACCGCCGAGATTGGTGATGGCTGCACCATCTACCAAGGCGTGACTCTGGGCGGCACCTCGCTCTACAAAGGCGCCAAACGCCACCCGACGCTGGGCTGCAATGTGGTGGTGGGCGCGGGTGCGCAGGTCTTGGGTGGCTTTACCGTTGGTGATGGCGCCAAAATTGGCTCGAATGCGGTGGTGACCAAGCCGGTGCCAGCCGGCGCCACCGCAGTGGGCAATCCGGCCCGCATCATCGCTGCCGAGCGTGAAGTTTTGCGCGAGGAGGCGGCCTCAAAAATGGGCTTTTCAGCTTATGGTGTGACCCAGAACGACGACCCCCTGAGCCAGGCGCTGCGGGGCTTGATCGACAACGCTGCCAGCCATGAGCACCAGATCGCGCTGCTCTGGCAGGCCCTGCAGACGCTGCAACACAGCCGGGCTGGCGACTGCCTGCCCGCCGATGCAGCGCACCAAGAGCAGTTTCAGGCCACCCGACTCAAGGAATTGGTGGGCAAGTAGCCCCTTGCTGCGGCTCAGTCGGCCAGGGCAGGGCGTTGCGCCGCCTTGGGCCTGAAGGCCTCGCACACCGACGCATCGGTGTACATGTAGGGGCCGCCAATCAGGTCAATGCAGTAGGGCACGGCGGCAAAGATGCCCGGCACCAGGCTGCGGCCTTCAGCGTCGCGCAGACCTTCCAGGGTTTCCCGGATCGATTTGGGTTGCCCGGGCAGGTTGATGATCAGGGTCTGGTCGCGGATGACAGCCACTTGACGCGACAAAATGGCCGTCGGCACAAACTTCAGGCTGATCTGGCGCATCTGCTCGCCAAATCCAGGCATCTCCTTGTGCGCAACAGCCAGTGTGGCCTCGGGTGTGACATCCCGTTTGGCCGGGCCAGTGCCGCCGGTGGTCAAGACCAGTGCGCAACCAGCTGCCACCAAATCGATCAATGCAGCGCTGATGGTGGCTTGTTCGTCGGGGATCAGGCGAGACTCAAAATCAATCGGGTTGCGCAGGGCGCGACTCAGCCAGTCTTGCAAGGCGGGCAGGCCCTGGTCAACATAGACGCCGCTGGAAGCCCGGTCACTGACTGACACGATACCGATGCGAATGCGCTCGATGGAGGTCTGTGCGGACTGGGCGGTGTTCATGGCGTTCATGCTGGCAGGGTTGATGCGGTGCTGTGCGCAACTTCATCGCTGGGTGCGAGTTGTTCGCGCAATATCTGAAAAATATCCCGGTAGGCGCGACCGTGCCTTGGCGCAGCGCCGGGTTTTTCCGGTAGTGCGTCCTTGCGCGCCTGGCGAATCAGCGCCCGCAATTGCTGTGTGTCGGTACCAGGGTGTTGCAGCAACCAGGCTTCCAGCGCGTCTTCCTGGCCAATCAGACGGTCGCGCCAGAGCTCGGCTTGGTGCAGTGCCAGGTTGTCGCGGGCCGAGCCGCTGTGCTGTTCGCTCAGCGCTGCGCGCAGGTCTTCGAGCGCTGCTGGATCAATCAAGCGCATGAGCTTGCCGATGAACTGCATTTGGCGGCGCTTGCCCTCAAAATTGCTTATCCGCTTGGCCTCTTGAACCGCATCCCTGAGTTTTTCTGACAGGTTCAGCCGTGCCATCAAGTCCGGCCTCAACGTGAGCAAAGCCTCGCCTAATTTTTGTAGTTCGGTGCTTTCGCGCTTGAGTTCGGTGCGACTTTGATCGCTGGTTCCTTTGAGTTCGGCTTTGAGTTCGATGTCTCGCGCGCTGCCCTCAGCAACAAACTCGCCGCGTACGAAATAGCCTTTTTTCAGTTTGCGAGACATAGCCAAGTATCATAGCCGCCGATATGAAGCAAACCATCCCAACCCAAGCTGTGCTCAGCGCTGGCAGTGGCTTCAGCTACAGCCGTCCTTTCTTTGAAGATTTGGTTGACAGCGCCCTTGCGCATGCCAAAAAAATCGGCGCCAGCGACGCCGCCGCTGAGGCCTCCGAGGGCAGTGGCCTGAGTGTCTCGGTACGCAAAGGCGAGCTCGAAAACGTAGAGAGAAACCGAGACAAATCTCTCGGCGTCACGGTCTATATCGGCAAGCGCCGAGGCAATGCCAACACCTCTGACTTCTCTGCTGCGGCGATCGAGCAGACCGTCCAGGCGGCTTATGACATTGCCCGTTTTACCGCGCAAGATCCGTTTGCTGCGCTGCCCGATGCTCGAGACATCGCACCCGCCTCCAGACATCGTGACGACCTCGATTTGTTTCATCCCTGGGCTATCACGGCCGAGCAGGCTGCAACTTTGGCATTGCGCGGCGAGAGTGCAGCATTAAAAACCGACTCGCGTATCAGCAACAGCGAAGGCGCGGGTGTATCGGCCCAGCAGTCGCATTTCTTCAGCGCCCACACACGGGGTTTCCGTGGGGGCTACGCCAGCTCGCGCCACTCGATATCGGTCTCACCGATCGCTGGCAAGGGCAGCGATATGCAGCGCGACGCTTGGTACAGCTCCATGCGGCACCCCGATGACATGGCGGCACCCGAGGCCATCGGCCGCTATGCTGCCGATCGGGCCCTGAGCCGCCTGAAGTCTCGCAAGATCGCCACCACTGAGTGCCCGGTGCTGTTCGAGTCGCCGCTGGCAGCCGGCCTGCTGGGTGCTTTTGTGCAGGCCCTCAGCGGTGGTGCTCTGTACCGCAAAAGCTCGTTCCTGCTCGATTCGCTGGGCAAACGGGTGCTGCCGGCGCACATTGACATTTTTGAAGACCCGTTTGTCAAACGCGGCAAGGGCAGTTCGCCGTTTGACGATGAAGGCGTGCGGGTCAAGGCGCGCCAGGTGGTGGAAGCGGGCTGCGTGCAGGGCTACTTTTTGAGCAGCTACTCAGCACGCAAGCTGGGCATGAAAACCACCGGCAACGCTGGCGGCTCGCACAACCTCACCCTGCACTCGCGCAAGACCCGCCATGGCGACAGCCTGGAGGCCATGCTTGAAAAGCTGGGTACCGGCCTGTTTGTCACTGAGCTGATGGGCAGCGGCGTCAATTACGTGACGGGCGATTATTCACGAGGCGCCAGCGGCTTCTGGGTAGAGCGCGGCCGCATTGCCTACCCGGTGCATGAAATCACGATTGCCGGCAACATGAAAACCATGCTCAAGGGCATCGTGGCCGTCGGCGCCGACACCTACAACTATGGCGCCAAAGAGGTGGGTTCGGTACTGGTCAACCGGATGAAGGTAGCCGGGAGTTGAGGTTCCGCTAGGCTCAGCAGAGCGCCCCTGCTCACCCCGCCAGCGCTGCCTTGACGGCGGCTGATACCTGCCCCATGTCGGCCTTGCCTGCCAGCCGGGTTTTGACCGCACCCATGACTTTACCCATGTCGCCCGGGCCCTTGGCGCCGAGTTGGGTCACGATGACCTGCACTGCGGCGCTCACCTCTTCGGCGCTGAGGCGCTGGGGCAGGTAGGCCTGCAGAACAGTGATCTCGGCGGACTCCTTGTCGGCCAGGTCTTGACGCTGGGCCTGCAGATAGGCGGCCACTGAGTCTTTGCGTTGCTTGATCAGTTTGTCCACGATCGCGACCATGGCGATGTCGTCCAGCACCACCCGTTCGTCCACCTCTTTTTGCTTGGCAGCCGCCAACAGCAATCGGATGGCGCCCAGGCGCTCGCTGTCGCGGGCACGCATGGCGGTCTTCATGTCTTCGGTGATTTGGTCTTTGAGTGACATTGCAGTGCTCCTGTCAGCGGGGTGGATGTAGGTGGTGTTATGGGTGGTGTGG
>BJGT01000145.1:3651-7312 GCA_014190675.1 Comamonadaceae bacterium | reverse complement strand
TTTTATGATTTTTGTTACTACTGGCTGCACCGCGGCGGGCACCGGGTGGCGCTGTTGTGGGCGGCGCACAGCGTGCACCACCAGAGCCAGCACTACAACCTGTCCACCGCGCTACGCCAGACCAGCAGCGGCGTTCTGCTGGGCTGGCTGTTTTACCTGCCGATGGCGGTGGTCGGTGTGCCGCCGCTGATTTTTGGCATCGTGGCGCTGGTTGATCTGCTCTACCAGTTCTGGGTGCACACCGAGCAGATCGGCAAACTCGGCTGGTTTGACCGGGTGTTCTGCTCGCCGTCCAACCACCGGGTGCACCACGCCGTCAACGACCGCTACTTGGACAAGAACTACGGCGGCATACTGGTGCTGTGGGACAGGCTGTTTGGCACCTTCGAGGCCGAGGCTGATGCTGAGCCCTGCGTCTACGGCACCCGCAGGCCGCTTAACAGCTGGAATCCGCTGTGGGCCAATGCCCAGGTCTACTGGGCATTGCTCAGCGACAGTTGGCGGGCGCAGCGCTGGAGCGACAAGCTGCGGGTCTGGCTGATGCCGCCGGGCTGGCGCCCGGCCGATGTGGCCACGCGCTGGCCCCAACCGAAGTTTGACATCGCGCAGGTAGAGATTTTTGAGCCGCCACTGTCATCTGCCGTGGCCTGGTTTGCCTGCGCGCATTTCGCCACACTGTTGTTGGGCGTAGCCCTGGTGTTGTGGCATGCCTCGGCCTGGCCTGCCTCTGAACTCGCTCTGTGGAGCCTGCTGCTGTTGTTGAGCTGCTGGTTGCTGGGCGCACTGCTGCAGGGGCGGCTGGGTTGGAGGCCATCGCTGCTGGTGCAGACCGCGACCTTGGCGCTGGTCATCAGTTGGCCTGGCTCCGGGGCTATGCTGTGAACGCAGCCAGCGCGGCTCAAGCCCCAAACATATCGCCATCCCGGCTGGGCGGCGCCACCCCCAGGTGGCGGTAGGCGGCCAGCGTGGCGATGCGCCCGCGCGGGGTGCGCTGCAGGTAGCCCTGCTGGATCAGGTAGGGCTCGATCACATCCTCAATGGTTTCGCGCTCTTCACCAATGCTCGCAGCAATGTTGTCCAGCCCAACCGGGCCGCCGTCAAAGCGGTGAATGACCGCCTCCAGCAACTTGCGGTCCATCAAATCGAACCCCTGCGGATCGACATCGAGCATGGCGAGCGCGCGGTTGGCGATCTCCAGCGTGATCTCCCCCGAGCCTTTGACGTCCGCATAGTCGCGCACCCGGCGCAGCAGCCGGTTGGCAATGCGCGGCGTGCCGCGGGCCCGCCGCGCAATCTCAAAGCCACCCGCGTCATCGGTCGGCACATTGAGCAGGCCGGCACTGCGGCGCACGATGCGCGCGAGTTCTTCGGCGGTGTAAAACTCCAGCCGCGCCACAATGCCAAAGCGGTCGCGCAACGGGTTGGTCAGCATGCCGGCACGGGTGGTTGCACCAACCAGTGTGAAGGGCTGCAAATCAAGCTTGATCGAGCGGGCCGCCGGGCCCTCGCCAATCATGATGTCGATCTTGTAGTCTTCCAGCGCCGGGTAGAGAATCTCTTCCACCACAGGAGACAGGCGGTGGATTTCGTCGATGAACAGGACGTCGTTTTTTTCCAGGTTGGTCAAAAGCGCAGCCAGGTCCTTGGGCTTTTCCAGCACCGGGCCGCTGGTTTGCCGCAGCTTGACGCCGAGCTCATGCGCAATGATGTGCGACAGCGTGGTCTTACCCAGGCCGGGCGGGCCAAACAGCAGCACATGGTCTAACGCCTCGTCGCGCTTGCGCGCCGCGCTGATGAAAATTTCAAGCTGCTCGCGCACCTTGGCCTGGCCCACGTACTCGTCGAGCAGCTTGGGGCGCAGCGCGCGCTCCACCGCCTCTTCGTTGGGCGAGGCCGGGTCTGGCCCCAGCATGCGCTTGGAGGGGGCGGAAAAATCGTCGGTCTGTACGCTCACGTGGGCTAGCTGCAGAGCTGGGGCAATGATGGGAGCCTGACTATAGCCCCCACACCAAAGCAGGGCTCAAGTTTGGCGCTTAGCATGCCGATAGTGTCGGGAGTGAGAAGTGGATCAAGCTGCAGCCCATGCCGGGGCAGCCCTGCCCGCCCTGCCCCACTACCCAGGCTCTACCCAGGCTCCGCCCAATATGACACGCCCCACCCTACCGCACCTGCTCTGGCTGCTGGCCCTGCTCAGCGCAGCCGCTGGCTCGGCTCGATCGGCTGAGCCAGCGCTGGTACCGGCAATCAAAAAACCGGCGCCGCCCACCGCCCCGGCGGCGCCCAGCCTGCCCGCTTCGGCCGCCACAGACAGCAGCAAAAGCACGGCCCAACAACTGCTCGAGGGCTTGGAGCCAGGCGGTCCGCCTAAAAAACGCCTCACACTGGTCATCAATGGCAAGGAGAAAAAATACATCACCATGCAAGCCAGCGAGGCAATTGCAGAAAGCACTCCGGCCAAAGTAGCCGCGCCACGCGCCGCTGCGCCGAGCGATCGCACTGGGGCCGGCAAGCCCCCGGCCAGCCGGCCATACACCCGGGCGAGAACGGCTGCGCTGGCCGCGCCCCTGACCAAAGAGCCGCCCAAAGAATTTGCGCTGGCAGCAGCCGAGGCCGCATGGAGCTACCAGGGCGAAACCGGCCCGCCGGCCTGGGCCAGCCTCAAGCCCGAGTTTGTGCTCTGCGGCACAGGCAAGCGGCAATCCCCCATCAACATCGACGACGCCGAAACCCTGCAGGGGCCGGCCGAGCCGCTGCAGTTCAACTACCCGCCCAGCGAGGGGTCGGTGGTGAACAATGGCTACACGATTCAAGTGGATGTGAGCGGCGACAACCTGCTAACCGTGCGCGGCTCGACCTACAAGCTGCTGCATTTGCAGTTTCATGCGCCGTCCGAGGAGCGGATCAATTTTCGAAGCTATGCCATGGTGGCCCACTTGGTGCACCGCAATGCCGAAGGACAGCTTGCGATCGTGGCTGTGCTGCTTGACCCCGGCACGGCCAACAACCTGATCCACAAAATCTGGACCCACATGCCACTCGATACTGGCGACCGGGTGCGCCTGCCAGTGGGCCTGCTCGACCTCAACGAGCTGCTGCCCAAAGAGCAGCGCTACTACCAGTTTTTTGGCTCCTTGACCACACCACCCTGCACCGAGGGGGTGTTGTGGCTGGTTTTCAAACAGCCCACTAGCATCAGCCGGGAACAGCTGCGCCTGTTCACCCAGCTGTTCCCCAACAACGCCCGCCCAGTTCAAGCCACCAACGGGCGACCAGTTCGCAGCGGAAAATGACATGCTGTTGCCCCCACGCTCGGCACTGCGTGTCCTTCGCTGCCCCCCGAGGGGGTGAACCCCGCCTTGGGGCGGCCCGGCGGCGGGGTTGTTGCCCCCACGCTCGGCACTGCGTGTCCTTCGCTGCCCCCCGAGGGGGTGAACCCCGCCTTGGGGCGGCCCGGCGGCGGGGTTGTTGCCCCCATGCTCGGCACTGCGTTTGCTGCGCTGCCCCCCACAGGACTTGAGGCGTTTAGCTTGGACAAACTTGGCAGACCAGGCTGGTGGGGCGTTTGGCGCAGCGGCATCAAGGAGGAGGCCGCAGGCCGGGGGACAGCCGCGGCGCCGAATGCCACGCCGGCCTGGTCCGCGACACGGCCCCGCTGCACCAC
>BJGT01000145.1:0-3565 GCA_014190675.1 Comamonadaceae bacterium | reverse complement strand
CCGACCTCCTGGGGCAGTGCCTTGAGCGCTGCGGCGGCCTCGCGGTCGTTGTAGCCCAGGGCCAGCAGGGCTTGAAGAATGTCGGCCTGGGCGTCGCTGCCGGCATGGTGGGGCAGGCCGATGTCGGCGCCAAGCTTGCCCTTGAGTTCGAGCAGCAGACGTTCAGCAGTTTTTTTGCCAATCCCGGGTACCTTGACCAGCCGCCCGGCTTCCTGCAAGCTGACCGCCTGCGCCAACTCGGCCACGCTGAGCCCGGAGAGCACAGACAGCGCCGTGCGCGGCCCCACGCCCGAGATTTTGATGAGCTGGCGAAAAGCTTCGCGCTCTGGCGCAGTGGCAAAACCATACAAAATCTGGGCGTCTTCGCGCACCACAAAATGGGTCAGCAAGCTGAGTTGATGGCCAATTTCTGGCAGGTTGTAGAAAGTGCTCATGGGCACTTGCACCTCGTAGCCCACGCCATGACAGTCCAACACAATCTGGGGCGGGTTTTTGTCGTCCAGC
Organism: Comamonadaceae bacterium; assembly: GCA_014190675.1. GTDB lineage: Bacteria > Pseudomonadota > Gammaproteobacteria > Burkholderiales > Burkholderiaceae_C > Rhodoferax. Next base: position 3,061 of record BJGT01000145.1, on the reverse strand, counting down.
CGGCCGGTGAGTTTGCCTATCATTTACTGCCTATCATTGGAGCCCTTTGAAGGAATTATCAGCTTGATTCTGCGCCATCTTTTTTCGCCCCTGAACAACGCCCGCCTGTCTCATCTGTGCGGCCCCATGGATCAGCACCTGCGCAGCATCGAAGCGGCGCTCAAGCTCAAAATTGCGCACCGCCACGAGCAATTCAAGGTCGACGGGCCCAAGCTGGCCGCCCAACGCGGCATGGAGATGCTGCAAGCCCTGTATGAAATGGCGGCCCGGCCGATTGAGCCCGCCACGGTGCAACTGATGCTCGCCGGCGACAGCGCACCGGGTCCGCAGTCCGGACCGGGCCTGCAGACCCGCCGCGCAGACCTGCGCGCCCGCACCCCCAACCAAGCGCTCTACCTCGATAACATTGCAGCCCAGGACATCACGTTTGGCATTGGTCCGGCGGGCACCGGCAAAACTTATCTGGCCGTGGCCATGGCAGTCGATGCTTTGCAGCGCAACGCGGTGCAGCGCATTGTGCTCACCCGCCCGGCTGTCGAGGCAGGGGAGCGGCTAGGGTTTTTGCCCGGCGATTTGAGCCAAAAGGTCGACCCCTACCTGCGTCCACTGTATGACGCGCTCTATGAGTTGATGGGCGTCGAGCAGGTGCACAAAGCCTTTGAGCGAAGCGCCCTGGAGGTCGCGCCGCTGGCCTTCATGCGCGGGCGCACCCTGAACAATGCCTTTGTGATACTGGACGAGGCGCAAAACACCACGCCCGAGCAAATGAAAATGTTCCTGACCCGCATCGGCTTCGGCTCCAAGGCCGTGGTCACCGGTGACGTGAGCCAGATTGATCTGCCCAAAACCCAGCTCAGCGGCCTGATCGACGCCGAGCGGGTGCTCAGGCGGGTGCAGGGTATTGCCATTTGCCGCTTCACCAGCGCCGACGTGGTGCGCCACCCCTTGGTGGCCCGCATTGTGGATGCCTATGACGCGACAAACCGACCCGCCAGAAAAAAGAGCGTCTAGCGTGCCGATGCGCCACCAACTCGCGCTGTCATTGCAGTTCGGCATCCTAGCCCAGGCGCCGCTACACCGGGCTGCGCTGCTGCGGCACCAGGTGGCACGCTGGCTGCGCCAGGCACTGCAAAGCGACGCCGAGATCACGGTGCGCATTGTTGGCAACGAAGAAGCCCAGGCCCTGAACCGGGATTACCGGCGCAAAGACTACGCCACCAATGTGCTGACCTTCGATTACAGCCAAGCGCCACTGGTGTTGGCCGACCTGGTGCTGTGCGCGCCAGTGATCGCCCGAGAGGCCGCCGAGCAGGGCAAAACACTGCGGGCCCACTATGCCCACCTGCTGGTGCACGGCGCGCTGCATGCCCAGGGCTGGGAGCATGACAGCAGCCAGCGCGCAGCCCGGGACATGGAGGCCCGGGAGATCGCCATCCTGGCTGGCCTGGGCTTTGCAAGTCCCTATTGAGCAAGTCCCTATTGAGCAAGTCCCGGTTGAGCGGGGTGCGGGCCAGGTGACCCGTGCTCAGTCGTCCGAATACTGTTGGGCGATGGCCCTGAAATCTTCCTGGCAGAGCAAAAAAGCGTCCAAGATGTCGGGGTCAAAATGTCCGCCGCGGCCGCGCGACATGATCGCCACCGACTGCTCGTGGGTCATGGCCGCCTTGTAGACCCTCTTGCTGATGAGTGCGTCATACACATCGGCTACAGCCATCAGGCGCGCCGACAAGGGAATAGCATCGCCGACCAGCGCCTGCGGGTAGCCCGAGCCGTCCCACTTCTCTTGGTGCGAGAGAGCAATTTCTTTGGCCAGCAGTAAAAAATCAAAGGCTACACCAAGCGCTTTTTCAGCCCGGACAATCGATTCAAATCCGATGGTTGTGTGGGTTTTCATGATCTCAAACTCAGCCGGGCTCAGGGGCCCGGGTTTGAGCAAAATATCATCATGGATGCCCACCTTGCCAATATCGTGCAGGGGCGCAGACTTGAACAGCAGCTCGATGTAGTCGCTGCTCAGGGTCGAGGCAAAGCGCGGGTGCTCGCGCAGCGCCATCGCCAGGCACTTGACATAGCGTTGGGTGCGCAAAATATGGTTGCCGGTTTCGTTGTCGCGTGTTTCTGCCATGGATGCCAGGGCCAGCACAGTGACATCTTGAACAGCAGAGACTTGACGCGTGCGCCGGCTGACCTCGGCGGCCAGGTAGTCGTTTTTGTCGCGCATGAAGTCAGCCGCGGCTTTGAGGCTGAGGTGTGTGCGCACCCGCGCCAGCACAATGGGCGGGCTGATTGGCTTGGTGATGTAGTCGGCCGCGCCGAGTTGCAGGCCCAGTACCTCATCGGCTACATCGCTTTTGGCGGTCATGAAGATCACCGGGATATCCCGTCTAGCGGGCGCGGCCTTGATGCGCCGCAACACCTCGTAGCCATCCAGGCCGGGCATCATGATGTCCAACAAAATCAAATCTGGCAGCGCCTCGCTGGCCAGCAGGGCGAGTGCGCGCTCGCCGCTATTGGCTACTTGCAACCGGTAGTCGGCGCGCAACAGCTCAGTTATCAGAAGCAGGTTTTGCGGGGTGTCGTCCACCACCATCACGGTGGCGGTATGGGGGCTGTGGCTCATAGTTTTCTCATGTTGGGTCATGCTTGCTTGTTTGTTGGTGAATGCCGGCTAGGCGGGCGCTGCCGGCTGCGGGTGAGTGCTGTCGAGCAGGACTAAGGCCCGATCGAAATCAAAGGCCGCCAGGGCCCGCTCGAATGGCTCAAACTCGGTGCCCATGGTCTGGCGCAGCGGGTTGGCCTGGCTAGCAACCAGCTCCAAGGCGCCGAAGTCGCCACGGGCCAGCAGTTCGCGCAAGGACGTGGCAATGGCACCGGGGGCTGGCAGAGGGGCGGCTATGGCAGGCGCATCAGCTGCAGCTTGGTCCCGCGGGGCCAGGCCCAGCGCCAGCGCCAGTTGTTGCAACAGGTGCCGGGTGGCCAAGTCGACTTGCTGCCCCTGCTCGAGCAGGTGTTGGGTGTCGGGCGGGCCGGGTGCCTGGGCTGCCAAAGCACGCTCCAGCGA
>BJGT01000144.1 GCA_014190675.1 Comamonadaceae bacterium | reverse complement strand
GCCCGCTGATGAGCGCGGTCATGGCCGGGCCAGTGCCGTTGTAGGGGATGGTGGTCATGGCCTCTTTGGCATTGACCGCTGACTGCCACATCAGGCCGCACAGATGCGAGGCCGAGCCCAAGCCGGCATGGGCAATATTGAGCGCGCCGCCGTTGGCGCGGATGTAGTTCTCAAAATCGCGGTAGGTGTTGGCCGGCAGTTGCGGCTTGCCAACCAGGGTCATGGGGACATCGTTGATCATGCCCAGGTATTCAAAGTCTTCCAGCGGCTTGTACTGCAGCTTGCGGTACAGGCCGGCAGTCGCCGCCATGCCAATGTGCCACACCAGCAGCGTGTGGCCATCTGGCGCTGCCTTGGCCACTTTGGTTGCACCAATGGTACCGCCGGCACCATTGACGTTTTCCACCACAAAGTTGCTGCCTGGCAAGGTTTTGCGCATGGCCTCACCCAGTTGGCGGGCCACCAGGTCGGTGGGGCCGCCTGCGGCAAAAGGCACCACCAACGTGATCGGCTTGCTGCCCGGGTAGGTTTGGGCCTGGGCCGCTAGGGCTAGGGCGGCGGTGGCGATTAAAAGCAGGCGCTTCATGGCATATCTCCAATTTTTAAGATGACAGAACAGACAGGTATTTTTCAACAACAAAACAAAAGCATAGCCCAGGGCGCAGGCCTGCGCAATCAGCAAACACCCTCACAGGGGTATTGGCACCGTTGTCAAGCATCCGGCTTGCCAGAGCGCAACTATTTGTAACTCCGAGCGTCTTCGATCACTTTGCCGTCATTGGGCAGACTGCCCAATGCCAGCAACTCGACCTCGCCACGCAGCTTGGTGACATCTCTAATCGCCTCACGGATCTGTTGGGCCAGCGCGTCTGGACCGGCGCAAGCGGTTTCAACCTGAAGCGTCATGGCGTCGTTGGCCATCTCACCAGTGACCACCAGCCGCGCCCGCGCTACTTCGGGGAAACGCTTGGCAATGGCATCCACCTGGGCCGGGTGCACAAACATACCGCGGATTTTGGTGGTCTGGTCGGCCCGCCCCATCCAGCCCTTGATGCGGGTGTTGGTACGCCCGGACGGGCAGGTCCCGGCCAGCACCGCCGACAAGTCCCCGGTGCCAAAGCGGATCAGCGGATAGACCGGGTTCAGGCTGGTCACCAGCACCTCGCCGACTTCGCCGTCGGCCACCGGATCGCCGGTGCCGGGGCGCACGATTTCCACAATCACGCCCTCGTCGAGCACCAGGCCCTCGCGCGCGGCGGTCTCAAACGCGATTGAGCCGACATCGGCGGTGGCATAGCATTGGTAGCCGGCGATGCCGCGCGCCGCAAACCAGTCGCGCAGCGAGGGCGGATACGCCTCGCCGCCAAACATGGCCTTGGTCACACTGGGCAGGGCTACGCCCATCTCGGCGGCTTTTTCGACAATGATTTTCAGGAAACTGGGGGTGCCGATATAGCCCGCAGGCTGCAACTGCGCCATGGCCTGCACCTGCTGCTCGGTCTGGCCGGTGCCGCCGGCAAATACGGTGCAGCCCAGCGCATGGGCGCCAGACTCCATCATCGAGCCGGCCGGTACAAAGTGGTAGCTAAAGCAGTTGTGGATCAGCTCACCCGGGCGAAAGCCGGCGGCAAAAATGGCGCGCGCCATTCGCCAATAGTCGCGGCCCGAGCCTTCGGGCTCGTAAATCGGGCCCGGGCTGGCAAACAGTCGCGGCATCTGTGCGCCGTAGCCTAGAGTGCTGAAGCCGCCAAACACGTCGCCCCCGGGCACAGCCCGGCTGGCCTGCTGGCGCTCCAGCAACTCGTGCTTGCGGGTGACCGGCAAGCGGGCCAGGGCCTGGCGGCTGGTCACGGCGGCAGAGTCAACCGACGCGAGAATTTGCGCCAGCGCAGCCGAGGCCTGCTTGGCATGGGCCACCTGCGCTGGCAAGGCGGCCATCAAAGCGGCTTCGCGCTGGGCCGGTTCGCGCGTTTCGAGCGCATCAAAAAAAGTCGTCATGTGCATCGGTCCTCAAGCCAGCCAGCGCTTGCGCCGCTTGTAACTCTTCACATCTTTGAAGCTCTTGCGCTCACCGCCACCCACGCCCAGGTAGAACTCCTTGACGTCTTCGTTGTTGGCCAGGTCACTCGCCACGCCGTCCATCACCACCCGACCCGATTCCATGATGTAGCCGTAATCGGCGTAGCGCAGCGCCATGTTGGTGTTTTGCTCGGCCAGCAGGAAGGTGACCTTTTCCTTTTGGTTGAGGTCTTTCACAATCTCGAACACTTCTTGCACGATCTGCGGTGCCAGGCCCATCGAAGGCTCATCCAGCAACACCATGCTCGGGTTGGCCATCAGGGCCCGACCGATGGCGCACATCTGCTGCTCGCCGCCGGAGGTGTAAGCGGCCTGGCTGGTGCGCCGGGTCTTCAGACGCGGGAAATAGGTGTACACCTTGTCCAGGTTGCGCGCAATCTCGGCCTTGTCCTTGCGGGTGTAGCCGCCGGTGAGCAGGTTTTCTTCAATGGTCAGGTGGGCAAAGCAATGCCGCCCCTCCATCACCTGCACCACGCCGCGCTGCACCAGGTCGGCGGGCGACAGATTCTCGATGCGCTCGCCGCGCAGCTCGATCGAACCCTTGGTCACAGCGCCGCGTTCGCCGCGCAGCAGGTTGGAGACGGCGCGCAGCGTGGTTGTTTTGCCGGCGCCATTACCGCCCAGAATGGCCACGATCTTGCCCTGGGGCACATTCAGGGACACGCCCTTGAGCACTAGGATGACGTGGTTGTAAATGACCTCGATGCCGTTGACGTTGAGAACTATTTGGGGAGCGTCCATAAATCCTTGCCTTTTGCCAGTCGACAGCGTTGCAGGCAGCGCTGTCGGTTGGCCTGTCAGCCCAGGCCCAGGGCCCGGGCTGACAGAGCACTCATCAGGACTGGCAATCCGCCGGGGTGCGCGGTGTCAGTTTCTTCTCGGCCGCATACTTGGCTGCCGTGGCTTTGACCAATGGCTTCAGGATCTGTTCATCCGCCTGCAGCCAGTCGGAGGAGAAGTTCCAGGCCTTGCCGTCCCAGGTGTGCACACGCGCCCAGTTGGAGCCCATGTGGTCGACGCAAGAGGTGCTGATCGGGCGCATGACGCCAGCAAAACCAAGGGCGTCGAGTTTCTTCTGGTCCAGTGCCAGGTTCTCATAGCCCCAGCGGGCCTGCTCGCCGCTCATCCACTTGCCTTTGCCAAAGCGCTCCTGCGCCCGGGCCACGCCCTCCACCGCCAGCATGGCGCTCATGGCACCACGGATGTACAGCACCTGGCCGACTTCTTCCTTCGGGCCGGTACCCTCACCCTTGGCATGCACCAGCGCCAGAATATCTTTCACCACCTTGGAGTTCGGCTCGGCGCCGTGCTGCATGGTGACCGCGTTGTAGCCCTTGGCGCCCTCGCCCACGTCTTTCACATCAGGCTCGGCGCCCGACCACCACACACCGTACATCTTGTCGCGCGGGTACCCGGTGGCCTGGGCCTCTTTGAGCGCGGTGGAGTTCATCACGCCCCAGCCCCACAGCATCACGTAGTCGGGCCGGGCCTGGCGCACCTGCAGCCAGGTGGCTTTTTGCTCTACACCCGGGGCGGTGACCGGCAGCAACTGCAGGTTGAAGCCATGCATGGCGGCACGCTCCTGCAGCAGAGGAATAGGCTCTTTGCCATAGGGCGAGTCGTGGTAGACCAGCGCGATCTTCTTGCCCTTGAGCTTGTCCAGACCACCTTCTTTTGTTCCGACGGTTTGCACCAGCGCGTCCGCCGCCAGCCAATAGGTGCCAGCCAGCGGGAAGTTCCACTTGAACACGCTGCCATCTTGGCTCTCGCTGCGGCCGTAGCCGGCGGTGATCAGCGGGATCTTGTCGCCAGGGGCCTTTTCGGTCAGGGCGAAGGTGATGCCGGTGGACAGGGGCTGGAACACGGTGGCGCCACCGTGTTTATCCTTCAGGCGCTCGTAGCACTCGACGCCGCGCGCGGTGTCGTAGCCGGTCTCGCACTCTTCGTACAGGATCTTGACGCCGTTGATGCCGCCCTTGGCGTTGACCAGCTTCAGGTAGTCGGAATAGCCATTTGCCCAGGGCACGCCGTTGGGCGCATAGGCACCGGTGCGGTAGGGCAGGCCGGGGAAAAACTGCAGTTTGGTCTCGGCTGCAGCGGCCTTGGCAGGCGCTGCCGGCTTAGCCGGCGCGGTCTGTGCAACAGCCACCGACGCCACTGTGGCGAGCGTCAAAGCAGCAAGAAATCGTAACTTCATGGTTGTCTCCTGGATAGTTGGCAGCAAGCTGCCTGGGTTTACGAAAAAAACGGTCAATGGGGGAATGGCCACAGCCGCAGCTTCTGCTTGGCGGTCGACCACAGTTTGGCCAGGCCGTGCGGCTCCACAATCAGGAACCACACAATCAAAGCGCCAAAGATGATGAGTTCGGCATGCGAAATGCCAGAGGTGGAAATCACGATGCCAAACAGGCCGCCTAGCACCGGAAGAAACTGGTTCAGGCTAATCGGCAGCAGCACAATGAAGGCGGCACCAAAAAAACTGCCCATGATGGAGCCCATGCCGCCAATGATCACCATGAACAGCAGGCGAAACGACATCTCCACCGAAAACGCTGCCGGCTCCCAGGCGCCCAGGTACACAAAACCCCACAGCGCACCGGCCACGCCGATGATGAAGGAGCTCACCGCAAAGGCGGTCAGCTTGGCGTACATCGGGCGGATACCGATCACGGCCGCGGCCACGTCCATGTCGCGAATGGCCATCCATTCACGGCCGATCGCCGAGCGCACCAGGTTTTTGGCCAGCAGCGCCAGCACCACCAGGACAGACAGGCAGAGCAGGTATTTATCGGTGGGGCTGTCGATCGACAAGCCGAGGAACTCCAAACCCGACACCGAGACCGAGCCCGAGGCGGAGTCGTTGGTGAACCACTTGATGCGCAAAAACATCCAGTCACTGAAAAACTGCGCAGCCAGCGTGGCCACCGCCAGGTACAGGCCCTTGACGCGCAAACTCGGCAGGCCGAACAAGATGCCAAAGGCGGCGGCACACACCCCACCCAGCGCCAGCGCCAGCAGCAGCGGTATGCCGGGCAATCGCACAAAGAAGTTGAAGGCCGCGTAGGCACCCACCGCCATGAAAGCACCCGACCCGAGCGAAATCTGGCCGCAATAGCCCACCAGGATGTTCACGCCCAGGGCCGCCAGCGACATGATCAGGAACGGGATCAGGATAGCGCGGAATATGTAGTCCGAGCTGAACTGCGGCACCAGCAGAAACGCCGCCGCCACGATCAGCAGCACCGCCCAACGGTCTTGCGCGATCGGGAAGATCTGGCTGTCGCTGCGGTAGCTGGTCTTGAATTGGCCGTTTTCTCTGTAGAACATCGAAATCCTTCACTATTCAGTTGGGGACAGAGCAAATTTGCTGCGCAAATCTTGGTCTGTCCCGCAAAGCCTCAGTTCAGTTGGGGACAGAGCAAATTTGCTGCGCAAATCTTGGTCTGTCCCACAAGGTTTCATACTCTGTCAATAATCTTTTCGCCGAACAGCCCTTGCGGCCGGAACAGCAGGAAGACCAGGGCGAGCACGTAGGCGAACCAGATCTCGATGCCGCCGCCCACGTAAGGGCCGAGGAACACCTCGGACAGTTTCTCGCCGACGCCAATGATCAGGCCGCCGATGATGGCGCCTGGCACCGAGGTCAGGCCGCCCAGAATCACCACCGGCAGGGCGCGCAGCGCCACGGTGGTGAGCGAAAACTGCACACCCAGCTTGCTGCCCCAGATCATGCCGGCCACCAGCGCCACCACCCCAGCCACGCACCAGACGATGACCCAAATACGGTTGAGCGGAATGCCAATGCTTTGTGCCGCCTGGTGGTCGTCGGCCACCGCACGCAGGGCCCGGCCGGTGGCGGTTTTCTGGAAGAAAAGGCTTAAGCCCGCCACCAGCAGCGCGGCAATCAGGGCGGCGTACAGATCCTCTTTGTTGATCAGGATGCCGCCGGGGAACATCGAGTCCAGTACAAAAATCGGCTCCTTGGGCATGCCGATGTCAATCTTGTAAATGTCGCTGCCAAACAGGGTCTGGCCAATGCCGTCCAGAAAGTAGCTGATGCCCAGGGTGGCCATCAGCAGGGTGGTGCCCTCCTGGTTGACCAAATGGCGTAAGGCCAGACGCTCGATCAGCCAGGCCACCACAAACATGATCGCCCCCGCCACGACAAAGGCCAGCACATTGGCCAAGACCGGGCTGCTCAGGCCGGTCCAGGCTGGAATCCATTCGGCAAAGCGGGCCATGGCCAGCGCCGCAAAAAGCACCATGGCGCCCTGCGCAAAATTGAACACGCCCGAGGCCTTGTAAATCAGCACAAAGCCCAGCGCCACCAGTGAATACAGCATACCGGCCATCAGGCCACCCAACAAAGTTTCAAGAAAAAATGCCATGTGCTTTAGTGGCTGGTGCCCAGATAGGCGCTGATCACTTCCTCGTTGTTGCGTACTTGATCCGGTGTGCCGTCACCAATTTTTTTGCCGTAGTCCAGCACCACCACCCGGTCAGAGATATCCATCACCACCCCCATGTCGTGCTCGATCAGCACCACCGTGGTGCCGTACTCTTGGTTCACGTCGAGCACAAAGCGGCACATGTCCTGTTTTTCTTCCACGTTCATGCCGGCCATGGGCTCATCAAGCAGCAGCACCCGGGGCTCCATGGCCAAGGCGCGGCCCAGATCGACCCTTTTTTGCAAGCCGTAGGGCAATTGGCCTACCGGCGTTTTGCGGTAGGCCTGGATTTCTAAAAAATCAATGATGTGCTCCACAAACTCGCGGTGCCGCTCCTCCTCGCGCTGGGCCGGTCCGAAGCGCAGCGCTTGCCAAAACAGATTGCTCTTGATGCGCAGGTTGCGCCCAGTCATGATGTTATCGATCACGCTCATGCCCTTGAACAGCGCCAGATTCTGGAAGGTGCGGGCAATGCCCATCACCGCCACCTGATGGCTGTCCATGTGGTCAAAGGTCTGGCCCATGAAGCTGATGGTGCCCTGCTGCGGCGTGTACACCCCATTGATGCAATTGAGCATGGAACTCTTGCCAGCACCGTTGGGCCCGATGATGGCGCGTACCTCGTGCTCACGCACATCAAAAGAGATGTCGGTCAGCGCCTTGACGCCACCAAAACTCAAGGAGATGTTCTTGACATCGAGCACCACATCGCCGGTCTTTTTGGCACTCATGCTGCGGCCTTTACCGGGGCGAAGGTCTTGGCGTCATCGATGCGCAGGGTGGCGCTGACGTTGCCGGTGCGCCCGTCCTCAAACTTAACCTGGGTTTCAATGAACTGGGTGGTGGCACCGCCGTACAGGGCGTCGACCAGCGCCAGGTATTTGTCGGCAATGAAGCCGCGCCGGACCTTGTTGGTGCGGGTCAACTCGCCGTCGTCGGCATCCAACTCTTTGTGCAGCACCAAAAAGCGGCTGACCTGGCTGCCAGCGAGCAGAGTGTCGGCGCTGA
>BJGT01000143.1:5017-7638 GCA_014190675.1 Comamonadaceae bacterium | reverse complement strand
GCCGCTTGGCTGAGCTGGGCCGGCCCAATATCGGGCAGGACGGCGCTGAGGTCGCGCAACTTGCCGTCGGTATCAATAAGACCAGGTTTTTCTTTGCCGGGATTGCCATAACGAACCAGTTTCATGGATTGCCTTTCGCCTAAAAATTAAAGCGTTTGAGTGATTTAGTAAGTGGAGCGTCCACCTGAGAGATCGAACACCGCGCCAGTTGAAAAAGAACAGTCTTCAGTGCATAGCCAGCTTACCATGGCTGCCACCTCCTCTGGCGTGCCAAAGCGTGCCATGGGGATCTTGGACAACATGAAGGCGATGTGCTCGGGCGACATCTGGTCAAAGATGGCGGTCTTGACTGCCGCCGGCGTGACGCAGTTGACACGCACGCCAGTGTCTGCCAATTCTTTGCCTAAGGACTTCGTCAGCGCCATGACTGCGGCTTTGCTGGCGCTGTAGGCGCTGGCGTTGGGGTTGCCGTCTTTGCCAGCGACCGACGCGATGTTGACAATGCGGCCGTAGTTGCGATCGCGCATGTGCGGGGTGATCTCGCGGCAGCAGTAAAACAGGCCATTCAGATTCACCTGCATCACCTGCTGCCAATCGGCCACAGGGTAGCTCCAGACCTTGGTGTTAGGGCCGGTGATGCCGGCGGAGTTGACCAGCGCATCAATCACTGCCGACTGCGTCAAGGTCTGGCCTACTGCGGCCACCACCGAGGCGTGCTCTCCCACATCCACTGTCACACCGTGCGCTTTAGGGCCCAATTCTGCGCAGGCTTTGGCCAGCGCCTGCGTGTCGCGGTCCCATAGCGTGACGCTCGCCCCAGAGGCCAGCATGCGCTGCGCAATGGCGTAGCCAAGTCCGGTGGCACCACCGGTGATGACCGCATGGCGGCCGTTCATGTCAAGTTGGTTCACGGGTGAGGTCCTTTAAAAAAGTGGGGAAGCATACAGCGTACGACCCGCGACACGGATCTCGACCGCTACCTGGTGCTGTTGTACTGCAGCAGCGCTGATCTCCATGCCCAGTCCGGGTGCAGCAGGCGCGCGCACCAAACCCATCGCATCAGGTGTGAGGTGGTTCTGTGTCATTGCCACGGCCAGCGCTTTGGGCGCCGCCGGATATTCGCAGATGGTGTATGCGGCCAGGCCGGCATAGGGTTGAAGCGAGGCGCTCAGTGCCAGGTGCGAGGTGAAGGTGTGGTTCACATAGGTGACGCCCCGTGCAAGCGCGTAGTCGGCCACCTGTTTGGCTGGCCCGATGCCGCCGATGCGGCCGCAGTCGATCTGTACAAAGCCAATGCCGCCGTAATCAATCAAGTGCTGCGCCATGGCCGCATTGTGGGCACCCTCGCCGCCGGCCAGTTTGACGCTCTTGCAGCGCTTGGCCAGTTCGCCGTACTGTTGCAGCGCATGGGCATGAAATGGCTCCTCCAGCCACAGCGCCCGCGCCTGTTCCAAGGCGCCCAGGCGGGCTGAGGCGCGAGCCAGGTCTTCCCCAAAGATCTGACCCACGTCGACCAGCAGGATGCCGTCGGGCCCCAGTGCTTCTCGTGCCGCGAAGAAGTGGTCGGCGTCTTGGTCTGCCGTGCCACGGCCGATCGGGCCCCAGCCAAACTTGGCCGCCTTGAAGCCACGGCGCAGAGCATCCTGCCCGCGCGCCAGCGTCTCCTGCGCGCTGTCGCCAAACAACAACGAGGCATAGGGAGTTTTGGGGTATGCAGACGAGTAGCCCAGCAGTCTCCAAACTGGTTGGCCACGCGCCTTGCCCAACAGGTCCCACAGCGCCATCTCAATACCCGACCAGGTGTGCGCTGCTTGCAGCACATCCATGCTGTTGTAGGCCACATCGGCTGCGATGGCCGCTATATCTTGCGGACCATTCACCACTCGGCCCAGCACCGAGGCACTGACCGGCTGGCAGGCCCCATGCGACATGGGGCAAACAAAGGCGGCGATCGAGGGTAGCGGCGCGGCCTCGCACTCGCCGTAGCCTGTCAGCCCGCCGGCGGCGACGCGCACCAATAAAGCGTCCTGGCTGCCATCGGCCTCGGTGGTGACCTCGGGCATAGACAGGTAAAAGAAATCAACGGCATCAATCTTCATGCTCAAGTGGCCTTTTGTTTTATCGGATAGCTGCGGAGGCGGACTGGATGCCGCTGCTCGTGTCCCCCGCCCTGCAGGCTCCTCCTTGACCTCGCTGCGACACCCAACCCACCCCCGCAGCCGGGAAGATGGTGGGCGCACGGCTGGCCGAACACCTTGCCAGAGCAGGGTGGTGGTGCGTTTGGCGCAGCGGCATCAAGGAGGAGCCCGCAGGGCGGAGGACAGCCGCGGAGCCGAATGCGCCGCCACCCTGATCCCACCGAGGTGCAGCCCGGTTTTGGTTCATCACCATTGGCGAAAAGAAAGGTCAGCTGCGGTAAATAATGGCCCGAGGCTCAAAGCCAGCATCCGCATCCAGCGGGTACATGGGCCGGGCACAGATGGTGTGGCCCAAGGATTTCAGGTTGGCGGATGTGGCGCCCGGCACGTCAATGTTGAAATTATTGTCCACCCAGGCATCGTACATATGGTGTTCAGTGTGTGGGGATTTGACCACCGTCAGGTCGAAGTCGGTCGGATCCA
>BJGT01000143.1:0-4265 GCA_014190675.1 Comamonadaceae bacterium | reverse complement strand
CGCGCCGCGCGCTGGCCGGTGGAGGCAAAGTCCACGTGGGGGTAGGTGTGGTAAATAGTCACGCCGTTGATCTGCTTGAGCATGCGGTCGGTCAGGATGCCGTGCAGGTCGAGCGAAATCACGATCGGGATGTGCGGGCCGAGCAGCTTGCGGGTCTCGGCCAGCAGATAGCCTTCCGGGTCGAGCTCGCCCTGGGCCGCCATGGCGCCATGCATTGAGAAATAAACGCCGTCAACAGGGCTCTTGGCCTGGGCTGCGATGGCATCAAGCACCTCCTTGGCCAGGCGTTGCCAGGCCTGCGCCAGCAGGATGCCGGCAGACCCCGAGCGTGCGCTGATCGTCAGTACCGGCTCCATACCGGTTTCTCGAAACACCGCCAAGGCGCCGCCAATCGAGGTGTTGAGGCCGTCCTGCGCGAGCATCTCGTCGCCGCGTTGCACGGGAAAGTTGTCATAGCCGCCAGGCAGCGGATTGAACGAAGAAATCTCCTGCATGCATTCGGCAATCAGGATGCGTGGTCGTGGGCTCATGTTGTCTCCTTTCAAAGAGTCAGGCTGCCATCGGCAATGCGCAAACAGGCCACCTGATGGTCTGGTGCGGTATGGTGGAAAACGGGGTCTTGGGTCAAACACTGGGACTGGGCGTGTGGGCAACGGTTGGCAAAGCGGCAACCTAAGCCGTTGGCATCGGGTTTGGGCAGATCGCCTTTGATCACCTCGTGGGTGCGGCGTTGCGCGGGGTGATCGGCAGGCAGCGCCGCCAACAGCGCCTGGGTGTAGGGGTGTTGCGGTCGGGCAAAAAGCGCATCTGCCGGCGCCACCTCGACGATGCGGCCCAGGTACATCACCGCCACCCGGTCGCTGATGTTGCGCACCACAGCCAGGTTGTGCGAGATGAACAGGTAGGTCAGTTTGAGGTCGCGCTGCAGTTCACGCAGCAGGTTGATCACCTGGGCTTGCACCGATACGTCGAGTGCCGAGACCGCCTCATCGGCCACAATGAACTCGGGCTCCAGGGCCAGGGCCCGGGCGATGCCGATGCGCTGGCGCTGGCCACCCGAGAATTCATGGGGATAGCGCTGCAGCGCGCTGCTGGGCAGGCTCACCAGGTCCAACAGGCGCTGCACCCGGCTGGCACGGCTAGCGCTGTCGCCCACGCCATGAATCACCAGCGGCTCGGCGATGAGTTCAGACACCCGCATGCGCGGGTTGAGTGAGCCATAGGGGTCCTGAAACACGATCTGCATGGCGCGTCGTTTGCTGCGCATGCCAGCGGCGTCCAGCCGGGTGATGTCCTGGCCATGGTGCAGTATGGCACCGCCAGTGGGCTCGATCAGGCGCAGCAGCAAGCGCCCGGTCGTGGATTTGCCACAACCCGACTCGCCCACCAGACCCAGGGTTTCGCCTGGAGCAATGCGCAGGTCGACCCCGTCCACCGCCCGAACCGGTGGCTCGGCCGGGGCCAAAAAGCGCCTTGGTCGCTCAAAATGTTTGCGCAGGCCCCGGGCCTCGATCAGGGGCGTGGTGATCATGGTGTCAGCGCCCTTGGGTCGCTCGTGCGTTCGAAGGGGGTGACACATGCGGCCAGGTGAGACGGGCCAACCTCTCGCAGCGCTGGGCGGCGCTCGCAGTCAGGACTGGCCAGTTTGCAGCGTGGCGCAAAACTGCATCCGGCACCCATTTGTCCGACAGCCGGTACCGTGCCTTCGATGGTGCTGAGCCAGTTGGCGCCGGCAGCGATCTTGGGGCGTGAGGCAAGCAGGCCCCGGGTGTAGGGGTGGGCGGGCCGGTCAAAGATATCCATCACAGTGCCCTGCTCGACCACTCGCCCTGCATACATCACCGCCACCCGGTCGCACATCTCGGCGATCACCCCCAGGTCATGGGTGATCAGCAAAACCGACATGCCATCGTCGCGCTGGATCTTGCGGATCAACTCCAGAATCTGGGCTTGAATCGTCACATCCAACGCAGTGGTGGGCTCGTCGGCGATCAGCAGCCGGGGTCGCCCCGCCAGCGCGATGGCAATCATGACCCGTTGTCGCATGCCGCCCGAGAGCTCGTGCGGGTAGGCGTCAATCTGGCGTTGCGGGTCTGGCATCTCCACCCGCTGCAGCAGCGCAATGCTCTCTTGGCGCGCAGCCCCCCCCTGCAATGACCGGTGCCAGCGCAGCACCTCGCTGATCTGCTGGCCCACCCGCATCACCGGGTTGAGCGAGGTCATGGGCTCCTGGAAAATCATCGCCATGGCTTTGCCGCGCAGGGCGCGTAATGCTTGTGCCTGCAACTGCAGCAGGTTTTGGCTCTGCAGAAAAACCTGGCCGCCGCGCACCGAGATTGCGGGCGGCAACAGCCCCATGATGGACAGCGCCAGCAGGCTTTTGCCAGAGCCTGATTCGCCCACCACGCCAAGCACCTCGCCACTGTTCAGGGTGATGTCGACCGCGCTGAGAATCTCCGGCCCATCTGCACCAAGCCCAGTGCTCAGCTGCCGCACCTGCAGCATGGGCAGAGCGCTGGCCGTGCTCATCGGGTGTTCACCGACATGCGCGGGTCCAGCACATCACGCAGGCCGTCGCCCAGCAAGTTCAGGCCCAGCACACTCAATAGGATGGCCAGGCCGGGAGCTACTGTGATCCAGGGGGCGGCCACAATGAAATCACGCCCGTTGGCGATGATGGCACCAAAAGTGGGCGCCGGCGGTGGCGGACCCACGCCAATAAAGGACAACACCGCTTCATTGAGGATGGCCACCGCAAATACATAGGTCATACGCACCATCAGCGGCGCCATGGCATTGGCCAGGATGTGACGCAGCAAAATACGGGTGTGGCCGGCGCCCAGGGCGCGGGCCGCCTCCACGAATTCCATTTCTCGCACGACCATCACCGAGGCGCGCACGATACGCGCGGTGTGCGGCGTGGCGGCAATTGACAGCGCAATGACCACATTGACGACAGAGGCGCCCAGGACCGAGCTGATGGCAATTGCCAAAATGATCGAGGGAAACGCCATGAAGGCGTCCATCAGGCGCATGATGGGGCCGTCCAGGCGTCGGAAGTAGCCCGATGTGGCACCAATTAAGACCCCGCTTGCGGCTGTGATCAAGGCCACCAGAAAGCCAATTTGCAGCGAGATGCGCGCGCCGTGCAGGACGCGCGACAAAATGTCGCGGCCAAACTGGTCGGTACCCATCCAGTGCTGCCAATTAGGGGCCATCATGCGGGCGCGAAAGTTGCCTTTTAGCGGGTCAAAGGGCGCGATAAAGCTTGCCAGCAAAGCCAGCAGCAGCACCAAGCCAACCAAGGCCGCGCCGATCGTGAAAGACCGGTTCGACAGCAGTCGACGGAAAAAGCTGGCGCGGTTTGTCAAGGCTCAGCCCAGTCGAACGCGCGGGTCAATCACGGCGTACAGCAGGTCGACAACCAGGTTGACCGCCAGGTAGATCAGCGCCAAAAACAGCAAGCCGCCTTGAATTACCGGAAAGTCGCGCGACAACACCGCGCCAATGATGAGCCGGCCCAGGCCTGGAATAGAAAACACCTGCTCCGTGACTACAGCGCCCCCTAGCAAGGCGCCCACCATGATGCCCATGACCGTGACGATGGGCACCATGGCATTCACCAAGCCGTGGCGCAGCACGACATAGGGCTCGGGCAGACCCTTGGCGCGGGCGGTTCTTATAAAGTCCTGGCTTAGCACTTCGAGCATGCTCGAGCGGGTCATGCGTGCCACAAAGCCCATCTGAATGCAGGCCAGGGAGAAGGTTGGCAGGGCCAGGTGGCGGGCCCATTGCCAGGGGTCTTTGGCAAAGGCGACATAGTCGCCGGCTGGAAAGATCGGCACCAGCACAGCCACCAACCAGATCAACACCAGGCCCAGCCAAAACTCGGGCAGCGACAGTCCCAGCAGGGCCAGGCTCATCAGGCCCTGGTCGGCCGCCCTGCCATGGCGCATGGCGGCCAGCACCCCGGCTGCAACCCCCAGCAGCACTGCCAGTACAAAGGCCATGGCGGTCAGGGACAGGGTGATGGGCAGCCTCTCCAAAATAGCCTCGGTCACGCCCCGGTTGAGCAGCAGCGATGTGCCAAGGTCGCCCTGCAAAAGCCTGAGATACCACTCGCCCATGCGCACCAAAAACGGACGGTCCAGCCCGAGTTCATGACGCACCCGGTCCAGCGCCTCGGCCGTGGCGCTGGCATCCAGAAAGATCGATGCCGGATCACCCGGCACCAGCCACAACAGGCCAAAGGTGATCATCGACAC
>BJGT01000142.1 GCA_014190675.1 Comamonadaceae bacterium | reverse complement strand
ATTTTGTTCAACACCTGCTCGGTGCGGGAGAAGGCGCAGGAGAAGGTTTTCTCTGACCTGGGCCGGGTCAGGCACCTCAAAAAGAAAGGCGTGTTGATCGGTGTGGGCGGTTGCGTGGCGAGCCAAGAGGGCGCGGCCATCATTGAGCGCGCGCCCTATGTGGATGTTGTTTTTGGCCCACAAACCCTGCACCGACTGCCGCAACTTCTGGCCGAGCGTCAGCGGTTGAACCAAGCGCAGGTGGACATCAGCTTTCCTGAGATCGAAAAATTTGACCACTTGCCCCCGGCGCGCGTCGAGGGCGCTACCGCTTTTGTCAGCATCATGGAGGGCTGCTCCAAGTACTGCAGCTACTGCGTGGTGCCCTATACCCGGGGCGAAGAGGTATCGCGCCCGTTTGAAGATGTTCTGGTCGAGGTGGCCGGGCTGGCCGACCAGGGTGTGAAGGAGGTCACACTGCTGGGGCAAAACGTCAACGCTTATCGCACCAGCATGGGAAGCACAGCCCAGACCGCCGACTTTGCCACCCTGCTGGAATACGTGGCCGACATCCCCGGCATCGAGCGCATCCGCTACACCACCAGCCACCCCAATGAGTTCACGCCTGCGCTGATTGCCGCCTACGAGCGCCTGCCGAAATTGGTGAGTCACTTGCATTTGCCGGTGCAACACGGCTCGGACCGAATGTTGATGGCCATGAAGCGTGGCTACACCGCCATGGAATACAAAAGCACGGTGCGCAAGCTGCGCGCCATCCGGCCTGACATGGCGGTGAGCAGCGACTTTATCGTCGGTTTCCCGGGCGAGACCGAGGACGATTTTGAACGTCTGATGCGGCTGGTTGACGAGGTCGGCTTTGACAATTCCTTCAGCTTTATCTTCAGCCCACGCCCCGGCACACCAGCAGCCAACCTGGCAGACGACACGCCGCATGAGGTGAAGCTGCGTCGCCTGCAGCATCTGCAGGGCGTGATCAACGCCAGCATCAAGCGCATCAGCGACAGCCGGCTGGGCTCGGTGCAGCGCATCTTGGTGGAGGGCGCCTCCAAGCGCGATGCCACCGAGCTGATGGGCCGCACCGAGTGCAACCGGGCGGTGAATTTTGTCGGCGCGCAGCGGCTGGTAGGACAATTGGTCGATGTGCGAATCACCGAGACCCGCAGCTACAGCCTGCGCGGCGAGGTGTTGACCACCGAAACCTCCAAAGAGCTCAAGCAAGCGGCTTGAGCGGGTTTGCTAAAGCGCAGCCAGAGCGTCGCGCCGAGCTGGGCCGAGCCACCCAGGTTCAGATGGATGCTGATGCGGGCCTCAGGAAAGCCGGCGCTGGCCGGATGAAAAAAATGGTTCGCTGGCTAGCATGGCCTAGAACGGCATGCGCGGCATGCCCTTCATACCGCCCATGCGCTTCATCATCTTCATCATGCCGCCGCCCTTCATTTTTTTCATCATGTCCTGCATTTGCTCAAACTCCTTGAGCATGCGGTTGACCTCCTGCACCTGAACACCTGCACCATTGGCAATGCGGCGCTTGCGGGTGGCCTTGATGAGGTCGGGCTTGCTGCGCTCCAGCGGCGTCATGCTGTGGATGATGCCCTCTTTGCGCTTGATATCTTTTTCGGCTCGAGCCATGTCGACCTGTCCAGCCTTGGCCGCCATCGCGGCGGGTAGCTTGTCCATCAGGCTTGAGAGGCCGCCCATTTGCTTCATCTGCTGAATCTGGGCTAAAAAATCACTCAGATCAAAGCCTGCGCCGCTCTTGACTTTGGCCGCCAGCTTTTGCGCCGCCGCCATGTCCACCCCGGCCGTCACCTGTTCCACCAAAGCCAGAATGTCGCCCATGCCCAGCATGCGCCCGGCGTGGCGCTGGGCGTCAAACACTTCCAGCCCGTCAATTTTTTCGCTGGTGCCCACAAACTTGATTGGGGCGCCGGTGATTTGGCGCACCGACAAGGCGGCGCCGCCACGCGAATCGCCGTCGGTCTTGGTCAAAACAATGCCGCTCAGGGGCAGCGCCTGTTTGAAAGCGCGGGCGGTGTTGAGCGCATCCTGGCCCTGCATGGCGTCCACCACAAACAGGGTTTCCACCGGATTGAGCGCCGCATGCAGGGCCTTGATTTCGAGCATCAAGGCCTCGTCAATGGCCAGGCGACCTGCGGTGTCAACCAGCAGCACATCAAAAAAATGTTTTCTCGCGTAGTCGAGCGCGGCCAGGCCAATCTCAACTGGCTTTTGATCCGGTGTGCTGGCAAACCATTCGGCGCCGGCCTGAGCGGTTACGGTTTTGAGTTGCTCGATGGCCGCAGGTCGGTACACGTCGCCAGACACTGTGAGCACTTTTTTACGGCGTTTTTCAATCAGGTGTTTGGCCAGTTTGGCCGTGGTGGTGGTCTTGCCGGCACCTTGCAGGCCAGCCATCAGGATCACCGCCGGCGGCTGGGCCGACAGGTTGATGTCGCTGACCCCGTCACCCATGGTGATGATCAACTCCTGGTTGACGATGCCTACCAAAGCCTGGCCAGGCGACAGCGATCCCAGCACCTCCTGCCCCAGCGCCTTCTCCTTAACCCGGGCAATGAAATCGCGCACCACCGGCAGGGCCACGTCGGCCTCCAGCAAGGCCATGCGCACCTCGCGCAACATGTCGCCCACGTTGGATTCTGTGATGCGCGCCTGGCCGCGCAGGGACTTGACCAGGTGCGAAAGTTTGTCAGAGAGGGCAGATGCCATGCAGGGTTTTGCCGTTCAACGGCACCAAGAATTGAGCGCCAACTGGCCGTGGCGGGGGACAAAACGTTAAACTGTGTCGATGATTTTAGCCAGTGCCTCCCCCGTCAGCCTGACCATGGCATTGGGCGCCGTGGTCGCCTACACGGTGTCGGCTGCCAGCCTGCCACTGCTCAGCGCCCAAGTGGCGCGTGCAGCGCTCTGGCTGGCCTGGCTGGTGCACGGCGCGCTGCTGGCCTTGGGGCTGGCGGGCGAGCAAATTTACTTCGGTTTCGCCCCCGCCCTGTCGGTCACCATCTGGCTGGTGACCCTGGTCTATGCGGTTGAGAGTTATTTTTTTCCGCTTTTGCAAATGCGCTGGCCGCTGGCCGCCCTGGGCGTTGGTGCCGTCGCCCTGGCAGTGCTTTTCCCCGGCAGCGCGCTGCACGCCAGCGCCTCGGCCTGGCTGCCGCTGCACTGGGGCTTGGGGATTGCCTCCTACGGCTTGTTTGGCACAGCGGTAGCCCATGCCTGGTACATGAGCCGCAGCGAACACAGAATTCGTTTGGGTCAGGATTCGCACAGCGGCGTGCCCCTCCTGACCCTTGAGCGACTCACCTTTCGCTTCATCAGCGCCGGCTTCCTGCTGCTCTCGGCTACGCTGATTTTGGGCCTATTCTTTGGCAGCGAGCTCTATGGCGCCAAGGCCGCGCTCAAGTGGGATCACAAAACCGCATTTTCTTTGTTGTCCTGGCTGACCTTCGCCCTGCTGTTGTTCGGCCGGGCCCGCTTTGGCTGGCGCGGCAAGCGTGCCGTGCGCATGCTGTATGCCGGCTCCGGCCTGTTGTTGCTGGCCTATGTTGGCTCACGCTTTGTGATGGAGATCATCCTAAGCCGTAGCCCATGAAGGTGATCCTGCTCTTCGCCGCCCTGCTATTTGGCGCTTGGCTCTGGCGCGCTGGCCGGCGTGCCAAACTCAAAGACCAAGGGCTGCGCAACAAGCCCCCCGCACCGCCTCAAACCGAGATGGTGCCCTGCCTGCACTGCTCGGTGCACATTGCCCAGGGCGAGACAGTCCAAGGCAAGCTCGGGCTCTACTGCAGCACCGAGCACCGCCAACTCGCCGAGCCCTGAGCACGCCGAGCGCCAGCACCTGGTCAAGTCAAAGCTGGCCGACTCAGCTGCCCTGCTGCCGGCCAGGTTCACGGGGCAAAAAGGCCGGCGCGCCTGAAATGTGCTGAAAACAACAAATTTTGAAAAAACACTACCTGTAGTGGCTTGCCTTCCCCCATGACCCCATATATAGTGGCTAAGCGCTAGCGAATCAGTAGATAATCACCAGGATTCGGCAAGCAGCAAGCCGACCTAAGCAACCGATCAGAGCCACCGACGAGGAAAAAATGCAGACAGCATTCGACACATCACTTTCCCTGCGCACAGCAAGCCTGGCGCCGCAAGGTCCAGAAGACAAGCAAGCCTTCCCTCCCAAGCTCCTCAGTCAGTACCAAATCATCCGCCGCAATGGCGCGGTCGTGCCGTTTGAGCCCAACAAAATCGCCGTGGCCATGATGAAAGCTTTTTTGGCGGTTCATGGCACCCAGGGCGCAGCATCAGCCAGTGTGCGTGAAACGGTGGATGGTCTGACCCAGTCGGTCATGCGGGCCTTGATGCGCTCGCGGCCGGGCGGCGGCACTTTCCACATTGAAGACGTCCAAGACCACGCCGAACTCGGCCTGATGCGCGGGGGTCACCATGAAGTCGCTCGCGCCTATGTGCTGTACCGGGAAAAACGCAGCCAAGAGCGGCTCAAGAGCGCAACCCTGGTGGCAGCAAAAACACCCAGTCTGCATGCCATAGACCAAGGTGAGCGGGTGGTGCTAGACATGGCCAGGCTCAGCAAGCTGATCACCGAGGCCTGCTCTGGACTCGGGGCCGAGGTCAAGCCCGAGCCCATTTTTGCGGAGACGCTGCGCAACCTGTACGACGGTGTTCCTATGGACGAAGTCTACAAAGCCTCGGTGCTGGCAGCGCGCACGCTGATTGAGAAAGATCCGGATTACACCTATGCCACTGCACGTCTGCTGTTTCACACCATAGCCAAAGAGGTTCTAGGCAAAGACGTCGAGCCAGCCGACATGGGGCAAGCCTATGTGGACTACTTCCCAGGCTTCATCAAAAAAGGGGTAGCCAATGAATTGCTCGATGAAAGTCTGTTGCAGTTTGATTTGCCTCGCCTGGGCGCAGCGCTCAAGGCAGAGCGCGATCTAAAGTTCGATTATCTCGGGCTGCAAACCCTCTATGACCGCTATTTTTTGCATGTCGGCAAGAGCCGTATCGAATTGCCCCAAGCGTTTTTCATGCGCGTCGCCATGGGCCTGTCGCTCAAGGAAATGGATCGCGAGGCCCGTGCCATCGAGTTCTATGAAGTGCTGTCATCTTTCGATTTCATGTCAAGCACGCCCACCCTCTTCAACAGCGGCACCCTGCGCTCGCAGCTCTCGAGTTGCTACCTCACCACCGTGCCCGATGATCTCGATGGCATCTATGAGTCCATCAAGGAAAATGCGCTGCTGTCGAAGTTCGCGGGCGGCTTGGGTAACGACTGGACCCGGGTTCGGGCGCTGGGCTCCCATATCAAGGGAACCAACGGCGAATCCCAGGGCGTTGTGCCATTTTTGAAGGTGGTCAACGACACCGCGGTGGCCGTCAACCAAGGCGGCAAGCGCAAGGGCGCGGTCTGCACCTACCTCGAGGCCTGGCACCTGGACATCGAAGAGTTTTTGGAACTGCGCAAAAACACCGGGGATGACCGCAGGCGCACCCACGACATGAACACCGCCAACTGGATACCCGACCTTTTCATGCGCCGGGTCATTGAAAAAGGCCAGTGGACCCTGTTCTCACCGAGCAACGTGCCCGACTTGCATGACAAGTTTGGTCAAGACTTTGAGAGAGCCTATGTGGCCTATGAAGAAAAAGCCGCGCGAGGTGAAATCAAACCCTCGCGCGCCCTGCCAGCGGCTGACCTGTGGCGCAAGATGCTGACCATGCTATTTGAAACCGGTCACCCCTGGATCACTTTCAAAGACGCCTGCAATATTCGCTCTCCACAGCAACATACCGGTGTGGTTCATTCGAGCAACCTGTGCACTGAGATCACGCTCAACACCAGCGATACCGAAACGGCTGTGTGCAACCTAGGGTCGGTTAACCTGCCGCAGCACCTCAAAGACGGCTTGCTCGACCATGCCAAGCTGAAGAAGACCATCACCACCGCCATGCGGATGTTGGACAACGTGATCGACATCAACTACTACGCGGTCAAAAAGGCCCGTGACTCCAACCTGCGCCACCGGCCGGTCGGGCTGGGAGTAATGGGCTTCCAAGACAGCCTCTATGAGTTGCGCATTCCCTACGCCAGCGACGCCGCAGTGACCTTCGCAGACCACTCCATGGAAGCCATTTGCTACTACGCCTACTGGGCCTCGACCGATCTGGCGCGCGAGCGGGGGCGCTACTCCACCTACAAGGGCTCCTTGTGGGACAGGGGCATCATGCCCATAGACACACTGGACATGCTCGCTGAGCAACGCGGCGGCTACGTGGACGTTGACCGCAGCAGTCAACTAGACTGGGATGCACTGCGTGCCAAGATCGCCGCTGACGGCATGCGTAATTCCAATTGCACAGCCATCGCACCGACCGCCACCATATCCAACATCATCGGTGTCGACGCATCGATTGAACCCTGCTTTGGCAACTTGTCAGTGAAATCCAATTTGTCGGGCGAATTCACCATCATTAACGGCTACCTGGTGCGAGACCTCAAACGGTTGGGCCTTTGGGATGATGTGATGGTGATGGACCTCAAGCATTTTGATGGCTCGCTGGCACCCATAGACCGGGTACCCAGTGATATCAAGGCGCTCTATGCCACTGCGTTCGAGGTCGAGACCACGTGGTTGGTCGAAGCTGCAGCGCGTCGGCAAAAATGGATCGATCAGGCGCAATCGCTCAATATTTACATGGCAGGTGCGTCAGGGAAAAAACTCGATGACACTTACAAACTGGCCTGGATTCGCGGTCTGAAAACCACCTACTACCTGCGCACCATGTCTGCCACGCATGCCGAG
Source organism: Comamonadaceae bacterium (assembly GCA_014190675.1). Taxonomy (GTDB): domain Bacteria; phylum Pseudomonadota; class Gammaproteobacteria; order Burkholderiales; family Burkholderiaceae_C; genus Rhodoferax. The sequence goes on along the minus strand of BJGT01000142.1, from coordinate 934 downwards.
AAATCCACTGTCACAGCGGGCCGTATGAACGCTGTATCGTCTGACCATGAGCCCAGCGGCAATGCCAAAGTTGTTGCTCTCGAGCTCGCTGCCGCAACAGCGCAGGCGCAGCTCGAACAGAGTCCTGCGACCGACGTGAAGTTTTGCGGTATTGATGACCCGACCTGTGAGTCATGCCAGTAAGCAAAGCACCCCAAAATACAGAGCGCCCGATGTTTCTGAGCAACACCAACCGGTGCAGGACAGGCGTATCCATCAATGAAGGCTTTTCAACAAGCCGCGTGTATTTCATAATCTTTAAATCGGAATTTATATGCTGACCTGGGATGAAGAAGTTAAGCCCTCACCGCTGATGCAACCTTTAGCTAGCCCTTACGGCAGGCAGGTGACAGACGCCACAATCAATCTCGCTGCGCTGCATTTGCTGCGCGACGCTACGCCCCTGCAGCCCACCAGCTTGCCTAGAGAGGCCTTGGCGCCGGTGGTGAATCCCCGCCGTGTCAATGCCAATGACAAGCGCATCATCAACGGTAAGACCGATGTCAACCAACTGGTGCCCTTCAAGTACAAATGGGCGTGGGAAAAATACCTTGCCAGCTGCGCCAACCACTGGATGCCTCAAGAGGTCAACATGACGCGCGACATCGCGCTCTGGAAAGATCCCAAAGGCCTGACAGAAGACGAGCGCCGCATCATCAAGCGCAACCTCGGTTTTTTTGTCACAGCAGACTCCTTGGCCGCCAACAACATCGTGCTGGGAACTTACCGCCACATCACGGCGCCAGAGTGCCGCCAGTTCCTGTTGCGTCAAGCCTTTGAGGAGGCAATTCACACGCATGCTTATCAGTACATTGTTGAGTCTCTTGGGCTCGATGAAAGCGAGATCTTTAACGCCTACAACGAAGTGAAGTCGATCCGAGACAAAGACGAATTT
>BJGT01000141.1 GCA_014190675.1 Comamonadaceae bacterium | reverse complement strand
CGGCCAGTCCCGGCCAGTCGGTAAGAACCGTGCCGCCCGCGACGCGGCCACCGGCAATAAAAGCAACGCCGCCCGTACCGTGGTCAGTGCCACCTGAGCCATTGAAACGCGCCGAACGGCCAAACTCGGTCATGACCAGCACAGTGGTGTTAGACCATTGGGCTCCCAGGCCTTCGCGTAACGCCGCCAGCATGTCATCGAGCCCAACCAGCAGGCGCCCCAGCCTGGCGTGCTGGTTGACATGGGTATCCCAGCCGCCGGCCTCAAGCCATGCCACGCGGGGCCCTTTGGGGTCGGCCAGGAAGGCGCCGGCCTGTCGGGCTTGGCTGGCAAATCCGGGGCCGCCGTCCGCGCCCATTGCCATATCCTCCTGGACAGCGGCCTCGCCAAATGCAGCAGACAGTTGGGCGTCACCGCGGTACATCTGTGCCACCCGCGACATGAGGTCCTGGTCCACTGGCCGTCGTCGGTCTGGCGTCCAGGTGCTCGCGCCGTCGGCACCGCGCAGTGCCAGCGGCATCGCAGCAGTGATGGCAATTGCTCGCTTGTCACTGGCCTGCAAAGCGCGGCCCAACCAGCCGGTACTCAGGACAAACGGCCGCTCGCCGCCACTTTCGAGCAGCTGCTGGGCATCGAAATGCGAGCGCTCTCGGTACGGGCTGGTGGTGGCATGCACCACCAGCAGCTCCTTACGGATGTACCAGCGGTGCAGATTTGACAGTGCTGGGTGCATGGAGAAGGTGGCGTCCAATGGCAGCGCCGCAGCGGCAGCATCTTCGCCAGTGCGCAGCGCCGCCCAGGCCGGATCTCCTTGAGCCGGAATTGCTGCCAGGCCGTCTAGCGCGCCGCGCAGCATCACCACGACAAGGCGTGGGCCTTCGGCTTCACGGGTTGACGCCGGTGCGGCAAACACCATCCTGAGCGGTAGAAAGGCACCTGCCGCGCCCAGCAAGCGCAAACCGGCGCGTCGAGTCAGCCTTGTCTGCATCGCTTATCTCCTTTGAAACTCGGGACTCGCCAGCGCCAGCGCCAGTGCCTGCGCGCTGCTGTCTGCGTTGTCAATCTGCGAGCGCGAGCTCTGACTCAGGTCTTCACCCCAGGCCAGACGCGCCAGGCCACGGGCATCTGCAGCATGCCGGTTGAGGTCGCCAAAACGGTCCGCCCACTGGACTCGTTTTCTCAAGGCATCAGCAGACAACCAGTCCTCGGCACGGTCGGGCCACCCCTGAGGGGATGGCGCCTGGCCGACGGCCTGGCCCATGCTCTTTAATTCAAAAACCGCACGCTCGACTGAGGCCACCGGGATTTTGAGCACTCTGTGGGCCGATAACACCAGCTCTTCCGGGCGCTTGAACTTGGGTGGATTCGCTGGGCTCCACGCCAGATCATGGCTGAACAGTGCCGTGGCTAACGCCATCAGATCGCCACTGCTGTCGCGAAATCGACGCTCTAACGACACCACCAAGGCGGCGGGCGGATCATCGGTCACAAAATGTCGCGCCAGCTTGGTCGCCACAAAACTGGCGCATGCTGGGTGACTGCTCAGGTCGTCGAGCAGTTGGTCGAGTGCTTGTGGCCCTTCGGCGTACCGTTTACCAAGAATGGTTTTTGGGCCCGGTTGGTGCAGTGCCGGGACGAATCCGGCCTTACCGCCAGTTTGCGGATTGACGGTCCAGCCCGTCAGCAGGTGTGCCGTCTGAGTCACATCCTCCTGCGTGTAACCACTGTTAACACCCAGCGTGTGCAGCTCAAGCAGCTCGCGCGCCAGGTTCTCGTTCAGTCCTTTGTCACGTAATTTGCCAGCGCGCGATTGCGGGCCGATCGACTGCGCATTGTCCAGATAAAGCAACATGGCGGGATGCACAACGGCAGCGCGCAAGAGCTCCCTGAAATTGCCAAAGGCATGGGGCCGGATCGCCTCGTATTCGTGCGGCCATACCAGGGCGATCATGGTGCCTTTGGTCGACGCCACACAAAAATGGTTGGCCCAGAAATTCACCCAACGCTCGGCGACGGGGGTAGGCGTGGCAATGGCGTGTTGCCAGCGCCGCTGCAAGCCCTTCACATTGGTCTGGCGCAGCGTCAGTCGTGATGGCGTCATTGGCCCCAGGTCATCGTCTGGTTTCCCGCCAGGCTCAACCGGCTTGGCCGCCAGCGCGGTCTTGAGAACTTCACGGGTCAATTGAAGTGCCGCCACGCTGTCAATCAGGCCGCCGGTGTCCATTGCCACCGGCTGCTTGAACTGCTCGAGCACCCAGCCGCGTGGGTCGGACTGTAGCGCCGTCAGACTGGTCTCCGAGTAACCGAAGCGATGGGACGCGATGGCAGCAGCTTGCATGATGCTATAGCAGGGTCGCGCGATCAATAGGGGTGCCCACCACGAACACGCAGTCACCCTGCTCAGTAATGGGTATCGCCTTGGTCACCACCACAAAGCCGTCAGTGGGTGACCGCAGCAGCTCGGCCGGGCGGTCGGGGCGGTCCATGAACCAGAGTCGGCCCACCGGCTGGCCAGCCACCACAGGGTCGCCGGGCTCCAACATGGCCTCAAACATGCCGTCTTCGGGCGACACCACGATGTTGCGCGGGTCGCGCCCGTCGATGATGACCGCCGGTGGCAGGCCCATGCCGGCACGGGTCTGGACCCGGCCTTTCTGCACGCCAACATGCCGCAGCACGTTGTTCAGGCCGTCCCAGGCCAGCCGGTGGATGGGCGCCGGGGTGCGGCCGCCACCACCCAGCTCGGTGGTGATCACCAGTTTGCCCTGGTTTTCGGCTTCCACCGGCAGCAGGCCATTGCCGTTGATGTCGATGTAGAGGTAATGGTGGTCTGTGCACCAGGCCTCCATGGCTTCCAACATGGCTTTGCGCTGGGCCGGGTTGTCGACCACGTGCATGTGCGAGCAGGGCAAGAAATAGGCGCTTCGGCCCCCCGAGTGCATATCAATCACCACGTCGGCCATCGGGAACAGCACGCGGGTCAGGTAGTCAGCCAGCTGCTCATGCGGTGGGCCGTCGGGGCGGCCTGGGAAGGAACGGTTGAAGTTGGCGCCTGAGGGCCAATTGCGGGTGTTGCCCTTGGACGCACTCGGTGACAACACCGGGATGACGATCACCCGCCCCGTCACCTGGTCTGGCTGCAGCTCCTGCAGCAGGCGCATGGCGGCGACCTGTCCTTCGTACTCGTCGCCATGGTTGCCGGCCAGCACCAGCACGGTGGGCCCGTCGCCCTGCGCAATGCAGCCGATGTGGATGAAGGTACTGGCCCAACCGGCGGTGTTGGTGATCTTGTTGATGCGCAAATGACCGATCTGCTTGCCCGGGGCTTGCAGGTCAATGCTGCAGGAAACGGTAGAGGGACTCATAGGGTTGACTCCATTGGGTACGCCGGCCACCGGTGGGGCAGATCCATGACGTTGTTTGACATTGGCTTATTCAAGAGATGTCTCCTTTTGCACAGACTGGTTGGTCATTGAGTACCCCCTTCATGCTGACGTGCCGTGGCCGGCCCTCGGAATCACCGGCAACACGATGTGGGACGGGTGCGCGGCGTCGGAATATACCTGCTGCTCAGCGACCACCGTATGGGTATGGCGCCCCATGGGTTCACCCGTGTTGGGGTTGAGGTCGAGTCGCGGCCAGTTAGACGAAGAAATGTCGACCCGGATACGGTGGCCCCGGTCAAAGAGATTGCTGGTCGGTGGCAGCACGATGGTCACCGGCACCACCTCACCCGGGCTGAGGAACACCTCTTTGTCGTAGCCCTCACGGTAACGGCAACGGATGATGGAGTCATTGATCAGCATGTCAAAACCCGCCGGGTAGTCTTCATTGGCAGGGTGCACATCGATCAGCTTGGCAGTGAAGTCCGTGTCGAGTGCGCTCGACGAGATCCACAGGTGCACCGTCATCGGTCCTGTCACCTCCACCGCTTCTGTGAGTGGCGGTGTCTGGAACACGAGCACATCGGCGCGGTCGGCCAGGCGCGGGTAGGGTGCCTCTGAGCCGAAAAACTCAGGCGCCTCCTTTTGGTCCACCGGACCCGGGGACAGCAGGTCGCGCAGGCGCAGCACCGGGCTAAGCAGCCGGGCCCAGGCCTGCTCCATGCCAGCGCCGCCAGCCGGCAACTCACCGATGGCGCAGTACAAGCCGCCCAATGTGGGGACCGGGTGCGCCGGGTCATAGGTAAATTGGCGTGCCGCTTCATCCGGTGTCGGCCCCTGCGTGGACAGGCCACCATCGCCACGCAAGAAGTAGCGGGTCGGCACAGCGCGGTCTAAGGGCCAGGCCTGTTCGTCACGCCAGTAGCCGCCGTGGTCAAGCTTGCCCTGGGGCGTTTTGCGACCCGAGCCGCCACCCATCACAAAGATCTGCACGGGCGCCAAATCCGGCGGCTGGCCGGTGGCATCGTCGGGCAGCCAGCGCGAAAAGTACGCCAGTTGTTCCTCAAAGTACCGCTTCACGCCCCAAACGCTCTGCGGCCCGAAGTCGACCTGATGGCAATAACTGGCCTCGCCTCGCATGCCAACATGGCTCCAGGGACCGACGATCAAGCGCATCGGTGACTTTTTCAGGCGTGTCATGGCCGTGAAGTATTCGGTGTCGGCAGCCGGAAACGGGTCATACCAACCGGTCGACATCGTGACCGGAATATCGGCGTGCTGCTCCCAAAATTTGGTGTAGTTGTGCTCGACCCGATCCCAGTAACTGTCGTACCCGCCCCGCGTGTAGTAGTCCAGCAGCGAGGCCTCGAGCTCCGGCGTATGGCGCAGAGCCGTCTGGCCGGCCTTCCAAGGGGTAGCCCGAAACATTTGACGCAGGTTGCGCAGGTTGTCCCACACCTCTGCTGACTTGACTGGATCGTCCCGCACCCTTTGGTCATCCTGCGCGTGAATGAACAAGGCCCAGAACATGTGTTGCTGCATGGCGCCGCCCTCGCGGCACTGGTTCTGAAAACTGTTGGTGGGCACCACATCGGGCCAAATGGCGGTCAGGTTTTTCGGCGCTTCAATGGCCGTGCGCACCTGCGTGATGGCCGCATAAGAACTGCCCACCGTACCGATGCGGCCGTTGCTCCAGGGCTGGCTACCGATCCAGTCACAGATGTCGGCCCCATCGCGCCCGGTATGGGGCGTGGCCGCGTGGTAGTACACCCCGGAGGCCTCCGACCGGTAACGGTCGCGCAGGTCGATCAGCACCACGTTGTAACCTTTGGGCACAAAATAGTCTGCGATTTCGCTGTAGCGCCTGTCGGTCTTGTCATAGGGCGTATGCAGCATGATCGTCGGGAAGCGACCCTCCACAAAGGCGCCGTGCTGCGCGGGCCGGTAGATGTCAAACGCAAGGCGGATGCCATCGCGCATCGGGACCATGACATCCTTGGAAAGGTTGACACCGTGGGCATGCATGAGGTCGGCCGAGCGGGTTGGCTTCATATGGCGACCGTCATGCCGCCGTCGATCACCATCACCTGTCCGGTCATGAAGGCCGAGGCCTCACTGGCCAGGAATACGGCGGCGCCCATCAGGTCCTCGGGGGCCCCCCAGCGCTTCATGGGCGTGCGATTGCGTATCCATTCATACTGCCCCGGCTGCTCACGAAACTTGGTGTTGATGTCGGTGGCCATGTAGCCCGGCGCAATGCAGTTAACGGTCACGCCACGGCTTGCAAGCTCGGTGGCCATGCCACGCGCCAGCCCTTCCAGGCCGGCCTTGGCAGTGATGTAGGGCGTGTTGGTGGCGCGGCCGATGCGGGCATTGACCGACGAGATCATGATGATGCGGCCCCAGCCTTGCGCCACCATGCCTGCAGCAGCTTTGCGCGACAGACGAAAGCAGGAATCCAGTGCCACGTTGAGCGACAGGCGCCAGTCATCGTCTGAGATGTCAAAAAAGTCACGCGGCACGCCAAAGGCCGCGTTGTTGATCAGGATATCGAGTCGCCCATGCCGGGCCAGGATGGCGTCCATGGCGGCATCGGCTGCAAGGCGGTCGCAGACATCAAATGCTGCGATCTCGGCCTGCCCGCCAGCGGCTTCGATGTCCGCGCGGCGCAACGCCAGGGTAGCGGCATCGCGGCCATTGAGAACCACCAGCGCACCGGCTTGGGCCAGACCCTGCGCCATCGCAAAACCCAGGCCGCGCGAGGCACCGGTGACGAGCGCCACCCGGCCTTGCAGCGAGAAAATTTGTGTCACGGCAAACCTCCAGGTTGAGCAGCTCAGCCACCCATGAACAAACCCCCGGTGACCAAAATCGCTTCACCGGTGATGAAACTCGCGGCATCACTGCACAAAAATGCGATCAGGCTGGCGACCTCTTCGGGCCGGCCGAGCCGCTTGAGCGGCGTGTTGGCGATGACTTCTTCGCGTTTTCCGGCCAGGGCTCGCGCCACCATGGGTGTGTCAATCATGCCCGGCGACACCGCGTTGGCTCGGATTGCTGGGCCCAGTTCCCGGGCCAGCGTGCGGGTGAAGGAGACTATCGCGCCCTTGGTGGCGCCATAGTGGCCGTGCTCCACGCTGCCGCCGGTGTGCCCAGACTGCGAGGCCAGGGTCACAATCGAGCTGCCTGCAGGCATGGCGGCAATCGCCTGGCGCACCAAATAAAACACCCCGTTAAGGTTGACCGCCATGGTGGCCTCCCACTGCGCATCGCTCATGCTGCGCAGCAATTGGTCTTCGTAAATCGCAGCGGCGGGCACCAGAAAATCCAGCCGGCCAAACGCCCTGAGGCAGGCCTGCACCAAGGCCTGCGCATCGGCCGACTGGCTTGCGTCATAACGCTGGGCGCGCACCTGCTGAGCACTAGGGTCCAAACTGCGGGCCAAGGCGACCACAGCCGCCTCGTTGATGTCAGCCATCATCACGCGGGCGCCGCAGGCATGGAAGTAGGCTGCGGTCGCCCCACCAATGCCGCCGCCAGCACCCGTCACGAGCAGCACCCGGTCTTTGAAATCAAACATGCTCAGCCTGGTTTGGGTTTGCTGGCCAGCCCGCTCAGACCCGTCACAGTGCAAACAGGGCTGCCGGGTCTGGCGTGTAGCGGGCCAGGCGTTCGGGGTCGAGCTCAATGCCCAGTCCGGGCAGGTCGGGGATGCTCAACATTCCGGCGCCATCGAGTTCGAAGGGCTGCTTCAAAATACCGTCGACATAGGGGCTGCCGCCAATGAATTCGATCAGGTCGGTGTCTGGCAGCGCGCTGGCGAGTTGCAAATCAGCAGCCACGCCCAACGCTGTGTTCCAGCCATGGCCGATGTATTTCACGCCAAAGTCATGCGCCATCCAGGCGATGCGACGCTGCTCGCTGATGCCTCCGACTTTGGTGACGTCGGGTTGAACAATGTCAAACGCGCCACGGGTCAGCCAAGGCAAGAAGGTCTGGCGCCGGGTCAGCACCTCGCCGCCGGCAATCGGCACCGGGCTGCTGCGGCGAAGCTCGCAAAAATCGTCTATCGCATCGGGTTTGAGGGCCTCTTCAAACCAGCCCACGTCATATTCGGCGAGCATGTCAGCGGTGCGCATGGCCCATTTAAGGCCATGGGGCCAATGGGCGTCGCTCGCCCCGGCATCCACAAACAGCTTGGCCGTTGGGCCTGCAGCAGCGCGGGCGGCTCGGATGATCTCACGGTCAAGCTTGCTGTCCATGGCCCGGCCAAACGGGCCCCAGCCAATTTTGAAGGCCGTAAAACCACGCTCGCGGTAGGGCGTGATCACATCGTGCATGCGCTCGGGCTGCTCCATCAGCAGCGAGCAATAGGGCTGCACCTTGCTGCGGTAGCTGCCGCCAAGCAAGCGTCCAACCGGCATGCGGGTGGCTTTGCCCAAAATATCCCACAGGGCGATGTCGATGCCGCTGATGGCATGGGTCAGGCTGCCGCCGCGGCCCATCCAAAAGGTGTTTTGGTGCAATTTTTCAGTGACGCGTTC
>BJGT01000140.1 GCA_014190675.1 Comamonadaceae bacterium | reverse complement strand
CAGGGCCTGCAAGACGCCCGCGTTCAGATGCAAGCCGAGATGGAGCGCAGCCTGCAAAGCAAGCTGTCCCAAGACCAGGCGCTGATTGCCGCCATGAACGATGCCCTGTCCAAGCTCAATCAAAGCCCAGGCGCTTTTTTTGAACCCATCAAACGGCTGTCCCTGCACCTGGCTGAACAACTGGTGTTGGCCGAGCTTGGCCTGGACGGGCGCGCTATCGAGCGTTTGGTGCAGCGTTGCGTGGATGAGCTCGCACTCAACGAGACATCGATGGTCCAGGTGGAACTCCACCCCAATGATTTGGCGGCCTGGCAGCATCTGCGCCAGCGTTCTGGCCTGAGCGAAAGCGCCGGGCCGAATGTGCGTGCCAACGAGGCTTTGCAGCCAGGCAGCGTGCGTGCCAGCGCCAATGATGCGGTGGTGAATGATTTGATCGAGCAGCGACTGACCGCGCTGGCCCGCGGGCTGCAGATCGACGAACCCGCTTGGCGGGCGCGCAGCGCCATAGTTGGCGAACGCGCGGGCAAACCATCCTCCGCCCTGCCAGATCCACCAAGCCGTTACGCGGCCAAGATGCAGGCCCCAGTTGCAGCCCTTGGGCAGCAGGCTGCTGAGATCGACACGGTAGAGGCTATTGAGACCTTTGTTTCAGGTGACGGCAGCGATGTTTGATTTTGATGCCGAGGTTGACCGGGCGGTTGAAAAATTGCACAGCCAGCGACCGGTGCGCAGCGGCACACTGGTGCGTCTGGTTGGTCTCAGGCTGGAGGCCCGCGGCATCATGGCTCCGGTGGGGGCCTGTTGTGAAGTCCTGGGCCAAAGCGGCAAGCGCATTGAGGCAGAGGTTGTCGGGTTTGCCGACAGCACCATTTTTTTGATGCCCTTTTCGGAACCCGTGGGCATAGGCCCCGGTGATACGGTTCGGGTCTTGAGCGACACCGACCATGTGCTGTTGGGCGACGAGCTGCTGGGCCGGGTGATTGATGCGCGTGGCCGGGCGCTCGACGGTAAACCGCAGCCAGCCTGTACCAACACGCTCGGTCTGCTGGGGCTGCCCTTGAACCCGATGGAGCGCGGCCCGATTGACCGCGTGCTCGACGTGGGTGTGAAGGCCATCAATGGCCTGCTGACACTGGGGCGCGGGCAGCGCGTGGGCCTGATTGCCGGCTCCGGAGTTGGCAAAAGCGTGCTGCTGGGCATGTTGACCCGATTCACCAAGGCCGATGTCGTGGTGATTGGCCTGGTCGGCGAGCGCGGGCGCGAAGTGCAGGCCTTCATCAACGAGACGCTGGGGCCCGAGGGCCTGGCCAAGTCAGTGGTGGTTGCGGCACCGGCCAATGTGTCGCCGGTGTTGCGGCTCAAAGCGGCCCACCTGTCGCATGTGATCGCAGAATATTTTCGTGACCAGGGCCGTGATGTGCTGATGCTGGTCGACAGCCTGACCCGGGTTGCCCACGCGCAGCGTGAGATCGGGCTGGCGATTGGCGAGCCGCCAACCTCCAAGGGCTATCCGCCCTCGGTGTTTGCCCTGCTGCCCAACCTGATTGAGAGAGCGGGCGTAGGGCGCCATGGACACGGGTCAATCACCGCGATCTACACCGTTTTGGCCGAAGGCGATGACGGCAGCGACCCGATTGTTGACATTGCCAGGGCCTCGCTGGACGGGCAGGTGATGCTGTCGCGCAAGCTGGCGGATGCGGCCCATTACCCGGCCATCGAGCTGACCGGTTCGATCTCGCGGGTGATGCAAAACCTGCTGTCTGCGACCGACTTGAAGCTCGCCAACCGTTTCAGGCGCCTGTGGTCGCTCTACCAGCAAAATGTTGATTTGATCCAGGTCGGTGCCTACCAAGTTGGCTCCAATGCCGAAATCGACCAGGCGATTGCCCTGCGCAGCACCATGGAGAATTTTCTGCGTCAGGACATGCACACCGGTTTTGAAGAAGCCCAAACCCGCGTCGACCTGCGGGTGCTGATGGAACAATGAGGGCAACATATCCATGAAAGTCCGTACCTGCTGGTCAGCCCTTGAGATCAAGGCCGAGCAATTGGTGGCGCAGCTACGGGCCGAAACTGGTCAATCTCTGAAACTGCTTGAGTCCTTGAGCTCGAGCAAGCAGCGGGTTGATCAGATGTACCACGAATACCACAGCCAGGCTACGGCAATGACCAGCGCCACTGGCATGTCAGGGGTGCAAAACCACCGCCAATTCATGCTGCAGTTGCAGTCTTTGAGGGAGCGGGTGGACAACGATATTGGCAAAACCCGTCGCTATTTGTCTGTGCTGGAGCAGCGCACTGTGGAGGCCGAAACCGAGCGCCTGAAAATGCAGTCGCTCATGGATAACGACAAACTGGCAGTTCAAAACTATGAAAACCGGCGCGAGCAGCGCAATATGGACGAACTCGGCGTGATGCAATTCAACCGGGCCAGGGCGGCATGAACCCTACTGGCGGCCTGCTGTGGCACGCCCGCGCCTGGCGGCGCCAGGGCGCCTGGCGCGGCACCTGCGGCCAGATTGGCCAGTGGCTGGGTGAGGTCAGGCCGATCAGCCGGGAGTTGGTCATCATTGGCGCGAGCGCGGGTTGGATGATGCCCAGCGCATGGTTGCAGCGTTTCGAGAAGATCAGTACCTTTGACATCGACCGCTGGGCCGCACCGCTGTTTCGGCTGCGCCATGGCGCTGTCTTACGGCGCTCGGGGGTTGATTTGCGTTGCCACACCAGCGATGCGATTGGCCGATTGGACGAGGTGCTGGCCGAGAACCCGCGCGCTGCGGTGCTGTTTGACAATGTGCTGGGGCAATTACGTTTTTTGCACGCTTCGATTGACACCACTGCTGCTTGTCTGGACCGGGTCAAGCGCAGTGTGCGCAGGCGCGAGTGGGGCAGCCTGCATGACGCCTATTCGGGGTCAGTCCGGCGCAGCGGTGGCCGGCTTGATACACCCAGCATGCACCAAAGCTTGCAGGCCAAGGGGGGAGCGCTCGGCGGCGCAGAACCCTTTGGGCCGGCTTTGGCCCGATTTAGCGGACAACTTGAGGCCGAAGGCGAATGGCTGGACCACCTCACTTCGGAAGTTTTTCCCTCCGGCACAGCCGTGCACCATATTGCCTGGCATTACAACCGGCGATACTGCCACTGGTTACAGGCCGGCTGGGTGGCCCCCTTGTAACCCTTGTAAGGTGCGTGTCAAAAAATGAAACTTCGCTGTGCAGGCAATGTTGGGTTTAGACGAGAGACGCCAGTCGGCCTGTGGGCCTTGGCCTTGGCGGCGTGCCTGACGGTGTGCGGCTGCGGTGGTGGCGCCGCGCCTGAAACCGTGGCGGGCTCCAAGTCGAACCCTGAGACACCCGTAATTCCGCCACCTACGGTGCTTGCCGGCGCTTACACGGGAACTCTCTACGACAAAAGCTTTGTGAGTTTTGTCACGGCCAGCGCTTCTCCGCAGATCAATTGGTATGCCTTGTATTTTTTCGACACAGGTTCTGCAGCCATCATTCCGGTGATCTACACTGGATCTGCAGCACTGGGCAGCAGCGGTGTGGCAACGGTTGCTGCGGTTCGTGAGTTCGGTTCTTCCGCCGCTGTCCGCACTGGCAGCGCCAGCATCACTGCCGCCTCTGTGCAGGCCTATGCTTTGAGCATGTCAAATCTCAGCGCGCCAAATAACCAAGCCATGGCCCCAAACACCTCGGCGGTGGTGACCTCTGCAAGCATCAGCGGGACTTGGTCTGGCGTCTGGAGCGACAACATCAACACATCGATCAACTCTTCCGCCTCTGTTCAGTTTGATGCTGCGCTCGCTGCAACCGTAAATTTTGGCAACTGCTCCCGAACCATACGGCTTGCCAGTGCTACAGCCTCGGCCAGCCCTTATTTTGCTGTCACCGCCGAGGTACCTGTACAAACCGGATGCCCACGCACACCCGGCGCTTCTGCTGCAAGCCTGTCTGGCGTGGCCTTTGTTTACCCATCTCCTCTTGCCGGTAAGACCAGGCGCCTGGAGCTGGTGGTGGTGGACATCACTGGCAGCGGGTTTTCATTTCGTGGCGATCAATAGGAGCTGACACATGGCTGTGCTTGGCATCTCATGGTTCACGCAAGGCTTTGGCCTGGCCCGCCCTGTGGCGGCCTTGGCGGCGCTGGTGTTGGCCTGTGCTGCTCAAAACGTCCATGCTCAGGCTCAGGCCCAGGCCGCCCCAGAAAAAGCGGCCCCAGCGGCCCCGCCCGCCCCGGCCGAGACCAGTTGCGCATTGGCTGACATGCAAGCCATTGCGCAGCAAATACACCACCCTGTAGACAGAAAGCTCAAGGTTTTGGAGTGGCTGCGCGACCGATCGGGTGACTGCAGCGTGGCCCAGCTGCTTGAGCTCAATGCCAACCGTCCGCATTGGATGGGCGTGGCGGACTCTGCGGAGTTGGCCGCCATCATCTACATGATTTGGGACAGCAAGGCCTCTGCCCGTCCGGCCCTCTTGGATGCGCTCTATGGTCCCAGACCCAAGGAGGGCAAGGAGGGCAAGGCGAACTGGCCCAAAGAGCCCGCGGCTAAAAAATCCAAAGTTCAAGAACCCAAAGTGAAAGAGGCAGCAGCCGAGCCGGCGCATGACTCTGTGTTCACCCGGCTCTACGGGCAGGCCTTGGCCGAGGCCGAGGGCCTGCAGAAAACCCAGAATAATTTACGTGCCGTCTTGGGCTGTGAAACCAAGCCGGGGGCCACGCCCCAGTGCTGAGCAGAGATGGACTGTCCTCATGTTTCAGAAATTCGTGCCGATGCTGTTTGGTTGATCCGTCGCAGCTTTGGCATGGCGGTGTGGAAAAGTGCGTGAAAAAGTCCGCGATATTTTTTGTTGATTTTTATTTTTTGATTTAACTTTTGGGGCTACCCATGAAAAGAACCATTGTTGAAGTTTTGCTGGCGCTGGCCTTGATTGGCGCCGGTGTTTTTGGCTGGCTGAGCTGGAAACAAGCCCAAACCGCCAAAGGCCAGGTGACCGAATTACAGGCGGCCTCGGAAGAAGCGGCCAAGGCGGTGACCGCGTCCAAAGCGGCGATTACGGCGGCTGAAGAGCAGGTAGCTGCTCTGGAGGAGCAACTCGGCCCGCTGCAAAACAAGGTCAAGGAACTCGATGCGATCAAGGGCGCCATGTCCAGCGGCACCACCTTGGCGGATCTTGAGGCCGCCTACAAAACCCAAAAAAGCCTGTCAGCCGAACGGCAGGTGGGCCTGGGTGCATTGCGCATGCTCACCAAAGGGGGCGATGACCCTGCCGCGCTGGAGGCGTTTCGTGCAGCGCTTCAATTGACCGATCTGGGCAGCCGTAAAAACACCATGTGTGCCGCCCAAATAGCCTTGGCTGCTGCAGGCGAGAAAGTGACGGTGATGTCGGAGTGCCTGCCCCAGGCGGCTCATGGAGCACCCGATGCCCACGGCAAACCGGACGCCCATGGCAAACCTGATGCCCATGCCAATGACGACAAGGCTGCCAAGCCCGATGCGCACGGTAAACCTGATGCCCATGGCAAAGATGACAAGCATGCCAAGCCAGGTGATAAAAAAGGCGCTGATGCCCATGCCGCCCCGCACTGGAGTTACGCGGGCGACATGGGGCCAGACCGCTGGGGCAAAGAGTTTCCGACCTGCGCCAAGGGCAAGTCGCAGTCCCCGCTGGATATCGTCGGTCCCTTTGTCAAAGCGCGCACCAGTTTGAGTGCCGAATACAAAGAAGGGCCGCTGAAAATTCTCAACAACGGACACACCATCCAGGTTAATGTGCCGCCGGGCAGCAAGTTGCGCGTAGACGCCAAACCCTATGACTTGCTGCAGTTTCACTTTCACCGGCCCAGCGAAGAAAAAATCGAGGGCAAGCCCATGTCCATGGTGGTCCACTTTGTGCACAAAGGGGCTGACGGCAAGCTCGTGGTGCTGGGGGTTTTGCTCAAAGAGGGCAACGAAAACCCGGGCATCAAGACCCTGTGGGCCAATATGCCACTCGAAGAGGGCCCTGAGGTAGCGCCTGATGGCGTCAAATTCAACCCCGGTAGCCTGCTGCCGCGCGAGTTCGATTTCTTCAGCTACGAGGGTTCCCTGACCACGCCGCCCTGTACCGAAGGCGTGACCTTTTTCATCTTGAAAACGACCGTCAATGTGGCCGCAGCGCAAGTGACCCAGTTCCCGTTCAAAATCAATGCCCGGCCGGTGCAGGCCCGCAATGGCCGTGACATCACCATGAACTAAGGCGCTAGCCTCTGCGCGGCGCTAATTGGGTCCTACCTATGAATCATCTGAAAGTCATTGTTTTTACCGTTTTGGCTACGGTGCTGTTGGCTTTTGGTGTGCTCTGGCTGGTGGTCGATCAGGGCTTGCTTCATCTCAACCCCGATGCCCGTTCGGCAGCTGCCGACCCGCTGGTGAGCCCAGGCCAGACACTTAGCAAGAAAAGTGCAAACTTTATTTGCGAGGTGACGGTCTCTATGCCGCAAAGAAACCTGACATCAGAGCCCAAGGTGTACACCGATTTTTTGGTGGCGGGGCTGGATCCTGAAGCCAAATCTGGCTGGTACCAGGGGGAATTTTCGATTTCAGAGTCGCGCAAAGGTGCGATGCGCATGGACGGCTCCAAAGCCTTTGTCAGCCGGCCTGCCATGTTTGAGCGATTTGGGCAAATGATCACCCAAGAGGAGTTCACACTGGACCTCAGCGACGGCATGTTTGTCCAGACCCTGACCTTTCGTGACGGCAACCGGCGTCACATCATGAAAGGTATTTGCGCCAAATACGCCAAGGCGCCGTTTAACTGAGCCGCCGGGATGGTCTGAAGCGGGCCGTCAGCCATGCCTCGGCGCTTGTTGCGCTGGCTGTAGCATGGCGGCATGGATACAGAACCGGCGCGGCGCAGGGGATGGGCTGGCGGGCTCTGGCTCGGCCTGCTGGCCTTTGTTTTGGGCACTGGACTGCAGCTGCAACAAAGCGCTTTGTATCCTTCTTGGGCTTACACGGGATTGCTGCTGCTGGCCTTGGCCGGCCCCCTGGTTCTGAGCTTGGCTGGCCGTCTTGGCGGCCGGCTGTCCTGCTTGCTGCTGCTGTCTTGTGCCTTGTCAGGTTTTGGGCTGACCGGCTGGCGCGCCAGCTTATATGGGGCGCAAGCCCTGTCGCCGCAACTCGAGGGCCGTGATTTGCTTGTCACCGGCTTGGTCGCGGGCATGCCGCAGTGGCACGAGTCGGGGCTGCGTTTTCGGTTGGCTCTTGAGACCGCGAGCGCCCAGGGTGTCGCCGTGCGTCTGCCAGAGAAAATTGACCTCAGCTGGTACAGCGGCCCGGTTGTGGGCGCCCAGACAGGCGTCGAGCTGCAGGTACAGCCCCAGGCCTTGCGAGCGGGCGAGCGCTGGCAGATGATGGTGCGGCTCAAGGCCCCACACGGCGCGAGCAACCCACACGGCTTTGATTACGAGTTGTGGTTGTGGGAGCAGGGCGTGCAAGCTACTGGCTATGTGCGGGCCGGCCGTGCTGACCCGGCGCCAGTGCGCCTGGCCGACACGCCCTGGTACCCGGTGGAGCGATTGCGCCAGCGCCTGCGCGAACAGATTTTTGCCGCCGTGCCAGAGCGCTCTCAAGCCGGGCTGATTGCCGCGCTGGTGGTGGGCGATCAACGCGCCATCGAGCGCTCTGATTGGGACCTGTTCCGGGCCACTGGTGTGGCACACCTGATGTCGATCTCGGGCCTGCACATCACCATGTTTGCCTGGGCGGCTGCCCTGGCGGTGGGATGGCTGTGGCGGCGCTCCGCAGGCCTGTGCCGGCTTTGGCCTGCACCCAGTGCGGCGCTGCTGGGGGGCATGCTGCTGGCCGGCGCCTACGCCTTGTTCAGCGGCTGGGGCGTGCCGGCTCAGCGCACGGTACTCATGCTCGCCAGCGTAGGGCTGCTGCGCCTGGCGGGCAAACGCTGGCCCTGGCCGATGGTTTGGCTGCTGGCCTGCACCGTCGTCGTGGTCGCCGACCCCTGGGCCCTGCTCCAAGCCGGCTTCTGGCTAAGCTTCGTAGCCGTCGGCGTCCTCTTCGCCTCCAGCCTTGGAACAACAGCCCAGAGCGAGGGGACCACAACCCCGCCGCCGGGCAGCGCAGCACACG
>BJGT01000139.1 GCA_014190675.1 Comamonadaceae bacterium | reverse complement strand
CTGTTGGTGGCAGCCGGCAAGCCAGTGTTGGAAGACTTGCCGCAGCTCAAGCGTGAGTTGGCGCGCCGTCAACCGGTGTGGCAAGTGCGCCACTCAACCGGGGTTCTGCTCTAATTTTGGCATCACGCCTGAATCAAATTGATTCTTGTGGATACAGCCAAGTGTGATCAAAATAGATTGCGATTCACTAACCCAAGGAAAATCCCCATGAAAGATTCGACCCATCTGACACGTCGCCAAATCATCAGCGCGGGCGCCGCAGCCACTGGCATTGCTGGCGCGGGCGCATTCCTGTCCATGGAGGCTTTGGCGCAGGACAAAGCCAAGGTCAACATGCAACTGGGGTGGATTGCCGGTGGCAACCAGATTGCCGAAGTGGCGGCCAAACGGCTGGGCTACTATGAGCAAGAGGGCATTGAATTCGCCATCCAGCCCGGGGGCCCCAGCATCGATGGCGTCGCCATTGTGGCGTCAGGTCGGTGGGAAGTCGGTCAGGTATCCAGCAGCCCGTCAAACATGCTGGCGGTTTCTCAAGACCTGCCCATCAAGGTGTTTGCAACCGGATTGCAGCAGCACCCCTACACGTTTTTCTCGCTCAAGAAAAACCCGATCCGCACAGCACAAGACATGATCGGCAAAAAGGTCGGCATTCAGTCGACCGGCATTATTTTGCTCAAAGCATTGCTGGCCAAGAACAAGATTGACGAGAAACTGGTCACCATTATCCCGATCGGAGCGGATATGGCCCCCCTGATGACCGGGCAGGTGGACACTGTCACCGGCTGGCAAACCAATACCTCGGCGCTCAAGGTACTTGGCCCGGACCGGGTCGACCTGCGGCTGTGGGACGCAGGTGTGCGGCTTTACGCGCTGCCCTACTACGCGCCTAACCAGGTGATCGAGAAACGGCCCGATGTGCTGCAGCGCTTCCTGCGTGCCACCGCGCGGGGATGGGCCTATGCCAACAAAAACCGTGACGCAGCCACAGACCTGCTGATCAAAGAGTATCCGAACCTTGACCGTACTGACGAGCGGGCGGCCATAGATTCACTGATGAGCTACGCCTACAACCCCCAAACCCAAGCCAATGGCTGGGGCGCGATGGACCGGGCCGTCTGGCAAGATCAGATCACGCAATATGCAGACTTGGGCCAGTTCAGCAAGCGGGTGCCTAAGGTGGACGAAGTCATGACGATGGATATTTTGAATGCCACCCGTGACTACCGCCTGAAGAACATGTAATCGTCAGCAATCGCGGGCCAACATGACCACCACCGAGGCCCTTGCGCCTGCCATCAGTTGCCGCGGCGTGTCGGTCCGCTTCTTCACCGAGCACGGCAGTGTGATGGCGCTCAAAGGCGTCGATCTAGACGTCGAAGCGGGCGAATTCATTAGCCTGTTGGGGCCTTCGGGTTGCGGCAAATCGACATTTCTGCGGGTTGTCGCCGACCTGATTCCACCCAGCGCCGGGTCAATCAAGGTTCTGGGCGTGGGGCCGGAAGCGGCTCGGCTGCGGCGGGACATTGGCTTTGTGTTCCAGGATGCAGCGTTGCTTCCATGGCGTACCGCCTTGGAGAATGTCGAGTTGCCACTCGAGATCGCCAAAGCAAAGTTTCGCGCAGCGCCAGCCAGCCGCGCGAGTCCGCGTGAGCTGCTGGCGCTGGTTGGCCTCAAGGGCAGCGAACGCGCCTATCCACACGAACTGTCGGGTGGCATGCGTCAACGTGTTTCGATTGCGCGGGCACTGGTCACCAACCCACGCATTCTTCTGATGGACGAACCCTTTGGTGCGTTAGACGAAATCACGCGGGACCGCCTGAACGAAGAGTTGCTGCGGGTCTGGCGCGAGCTTGGCATGACCGTCTTGTTCGTCACACACAGCATCCACGAGGCCGCTTTTCTTGGCCAACGCGTGATGATGCTCGCAACTAATCCGGGGCGGGTCCAGGAAATCGTTCCGATCTCACTGCCGGCAGATCGTCGATTGGATATTCGCGAGACACCGGAGTTTGTGCAAATCACGGCCCGCCTGCGGCGAATACTGGAAATATGTTGATGGAATCATCATGACAACATCTGCACGGGCACCATCGGCAGACCTGCTGGAAACGGATGCAGGTGCCATCGCGCATCGGCTCTCGCTGAAGCGCAAACTCTGGCGCGCCCGGCTGCTGCCCGCGCTGGGCGTGTTCGTATTGCTGTTTGGCTGGTGGGCTATTGTGGTGGGCTTGCAGGTCAAGCCCTTTATCGCGCCCTCGCCCTTCATGGTGCTCAATACCCTGTACGCCAAGCGGGCCATTCTTTTGGACAACCTGATCCCCACTGCACTTGAGGCCGCTGGCGGGTTTTTGCTGGGTAATCTGGTCGCGATCCTGATCGCTACGGTGTTTGTCCATAACAAGACCTTGAACGATATTTTCTTTCCGGTTGCGTTGATGTTGAACGCGATACCAATCGTTGCCAAGGCGCCGGTGTTGGTGCTGATGATGGGCAACGGTGTGGAGCCAAAAATTGCCATCGCCGCGCTAGTTTGCTTTTTCCCGACCTTGGTCAATATGGTGCGCGGACTTGACGCTGCCAACCCACAGGCGATGGAGCTGATGCGGGTGCTATCCGCCAACAAAACCGAGGTTTTCTTCAAACTCAGATTGTTCAGCTCATTGCCCTACCTTTTTTCCGGCCTACGGATAGCAGCTTCCATGTCTGTCATCGGGGCCGTTGTGGGCGAATGGATCGGCGCGACACAAGGGATCGGTGCTTTGATCATTCAAGCGACTTACAACTTTGACTCGGCCCTGTTGTACTCGGCCATTGTCATGAGCGCATGTTTGTCAGGGTCTTTCTTCTTGATCATCGCCTTGCTGGAACGCTGGCTCGTGAGATGGCAGCCCCAACACGTTCACTGATCGCCAGTTGGATGATCCATTTTTTAAGGTGAGTATGAGCAGTTTGAATGACACGGTGTACCAACCTGGTCGCCAGGTAAAGGTGGCGTCCCGCGCCGATGTGGTGGTGGTAGGTGGAGGCCCTGCCGGTGTGTCCGCAGCTTTGGCGGCGGCTCGCAATGGCGCAAGTGTGACGCTGCTTGAGCGCTACAACCACCTGGGCGGCCTGGCCTCTGGGGGCATGGTGCTGGTACTGGACGACATGTGGGATAACCACCTGCAGGAAGTCTCGGTCCGCGGTATCTGCCAAACCATGATTGAGCGACTAGCCGCGATGAAGCTGGCCTTGTACCCGCGCGCTAACGAATGGGGCTATGACGAGGCGTCACGCAAGCGCTGGTACCGCTACGGTACCTTTGACTTCCACACCCATGAGTCACCTCACCCCATCTGCTTTGCGGCCGCTTTTGATCCAGACGGTTGGAAACGGGTTTCACTGGACATGGTTCGAGAGGCCGGCATTGAGTTGCGGCTGCACTCCTGGTTCTCGCACACCCTGGTTGAAGACGGCAAAGTTCGCGGCGTGGTCTGCGAAAGCAAGAGCGGGCCGCAAGCCATCCTGGGCCAGGTGGTCATCGATGCCACTGGTGACCTCGATGTTGCTGCTTCAGCCGGCGCGCCGCATACCGGCGGTAACTACATCATGACCACGGTCTTCCGTCTGGGCCACGTTGACACCCAAGCGGCGGAGCGATTTGAGGCCGAAGAGCCCGAGGCTTACGCCGCACTGGACCGGCAAATCAAGAAAATTTTGGGCGGCTCCTGGGGGCTTTGGTGGCTCAAGACGCCCATCCCAGGCGTGGTTTGGTGCAACTGCCCGCACATGGCCGGGCTGGACGGACAGAAGGTCGAAGACCTGACCCGGGCTGAAATCCAGGGCCGCCAGCACATTCACAGCCTGGTTGACTTCATTCGTGACAAGCTGCCGGGGTTCGAAAAATGTCATGTCATTGACGTCGCGCCGCAAACCGGGGTGCGACAAACCAGGCTGCTTGAAGGCGAGTACGTCCTGACCAAGGAAGACCTGTCACAACGCACCCGATTTGCCGACAGCATTGCGCGTGGTCGTGACTACTACATGCCCTTCCGAGTGCTATTGCCGCAAGGTGTCGACAACCTGTTGGTCGCTGGTCGCCATTACTCGGTCACCTCGCAGGCCCAGAAAATATCGCGTGAAATACCGCCCTGTATGGCGATGGGCGAAGCGGCAGGCATTGCCGCAGCCATGGCAGTTCAGGCAGGCGTCAGTGTCCGGCAAGTCAACGTACCTCAGCTCCAAAAAACCCTGCGTGCGCAGGGAGCTGACCCCGGCGATCAGGTCGGGCGCAATGCCGACGTGCCAGCGCTGGCGGCCGCGTTGGCGGTCAATGATCAGGTGTTGGAGGCACTATGACACAGCAAAATCCAAACCCTGCCGACCTGCCTTTGAGCGGCGTGCGGGTGGTTGATTTCACGCAGGTGATGATGGGGCCGGTGTGCACCCAGATGCTGGCCGACTATGGCGCAGACATTCTCAAGATAGAGCGCAAAGGTGCGGGGGATTTGAGCCGGTCAACCTTCGAGCCGGTGCATGGTGCTGACAACCCGATTTTTTGTAGCCTCAACCGCAACAAACGCAGCGCCGCCTTGGACCTGCGCGACGCCGGCCAAATGGCGGCCGTCAAAGCGCTGATTGCGGATGCCGACGTCGTGGTCAATAATTTTCGGGCCGGCGTGATGGAGCGCATGGGCCTGGGTTTTGAAGACTGCCAAAAGATCAACCCGCGCATCATTTATGCCGTGGGCACCGGCTACGGCGAGAGCGGACCCTACGCCCACAAGGGCGGGCAGGATGTGCTGGCGCAAGCCATGAGTGGCGTGATGGCACGCCGGGCCAACGAATCCGTTCCGGTGTCGGTCTACCCCACGGCGCTGGCGGACTACTCCGCGGGGATGCACATGGTGCAAGGTATTTTGCTGGCGCTGCTGCACCGGGCACGTACGGGCGTCGGCCAGAAAGTCAGCGTCTCGCTGTACAACTCCATGCTCGCCATGCAGATGCAAGAAGCCGCGATGATCATGATGGCCGACTCCGAGGTGAACTGGGCGGCAATGCCCTTGTCTGGCGTTTTTGAGACCAAAGACGGCGCTCTGGTGCTGGTGGGGGCGTTCAAGGCCAATCCCTTGCAGGACATCTTTCGGGCACTGGGCCTGGAAGACCTGTCTGCGGATGAGCGCTTCTGCAATCTGAATCAGCAGTTTCGCAATAAGCCAGAGTTGCAAGCCATGTTCCGCGAAAAGTTCGCCAGCAACTCGCGCGAGCATTGGCTGGCGCGACTGGAAGAGCAAGACCTGTTGTGCGCACCTGTGCGCGACCTGCGTGAGGCCTTGGTCGACCCGCAGACTCTGCACAACAAGATCTTGATGGAAGGTCCAGGCGAGGGACAAACGGTCCGTTTTGTCGGTAGCCCGATCCAAATGTCCGCCGCTCCCGTGACGTTGCGCCGGGCACCGCCAAGGCTGGGCCAGCATACCCAAGAGATTCTGGATATGGTTCAAACTGGCGTGCAGATGTCATGACCGTTGAATTGCACATCGCAGACCATGTGGCGACCGTTACCCTGTCGCGCCCTGAGGCAATGAACGCGGTAGACCTGGCAACAGAAGCAAGGCTGCAGCAAATCTGGACCCAGATCGAATCTGATCCTTCTGTGCGGGTCGTGGTCTTAACTGGCGCTGGCGAACGCGCCTTTTGCGCCGGCGCTGACCTGAAAAACCCGTCCGTCACGGGCCTTGAATATTGGGCCGCCCCGCGACTGGGTGGGTTCGGCGGCATTGCGCTGCGCGAAACGCTCAATGTGCCAGTGATTGCCCGCGTCAATGGCTTCGCCCTGGGTGGCGGCTTTGAGATGGTGCTTGGCTGCGATATTGTTGTCGCCTGTGAAGAGGCTCGGTTCGGATTGCCCGAACCCCGGGTTGGGCGCATGCCACTGGACGGCGGCATGGTTTTATTACAGCGCCAAGTGCCTTACCGAAAAGCCATGGCCATGTTGTTCACAGGCAAACACGTCACCGCGGCGCAAGCCCTCGACATGGGCCTGGTGAACGAGGTGGTACCCCGGGCTGAGCTGGATGGCGCGGTGGCGCGCTGGGTCGACGACATTTTGGCCTGTGCGCCGCTGTCGCTGCAAGCCATCAAGCAGGTGGTTCGCAGCACCGGCCAACTGACACCGGTGCAGGCGCAGTCCATGCGATTGCCTGCCCTTGTCGCGGCATTGAATTCAGACGATGGCAATGAAGGGGTTCTGGCCTTTCAGCAAAAGCGCAAGCCGGTCTGGAGCGGTCGCTGATCAACCCTTAGAGCACTCGCGTGGCCTACGTCATCGCTGACACCTGCATCGACTGCAAAGACGCCAGTTGCGTCAGTTGTTGCCCGGTCGACTGCATTTACGAAGGGCCGCGCACTTACTACATACACCCGGATGAATGCATCAACTGCGCCATCTGCGTGTCGGTTTGCCCGCCTGAGGCGATTTTTGAAGACTGCGACGTACCCAAACACCTGACCCATTTCATAGCCATCAACCGCGAATTTTTCAGTGCGGAGGTCACCGGGCTTGGGAACCCCGCCGGTGCCAGCAGTGTGGGTGCTGCTTTGCGTGATCATCCTTCGGTTGCGAGTACGATCCGCAAATAACCGCTACCCCCTGACAGGCCATGCATGCCGTTGTACTGAAGTATTTTCTCGAGGTCGCCCGTTGTGGCTCGATACGCAAGGCCGCACACAACCTCTTTGTCGCTTCCAGCGCGGTCAATCGTCAAATCCTGCGCCTGGAGCAAGAGTTGGGCGCCGAGTTGTTCGACCGAATTCCCAGTGGGATGCGACTCAACGCCGCCGGCGAGCGGCTTCAGCAGCATGTGCGCGGCACGCTGCATGACTACCACCTGATGCGCACCGAGCTCGACGCACTCAAAGGCGAGCGAAAAGGACACGTGTCCGTCGCAGCCATGGATTCGCTCCTGATCGAGTTTTTGCCTGCAGCCGTAGAGGAATTCTCCAGCAGTTACCCAGCCGTGGCCTACACCATCAGCTCTGCACTGCCCAGTGACGTGTCGGAGCGGGTGGCAAAGGGAGACAACGACATAGGCATTTCCTATCTTGGCAAACTGCCCAGCTCTGTCAGCGTGGTGGCCAAAGCGCCGTTCCCTCCGGGCGTCGTGATGGCGCCCTCTCACCCACTGGCCAAAAAAGCGAGCATCAGCTTCCAGGACTGCCGCGACCAGGCCTTTATCCAGATCAGCCGCATCTCGCCGATCCATGACCTGGTGCAATCCGAGTTCTCCAACTTCTGGGACGACCTAGTGCCCGCTATGTCGTGCAATTCGACCACCATGGCCAAGCGCATGATCATTGCCGGACGCGGCATATCATTTTTCTCCAAGATTGGGTTCATGGACGAGATCGAGCGTGGCGAAGTGGTTTGGCTGCCATTAGCCAACGCAGCCATAAATGCTATTGAGGTCGGTATCATCACCCCGTCAAATCGAACGCTGTCTCACGTCACGCTCGAATTTTTAGAACGCATTACACGTCGGCTTAAGCAACTTGCGATGTCAGCTTGAATATAGATCTGGGCAGTGCCACGTTCTCCGCTGGTACTTTATTCTTCACACAAATTCCTTGGTGGGCCAACGGGAGGTATCGTTGCGGGACGCAAGGACCTAGTTAGAGCCCATATGGTCAAAAATATCAATCCGAGCCAATTTCCAGTACCGGCGTTTTGACTGCCCTGCCAACCACAAAAAGCTCGTCGGCTAAGTTAAAGGCTAAAACTTGCACCAGCAAAACCGCAGCTCAAACTACAGCAGGCAGTCGTAGCGCCCGGTCTACACGATCAGCGCCCTGCCCTGCATCGCTAAACGCTAACCAACCGCTCAAGCTGCTCGGCAGTGATAGTAGCTCAACAGCCCACCAAGCCGAGCGCAACACTAAACTTCAGCCGTCATGCCAGACTTGATGACTCGGCCCCACACCTGCTCAACACTCCAGCCGACCGTTGAGTTCCCCCTGATTCAAGTTCCAGCCCCAGCGCTGGAGTTAGACTAGCGCCAGCCAAAAAGCCAGCGCCCAGCGCAAAATCTACCAAAGTGCTGGAAAAATTGTAATTTGCAATTTTTGAGTTATTACACGATTTATTACACGGCAGCTATTTTTACGTGTAAGT
>BJGT01000138.1 GCA_014190675.1 Comamonadaceae bacterium | reverse complement strand
CTGCGGCTGGCGCTCAGCACCGCCGTGCCGCCGTTCGACCAGCCCAGCAGCCCAATCTTGCTACTCACAACATCCGGGCGGCTGGCGAGCCACTCTGCTGACGCAAAGGCGTCCTCGGCGCGATCCTTCGAGGTCATGACGCGTTCGCGGACATTGCATTGCGGACCCATGCCGCGCGATCCGAAACTGTCCGGAAAAAGAACGATATACCCCGCCGCTTGAAGGCGCCCGGACCAATCATCGTCGCGCGCTTTCCACGGCCCGCCGCAGCCATGCATGGCGACGATAGCTGCGAAGGGACCAGTGCCAACGGGCCTGTAAAGCTTCGCGTTCAGGGTTACGCCATCCCGTCCGGGAAAGCTGACCTTCTCCTGCGCGTTGGCGGTGGCGGCGAGCGCAACTTCAACCAGGAGTAGGACCAGCAAACGGAGTGACATGTCATTTCTCTCCAGCACAGGGCATATAAAAAGGTATCAGAATCGGCCTAGGGGGCAGTCTATGCGACTGCACCCCTCCCGAATGTCAACGCATGTTTCTCGCTCTAATCCGGTCCCGCGACCAACCCTTGTGATCAAAATATCCATCCGAGCCAATTCCCTGATCAACGCCAACCCCGCGCCGAGCACCTCAACCCAGCGTGGGCAGCCGCAGCGCCCGGTCTACACGACCCAAGCGCCCTGCCCTCAGCCCCATAGAGCACGTACTGTGCCGGCAGGTGTTTTGAATTCTTGACCATACGAGGTTTGAAACGGACCTTGCTCCGAAGCCGCAGCAAAACCAAAATCTATGCCCTGAAGTAAATGCAGCTACATCAGCGCATTGTGGGCCGTCATCAGCCACGCGTCACATCACTGTCATGGAGATCGCGTACCGTCCATCACATGAGACTAGTCTGGTGCAGCGCAATGATAAAAACACCATTCTTTGCCATACTGCAAGTCCTATATTCTCGTCCTCGCTCAACGCAGCCAGCCTCCACTTCGACCATTTGGGGGCGCCTAGTTGTGCTTGCGTCGATAATGTTCATCTGTAGTCCGTCTTGTGTTGATACAGTTTGTTTTCAGGCACACAGATGGACAACCGACGCTTGGTAACCCGAAAGATTGGACGGATACCTAAAAACATTGAAATAACAGCATGTTGATGCTATTATTTCAATGATGTTTACACGCCTCAAACGCAGAGAACTCCAAAATGCGCTGCTGCGGTCGCCCGCTGTGGTGCTTTTGGGTCCACGCCAAGTGGGTAAAACCACGCTGGCTCTCGACGTTGCGCTGCCCGATGGGGGCTACCTTGATTTGGAGTCGCCGGAAGACCGCAACAAGCTCAGCAACGTCGAGCAATACTTGCGGGCCCGCTTGGACAGGCTCATTGTCCTGGATGAAGTGCAGCGCATGCCCACCTTGTTTGAGCCTTTGCGCGGACTGATAGACCAGGCACGCCGCACGGGCCTTGCCAATGGCTCCCGCAACAATGGCTTTTACTTGTTGCTGGGGTCTGCCTCGCTTGATCTGATACAGCGCAGCAGCGAAACATTGGCTGGACGCATTGCGTTTATTGAGCTCAGTGGCTTGCACCGGCTCGAAGTGCCATCGGGCTTGTGGGAAGACTTATGGGTGCGGGGTGGTTTTCCGCAATCGTTAACGGCCTTGAGTGACGCCGACAGTGTGCTGTGGCGGCGCGACTTCACGCGCACTTACCTGGAGCGCGATGTCGCCCAATTTGCACCACGCACCAGTGCCGAATTGCTGCGCAGGTTCTGGACCATGCTGGCGCACCTGCAAGGCAGCACCTTGAACATTGCACAGTTGGCGAGAAATCTGGATGTAGACACCCGAACCGCCAATGGCTATCTGGATTTATTGACCGATCTGTTGCTGACCAGAAAGCTCGCCCCATGGCACAGCAACCAAGGCAAGCGCTTGGTCAAATCGCACAAGGTCTATGTTCGGGACAGCGGATTGCTGCACAGTTTGCTGGGCATCACCGACATGGATGCTCTGCTGTCACACCCCATCGTGGGCGCCAGTTGGGAGGGACATGTGATTGAAAGCCTGTTGGCTGTCGCCCCTGCCGGGACGCAACCCAGTTTCTACCGCAGCAACTCTGGTGCAGAGATTGACCTGTTGCTCACTTGGCCCAACGGGGAGCACTGGGCTATAGAGATCAAACGCAGCACCACACCCAAGGTTGAACGCGGTTTTTACAGCGCCTGTGAAGACATCCAGCCCAGCCGGAAGTGGCTGATTTACCCCGGCTCGGAGTGCTACCCCTTGGGTGATGGCATTGAAGTCATGTCACTGCACGGAGCCATGCAAGCACTGGCATGACTTTGTTGTCAAGCACCGCCTGTCCAAAGCTCTTGAGCAACCATCACTTCATAATCATTGACCAATTTTTTGAAGTGCGTGTAGACTTCTTCCATCTTGACATTCAGACGAATGCTGGAAAAGCCCTCATCATTTCCATCCACCGGAATCAGCCCGGTGACAACGCTTTTGAAATGCTCAGGATCCTTGTGCCTGATTGGCTGATAGGCATCGATGGCCGCAAAGATGTCCTTCAAGGTGTAGCCATGGTCCCGAGTCAGAACCATCAAATCAAAAATATCTTGCGATCTGACACGGTCATAAACGCCGATGCTTTTCTTGATCACAAGTTCATCCAAGCCCAAACCGTCGAAATGTCCTTCGCCAATCTCCAGTCTTGAGGCTAACTTCAATCGGCGACTCTTCAGCCTAGGTTTATCGTCGGTATTACCCGCCTGAATTTCGATCAGGCTTTTGCTGATGTTGCCCAGCATCCTAGTCAGAATGGCGCGGGTCATTTGCCCGAACTCACACCGCTTGAACACGCGCTTGACCTTGGCCACGCCGTAATAAAAGCACACCCGCGCAACGTCCTCAAATTTATGCACTTCGAGGACCTTTGCAATCAAGACATCATCACGGATATTCGGATTGGACCAGTCATACCCGCCCGACAAACCTAACTTAACGGATTTGCGCGGCGCGTCGACTTGTTGAACAGCGGTGAAAAGCCATGCCGGAACCAAGTGTGGCTGCCAAAGTGGGGGGTTTTACTCAAAATTGGCGCGGATGAGTTTTTTTACCATACGGGGAGAGGCGCCAACCGCACAACCGCGGAAAACGCCATCCTCGTTGGTTGATCAATGACTCACAGCCGTTGGCGCTCGAACTGGTGTTGCTGCCTTGCCGTTGAATCAAATGTGTTCAGCATGATCTTATGAGCGCTGTCCCTGTGTCTGCGTCGGCACAAGACACCGGGGCCTCCATCCGGGCGGCCCACACACATAGAGGACCATCTCGCCGAAGGAGCGCGCCGTCTTAAGGTCTCGCCAAATCTTCACCCACTCCATGCTTGTCAAGGTTATCGGGCTATGCGTGTTCGCCTGGGTTATGAGCCCGAACCTGACCGGTTCCATTTCAGGCTGGTAAGTGCCCAACAGGCGGTCGATGAATATGAACATATTGGCGTAGTTCTTGTCAACATACTGCCTATTGATGCCATGGTGCACCCGGTGAGCTGACGGCGTGTTCAGGAACCACTCGGCAATCCCAAGCTTGGGCACAATTTGGGTATGCCCAACAACACCCCAGAGGGTGGATATCGTGCCGACGACCACAATGATCGTTGGATCGAGACCAAGAATGGGCAAGACTGAGAAAAACGGTATCTTGAACAGTGGCGCAAGCACGGGCTGGCGAAATGCCACGGCGAAGTTCATCTCTTCGCTGGAGTGATGGCTCAAGTGGATTGCCCAGAGAAAGCGCACGCGGTGGCTTGCGCGGTGCCACACATAGAACATCAAGTCGAGGAGAAACAGGGCCACAAAAAACAGAAGCCACGGCGGCAGGATCGCGTGTAGATCGAAGACTCGATACTGGTAGGTGAATACCATGCAGCCAAAGAAGAGCGATTTGGTCGCCGCGCCCATCGCGATATTCCCAGCCAGCATTCCCACCGTCCCCAGCGTGTCGTCCCACCTGTAGTACCGAACGCGCTTGAGCACCATGACGAGCGCTTCTATGCCGATCAGTGCAAAGACAACGGGCAGACCGACAAGATAGACCATTTCATTGGTTATGCCGAGAAAACTGCGAATTTCCATCAATGCCTACGCCACTCTGGGATGATGTGCGCGCTTGCGCAACGCCTAGGATTTTATACGACGCGCTCCAGGGTGCGTACTCCTCCTGGCTGGCAACATAGCGGCGGCAGTACAAGGCAGAAAAGCTGTCCGACGCAGCCGCTCAGGAGCGCGGGCCTAGGGACGACCCCGCGCGCGCAGAAGTCAAGCAATTCTCAGCCCCGATGCGCGACCTGGACAAGTTGCGCTTGCAGACGACCCCGTATAGGCAAAAAATCAAAACCCCAGGTTTTGGTCGAATGGCTGGCAGCTTGGGTGGCCGCAGTCAGCGTGGTAGTGTTTTATTCAAAATTTGGCGTGAATGAGTATTTTGACCATACGGGGCGCCGACACCCCCAGTTGCTAACGACATTGGGCCGCTGCCCGACGGGTAACTTCCACGTGGCAGAATCATAGCAATGGCAGATTTTGATGGGATTGACAAGCCGATCTCTCACCGAATTTTTGCCAAATACGGCGCGTACGGGTGAGCTTTTGCCCAACCTCAAGGGCGGTCGTTAGACCTGATTGAGTCATCATGAAGCAAGTAGCGGTTCTCATCTGTGGTGCCGGCCCGGTCGGCTTGGTGGCGGGACTGCGCCTGGCCCGTGCCGGCATCGAAACCCTGGTGATCGACAAGGTGAGCTGTGTTAACGACGACTTCCGCGCCTCCACCTTCCACCCGCCCACGCTGGAGATGCTGGATGAGTTGGGGCTGACGCAGGACCTGATTGCACAAGGACTGGTGTCGCCAACCTGGCAAATCCGCCAGCATGAGTCACATGCGAAGGCGCTGTTTGACCTGTCTGTATTGCAGGGCGACACGCGTTACCCGTTTCGCCTGCAGTGCGAGCAGCGGGTGCTGACCCGATTGGCCGATGCCAAGGCGCAAACCACGGCCAACCTGCAAGTTCGCTATGGCGTTGAACTGACAGGCTTGACGCAGGAGCCCAACGACGTGACCGCCACGGTGAACACGCCCACGGGCACCGAAACCATCAGCGCCCGCTATCTGATTGCCGCAGACGGTGCCCGCTCGATCTGCCGCAAACTCACTGGCATGACCTTCACCGGCGAAACCTACCCCGAAACCACGATTCTGGTCACCACGCCGTACCGGTTCGAGGACCAACTACCGGGCCTGTCCAACGTCAATTACGTGTGGTGTGAGCAAGGCACATTCTCGCTGCTGCGACTGCCCGATATTTGGCGGTGCTCGCTCTACTCTGACCCAAACGAATCGATCGAACGGGCCCTGGAGCCCCAAGCAATTGAGCGCAAGCTGCAGCGCATCGTGCCGCGCCAAGAGCCCTACGAGATTGTTGAAATTCGCCCCTACCGTATCCATCGTCGCCTAATTGACGACTACCGAGCTGGCCGGGTGCTGTTTGCTGGTGACGCCGCCCACCTAACCAGCCCATCCGGCGGCATGGGCATGAATGGCGGCATTCATGACGCGGTTAACCTGTCGGACAAAATGATTGCCGTGATAAACCAAGGCGCTGCCGACGAGCTGTTCAACCTGTACACCCGGCAACGCCGCCCGGTGGCGCAGGATGAGATTCTGGCCCAGTCCCACACCAACCGCATGCGCATGCAGCGGCGCGATCCGGCCTGGCGCGCCACAGAAATGGCGCGGCTGCAGGCGCTGATTGCCAACCCCGTCAGCCATCGAGAGCATTTGCTCAAAAGCTCGATGATTTCGGGGCTGGCGCGCGCTGCGGCCACCCCCTAGTGAGTGCCGTCATGCCGACTATCACCAAGGCCTCCCACACCGGGACACCCGACTATGCCCGCGCCGGGCGCCTCGGGCTGGGCACGCCACAGGCCAACCCAACGGTGGAGGCCGAGATCCGCCGGCTGCTTCCCTTCGATGTGGACTATGTCACCCTACGCCTGACCTGTCCTAGCCCCGACCCAACCACGCGACTGAAGGCCTACCTGACCGACTTACCCTTGCACGCCAAACAGTTTTCCGGCATGAAGATTGACGCTTTTTTGTTCGCCTGCACGGCCACCAGCTACCTGCTTGACGCGGCCACCCAAGAACGGGCCATCGCGGAGGCGCAAGCGGTACTTGGCGCCCCGGTGATCACGGCTCCCGCAGCACTGATCGCCCAGTTGCAATCGGTCGGTGCGCACCGCATTGCGTTGGTGTCGCCCTACCCGACGTCCATCATGACCGCGGCCGTGCGGTGGTGGCGTGCGCAGGGGTTTGACGTGGTACGCCAGGGTGGCGTCGACATCCATTCCGATGACACGGTGCACATCTACGGCCTCCAATCGACCAATGCCTGGTCGGCATTGCGCCAGATGGACATTGGCAACGCCGATGCCGTGCTGCTGTCCGGCACCGGCATGCCCAGCCTGCCGCTCATTGGGCGTGCCAGCGCGCACTTCGGCGTACCTGTGATTTCATCCAATCTGGCCCTCGCCCGCGAGGGCCTCAAATGTTTTGGCCTGATACCGGCCCAACATGACGGGTGTTGACACCATGACCTTAACTTTGAATCGCCGCCGCGTGATACCTGCCCTCCTGGTCGCAGGCCTGCTCGGTGCTTTACCGGTAGCCCTGTCAGGCGCCGCGGCGCAAGCTTACCCCGTCCGCCCCGTGAAACTGATCGTGCCATTCCCCCCGGGGGGCTCCACCGATGTGATTGCCCGCATGATTGCACTGCGACTGGGCGATGCGCTGAAAACGACCGTGGTGGTGGAGAACAAGCCGGGCGCCGCTTCGGTGCTGGGTACGGATGCCGTGGCCAAGGCGACGGCCGACGGCTACACCCTGGTGGTGTCGGCCAACCCAGCCATTGCCCCAGGACCGCTGATGCGAACCAGTATGCCGTATGACCCTGTGCGGGATTTCACACACCTCGCGCTGCTGGGCACCTTCCCCAATGGATTTGTGGTGCGTACCGAGCATCCGGCCAAGAACATGACCGAGTTTATAGCGATGGCCCGCGCCCGGCCGGGGGCCCTTAACTACTCATCAGCCGGTTTGGGCAGCGCCGGCTTCCTCACCGGGGAACTGCTCAAGCAGGCAGCGAGCATTGACATGGTGCATGTGCCCTACAAAGGATCAGGGCCCGCCATCACTGACTTGCTGGGCGGCCAGCTTGACGGCATGTTTGAGAGCTTGGTCACAGCGACAGGTTATGTGCGCGGCGGCAAGCTGCGCCTGCTGTCGGTGAGCGGTGATGCCCGCAGCAAAACCTTCCCCGACGTACCGGCACTGACCGAAGTGGCGCCCGGCGTTATCGGGGGCGCCTGGTTTGGCATCTCGGCACCAGCCCGCCTGCCGGCCAACATTGCCCTGCGTTTGCAAACTGAAGTCCAGGCCATCGTGAGTGCGCCGGACATCCAGGCGCGCCTTAGCGAACTTGGTATGACGCCAATGCCCCTGGGCGGCGCAGATTTCTCGGCCTTCATCCAGAGTGAAAACCGCAAATGGGGGCCCCTGATTAAGGCTGGCAAGATCACGGTGGAATAGCAGCGGCCTGCCATGTCGGACCTCAACACCCACCACCGACCGGCCATGGCCAGCCTGATGTGCATGATGTCTATGCTGATCTGGGCCGTGGGCCTACCCGCGGCGGACCTGCTGATCGGGCCGGTGCCGCCACTTCAGCTAACCGCTGCGCGTATGGCCATGGCCACAGTTTGCCTGTTGCCGGTGTGGTGCTGGTTGGAGGGCAGCGCCGTGCTGCGGGCTGCACGGTGGTGGCGTGGCATGTGGATTGGAGCCGATTTCTGCCAACGTTTTTCTCTACGGATCAGTCAGGCGCACGCGCCCTTGGAGTTGCTCGATCAAAATCCGGTTCTCAGCTGAGAGATATTCACGGCGCAGCTGTAACTCCTCGTCCACGGTGCCAGTGATGTAGGCCACGGCTTTTCGCCAATCCATAAGTGCCCCACTGCTACACGATCGTCTTGGGATTTTAGGGCCCAGCTAGCCCGGGGCTTCTACGACTCGGCTGTGCTACTTTGGGTCAATACAGCATCTGTATTTCTACAGGTTTGTATTTTTTGACCATACGGGGTGTGGTGGTCACCCTGCCCATCAAACTGCCCCGCACTGGCGAGTTCATGCCAAGTCTCGAAATGTTCGGCAGTCGTTTAGTAGCGCAGGGTGCTCTCGGGGTGGCGCG
>BJGT01000137.1 GCA_014190675.1 Comamonadaceae bacterium | reverse complement strand
GCCAGGGTCATGCCTGTGTTCTCAGGGCTGTAAGGGTATTTTTGGTCGGCCTTCTGCCAAACCGTCATGTACAGGGGCTGCTGCAGTTGGTGGTCAGCGGCGCGGATCTCGACTTCGCCATTAAAGCTCTGCACCTTGATGCCCTCCAGGGCCGCAGCTACTTTGAGCGGGTCGGTAGATTTGGCCTTGGCCATGGCCGCACCCAGGGTTTCAAAAATTCGGATGGTCGAGCCAGTGTAGAAGTCGTCGTTGTACTTGGCCTTGAACTCGTTCATCCACTTGTCCATTTGCCCGCCCATGTTGTAGTGGCTGTAGGCGATTTGGTAGACCCGCCCGGCGCCATTGCTGCCCAAGGCGGTTGGGGTTCCAGTAACACCGGTGTAGTAGGTGAAAAATTTGCCGGTATAGCCACCATCATTGGCAGCCTTGACCAGCAGCGACAGGTCGTTACCCCAGTTGCCGGTGATGACCGTGTCCGCGCCTGAGGCCTTGATCTTGGCAATATAAGGGGCAAAGTCTCGCACCTGCCCCAGCGGGTGCAGGTCTTCGCCAGCGATCTGGATGTCTGGGCGTTTGCGCGAGAGGGTCTCTTTGGCGTACTTGGCCACCTGCACGCCGTGCGAGTAGTTTTGGCCCAGGATGTAGATCTTTTTAATGTCTTTGTCTTCTGCCATAAAGCTCGACATGGCCTCCATCTTCATGGAGGTGTCGGCATCAAAGCGAAAGTGCCAATAACTGCACTTGCTGTTGGTCAGGTCGGGGTCCACCGCCGAATCATTGAGGTAGATCACCTCTTTGCCGGGGTTGCGCTCGTTGTGCTTGCTGACCGCGTCAGACAGAGCCAGCGCCACTGAGGAGCCGTTGCCCTGAACAATGTAGCGCACGCCCTGATCAATGGCGGCTTTGAGCAGGGTGAGGCTCTCTGTCGGGCTGAGTTTGTTGTCCATCGCGGTGATTTCGAACTTAACGCCAGCGGGGTTTCCGGCGCCGCTGAACTTCTCGGCAAAAAATTCATAGCCCTTGATTTGACTCACACCGACCGGGCCCAGCAGACCGGTGAGCGGGTCAATCCTGACCATTTTGACGGTCTCGCCCTGTTGCGCGAATGTGGCACCGGAACAGCATAAAACAGCTGCTACGGCAATGACTTTAAGTTGGAATGACATAGAAAATTCCTTAGGTTGTGACATTAATAATTACCAACTAATCTTTCTACTAAGGGTACCGCAATTCAACGCCCGTCCTTGCAGGGGTTTTCCCTGAGGGTTTCGCTCAGGCGGCAAGCTGCAGAGGCGCTGCGCCCTTACAAACCCGGCAGCGTGTAATCCTTGAGCAATTCGCGCAGCTTGGTTTTTTGCATCTTGCCGGTGCCGCCTAAGGGAATGGCCTCGAGAAAAACCACGTCGTCCGGGATCTGCCACTTGGCCGTCTTGCCATCGTAGAAGGCGATCAATTCGTCGCGGCTAACGGCGCTACCCGGCTTCTTGACCACCGCGATGATAGGCCGCTCGTCCCACTTGGGGTGCTTCATGCCGATGCAGGCCGCCATGGCCACCGCCGGGTGCGCCATGGCGATATTTTCGACATCGATGGAACTGATCCACTCGCCGCCAGACTTGATCACGTCCTTGCTGCGGTCGGTGATCTGCATATAGCCATCGGGGTCAATGGTGGCCACATCACCGGTGGGGAACCAGCCATCGACCAGCGGGCTGCCGCCCTCGCCCTTAAAGTAAGCGCTGATGATCCACGGCCCGCGCACCAGCAGGTCGCCAAAGGCCTTGCCGTCCCAGGGCAGCTCTTGGCCTTCGGGGTCCACAATCTTCATGTCAACGCCAAAAATACCCCGGCCCTGCTTGAGCCGGACCCGCAGCTTGTCTTGGGGCTCCAGCTCGAGGTGCTTGTTTTTAAGGGTGCATACCGTACCCAGGGGCGACATCTCGGTCATGCCCCAGGCGTGCAGCACCTCCACGCCATAGGTATCGTTGAAAGCGGTGATCATGGCTGGCGGGCAGGCCGAGCCACCAATCACCGTGCGCTTGAGGGTCGAGAACCGCAGGCCACCGGCCTGCATGTGGCCCAGCATCATTTGCCAGACGGTCGGCACGCCAGCGGCGAACGAGACTTTTTCAGCCTCGATCAGCTCGAAAATCGATTTGCCATCCATCGCCGGACCAGGGAACACCAGCTTGGCGCCGGTCATGGCAGCCGAGTACGGCAGGCCCCAAGCATTGACATGGAACATCGGCACGACAGGCAAGACCGCATCGCGTGCGCTCATCGACAGCGCATCGGGCAAAGCGCCAGCCAGGGCATGCAGCAGCGTGGAGCGGTGGCTGTACAGGGCAGCCTTGGGGTTGCCCGTGGTGCCACTGGTGTAGCACATGCTCGAGGCTGAGTTTTCGTCAAAGATCGGCCACACATAGGCGGTGGGCTGAGCGCCCATCCAGGCCTCGTAACTCAGCAGGCCGGGGATGCCGCTGTCGGCTGGAAGCTTGTCGGCGTCGCACAGCGCCACATAGTGCCTGATGGTGGTACAGCTGCTGTGAATCGCCTTGACGATGGGCAAAAAGCTCAGATCAAAACACAGCACCGAGTCCTCTGCATGGTTGGCAATCCAGGCGATTTGCTCGGGGTGCAGGCGCGGGTTGAGGGTGTGCAAAACCCGGCCAGTGCCACTGACGCCAAAGTAAAGCTCCAGGTGGCGGTAGCCGTTCCAGGCCAGGGTGGCCACCCGGCTGCTGAATCCAAGCCCCAGGCCGTCAAGCGCATGGGCTACTTGGCGCGAGCGCGCCGCCAGGGTTTTGTAATTGGAGCGGTGGATATCCCCCTCGACCCGTCGCGACACGATTTCTCCCTCGCCATGGTGGCGCTCGGCAAAATCGATCATCGATGAGATCAGCAGCGGGTGGTTTTGCATCAAACCGTGCATGGACAGCTCCGGACAGTGGAAGAATCAAGGGCAGCATGGTACTGCGAAACAAGCGCTTGCCAGCACTCACCGTTTTGCCGACGCGCCCGTCAACACGGCGGGCTTGCTTCAGCCATTTATGATCGTCGCCATGTTTTTATCACCCATGCCCCCAGCTGACCGCGTCGCGGCGGTGACCTTTAAACCCAGCCGGTCGCTGCCGTCCACCCGTGATGCCCGAGCCTTGGCGGCGCAACGCCTGCCGCGCCTGATTTACGACTTCATCGATGGCGGGGCGGGCGACGAACTGGGCCTGGCCAGCAACCTCAACGACCTGCAGCGCGTGCGACTGCAGCCGCGAAGCCTGGCCGAGGTCAACAGCATTTCCCTTAAAACATCGCTACTGGGGCGCGATTGGGATGTGCCGTTTGGCATCGCCCCCATGGGCATGTGTGACCTGGCCTGGCCCGGCACCGACCACAGCTTGGCCGCCTTGAGCCAGCGCCACAACCTGCCGTTGGGCGTGTCAACGGCCTCTTCGACCTCGCTGGAAGAACTGCTGCGGCTCAGCGGCGGACGGGCCTGGTTTCAGCTCTACGTCACCGGCAGCACGCAAGACGCTCTGGCACTCAGCCAGCGCGCGGCCAATGCCGGCTACGACACCTTGATTCTGACCGTGGATGTGCCGCGCCTGGGCAAAAGACCGCGCGATGTGCGCAACGGTTTTGCCACGCCGTTCCGGATGACGACCAGGCACTTCCTGGACTTTGCGACGCACCCGCACTGGTCGCTCAAAACCCTGGCCAGCGGCCCGCCAACCATGGCCAATTTTTCGGGTGCCAACGCCCGGGGCTATGACCGCAACGCCCCCAGAACCGGGGCCAACTGGGCTTTTCTGCAAGAACTGCGGGCGGCCTGGCGCGGCAAGCTGATCATCAAAGGCGTGCTGTCTGCCGAGGATGCGGTACGAATGAAAACTGAGGGCGTTGACGCCATCTGCGTCTCCAACCACGGCGGGCGCCAGCTCGACAGTGCGCCCTCGGCCATCGCAGCACTGCCAGCTATCCGGCAGGCTGTCGGCCCAACTTTTCCGCTGCTGTTTGACAGCGGCATCCGCACGGGCGACGACATGGTCAAAGCCCGGGCACTGGGCGCCGACATGGTGTTGGTAGGGCGGCCTTTTTTGTACGCGCTCGCAGCGGTAGGGCACGCAGGTGCGGAACGCATGTACAACTGCTTCACCGGCGAGATTGAAATCGCGCTGGCACAAATCGGCGTTGCCGCCATATCGGCCGTGACTCCGGCCTGCCTTTACCGTGCACCCCTCCCGGCCTGATGGTGACCGCCCGCGTGGTGTGGGGGATCAGGGCGGCGGGGCATTCGGCTCCGCGGCTGTCCTCCGCCCTGTGGGATCCCCTTCGATGCCGCTGCGCCGAACGACCCACCGCCCTGATCCGGCACGGTGCTTGGTGCGCAGTCGGTCCGCCAACCCCTCGCCTGCTGAAGGGGCCGATGGCGTGTCGCAGCGAGGTTAAGGAAGGAGCCCGTAGGGCGGGGGGACACGAGCAGCGGCACGCCATCGGCCCCTGCAGCTCGCCAACCAAGGCTCCCTGCCGCCCGCAGGGCGGGGGACACGAGCAGCGGCACGCAGTCGGCACCCGCAGCTCGCAAAGCTCGCCAAACCCGTCACGCACAACCCCACAGCCAACCTGCCAGCCCCACCTACGTGACAATCCACCCATGAACATCGCAATGCCCGAGGCGCACAGCCTAGACCTCGGCCTGGATTGGCACAACAGCTTCGCGAATCTGGGCGAGGCTTTTTTCACGCCCTTGGCACCCAAACCGCTGCCGGCACCTTACTGGGTCGGCCGTAGCAACACTGTAGCGCATGAGCTGGGCCTGTCAGCCGACCAACTGTCGTCTGATGCGCTGCTGCAGGCCCTGAGCGGTAACCGACACATCGCCGGCAGCCGCCCGCTGGCCAGCGTCTACAGCGGCCACCAGTTCGGCGTGTGGGCCGGCCAGCTGGGAGACGGGCGCGCCATTTTGCTGGGGCAGACCGCAGCTGGACAGGAAATCCAGCTCAAGGGCGCTGGCCTAACACCCTACTCGCGCATGGGCGACGGCCGCGCCGTGCTGCGCTCGAGCATCCGCGAGTTTTTGTGCAGCGAGGCCATGCATGGACTGGGCATTCCGACCTCGCGCGCGCTGTGCGTGACGGGCTCGAATGCACCGGTGTACCGCGAAACCGCAGAAACCGCTGCGGTAGTGACACGGGTGGCGCCAAGTTTCATCCGTTTCGGGCATTTTGAACACTTTGCCTACCGCCAGCAGCCCGCCGAGTTGGAAACCCTGGCCGACCATGTGATAGACCGGTTCTACCCGGCCTGCCGCACCACCACGCAATTTGGCGGCAACCGCTTTGCCGCCCTGCTGCAGGGGGTGAGTGAGCGCACGGCGCAGATGGTGGCGCAGTGGCAAGCGGTGGGTTTCTGTCATGGTGTGATGAACACTGACAACATGAGCATCCTGGGCCTGACCATCGACTACGGCCCATTCCAGTTTCTTGATGCCTATGACCCCGGCCATATTTGTAACCACTCCGACAGCGCCGGGCGCTATGCATTCAACAAGCAGCCCAACATCGCTTACTGGAACCTGTTTTGCCTGGGCCAGGCCCTGCTGCCCCTGATCGGCGAGCAAGAGCTGGCATTGGCTGCACTTGAGTCTTACAAAACCATTTTCCCGGCCGCGCTGCAAGCCCGTATGCAAGACAAACTCGGGCTGGGACAATCTCCTGCTGAATTCGCAGCCACGGACCGCAGCCTGATCGAAGACATACTCGCGCTGCTGGCTGCCGACCGGGTCGACTACACCATTTTCTGGCGCCGCCTGAGCCAACTGCCCGGCGGCGGCAGCACCGAGCCAGTGAGTGACCTGTTTTTAAACCGCGCTGGCGCGAAGGACTGGTTGCAGCGTTATACGCAGCGGCTGGGCAGCATTGCAGCAGCACCGGCGGCGGCGCTGATGCGTCAAACCAACCCGAAATTTGTGTTACGTAACCACCTTGGCGAGTTGGCGATCCGGGCGGCGCGGAACATGGATTTCTCGCTGGTCAGCAGCCTGCACATGCTGCTGGAGTCGCCCTGTGAAGAGCACCCTGGGCATGAATCGATGGCCGGCCTCCCTCCCGACTGGGCGGGCAGCATCGAAATCAGCTGCAGCTCCTGAGCCCTCTGAGTTCAAACGACAGCACACAGGGACTGGCAGAGCCAATCACGCACTGGACAATGCGGGAATAATTCAGCTAACACCAACACCAACACTATCACCATCACGGATCGACCATGACCTACACCATCAACAAGACCGACGCCGAGTGGCAAGCCCTGCTCAAGCAGAAAGACGCAGAGCCCATGGCCTACCAGGTGACGCGCCACGAGGCCACCGAGCGGGCTTTCACCGGCCGCCTGGCCGATCAGCAAGGCACTGGCACTTACCATTGCATCTGCTGTGACAAGCCCCTGTTTGACGCCGCTGCCAAATTCGACTCAGGCACCGGGTGGCCGAGCTATTTCCAACCGATTTCTGCCCAAGCTATCGGCACCAAGGTGGACGGGCTCTTGTGGATGAAGCGCACCGAAGTGCACTGCGCCGACTGTGGTGCTCACCTGGGCCATGTGTTTGAAGACGGCCCTGCGCCAACCGGCCTGCGCTACTGCATGAATTCAGCCTCTTTGCATTTCCACCCAATATGAAGATACTGCTCGACTTTCTTCCGGTGCTGCTTTTTTTTGGCGCCTACAAGGCCTATGACATTTACGCCGCTACAGCCGTGTTGATGGCTGCCACCACGGTGCAAATGGGGCTAGTCTATGCCGTGGATAGGCGGCTGCAGATGGTGCAAAAAATCACCCTCGCGCTGGTGCTGGTGTTTGGCAGCCTCACGCTGCTGTTGCATGACGATCGCTTCATCAAATGGAAACCAACCGTTTTGTACGCAGCCATGGCAATCGGTCTGGCGGTGGCACTTTGGCTGCTCAAAAAGAATTTTTTAAAGCTTCTGCTAGGCAGCCAGCTCGAGTTGCCAGACCCTGTGTGGCAAATCCTGAACCGGGCCTGGGTGATGTATTGCGTGTTCATGGCCGCCCTGAACGCCTATGTGGCGACCTACTACAGCACCGAAGACTGGGTCACGTTCAAGCTCTGGGGCTACGCCTTCCCGCTGGTCTTCATCCTCGGTCAGGGCATCTACATCGCCCGCCATATCAAAAGCGAAGAGCCAAGCCCATGAGTACCAGCACCCCGCGCCCATTGATAA
Organism: Comamonadaceae bacterium; assembly: GCA_014190675.1. Taxonomy (GTDB): domain Bacteria; phylum Pseudomonadota; class Gammaproteobacteria; order Burkholderiales; family Burkholderiaceae_C; genus Rhodoferax. Next base: position 1,074 of record BJGT01000137.1, on the reverse strand, counting down.
GCAACGGCGATCCGGGCGACAGTAGGCTCGAGGCTTGAAGGCAAAGGGGACATTCATGAGCGAAGTGGCGGGACCAACATCGGAGTTGCTGCGGCAACGGTTGCAGGACAGACTGCAGCCGGTGCTGCTTGAGGTCATCGATGAAAGCTGGGAGCACAGCGGACACATGGGTGCCAACGACAGCGGCGTGGGCACGCATTTTCGGGTTCGCATCAGCTCGGCAGGCTTCATCGGCAAGTCGCCGGTGGCCCGCCACCGGCTTGTGTATGATGCGCTGCAAGATTTTCTTGACCAGGGGCTGCACGCGCTTGCGATCGAGGCGAGTTTGCCGCCAAGCTGAAACTCAGAAGTTAGTTTTCATCATTCAATCAACGCCAAATCGGCAACCAACCCAAGACCGTCTATTCATGAAACCCACTTTGATCTCTACTCTCCTCAGCGCCCTTATTCTGGGTGTTGCGGTCCCCGGCGCCCTGGCGCAAAACGTCGCTATCGTGAATGGCAAAGCCGTGCCCATGGCACGGGTTGAGGCACTGGCCCAGCAGGTGGCGCGGTCTGGTCGCCCAGTCACGCCCGAGATGCAGGGGCAACTGCGCGACGAGGTGATCGCGCGGGAAATCTTTATTCAGGAGGCCCAAAAACAGGGCCTTGATGCGACCGAAGAGTACAAGATACAAATGGAACTCGCGCGCCAGACCCTCTTGATCCGCGAGTTGTTTGGCAACTTCCAAAAAACCAACCCGGTCACCGACGCCGACGTCAAGGCTGAGTACGACAAATACGCCGCGGCCAACAGCGGCAAGGAATACCGGGCCCGCCATATTTTGGTCACTAAAGAGACCGAGGCCAAGGCCATCATGGCGCAGCTCAAAAAAGGCGGGAAGTTTGAAGACATTGCCAAGAAATCCAGCAAAGACCCAGGCTCTGGTGCCAAGGGCGGTGACCTTGATTGGGCCAGTGCCGGCAATTACGTGGCCGAGTTCTCTGGCGCCTTGACCAAACTGGCCAAGGGCAAGATGACAGAAACACCCGTGAAAACCCAGTTTGGTTATCACATCATCCGGCTCGATGATG
>BJGT01000136.1 GCA_014190675.1 Comamonadaceae bacterium | reverse complement strand
ATCATGCACCAAAGCGCGCAGTGCGGCCAAATCGCCGCGCGGTGCCCGCCCCCTGGCGTCTGGTTTGAGTGCGCCGCGCACATCGTCATGGTCGTACACCATCAGGTGCACGCCGACCTCCTCGTTCAATCCCGGGCACAGGGCATGAACGCTCAGTGCGTCGACTGCTTCGCCGTGAAAGCCTGTAACCCTACGCGGCAGGTAGCGCACTCGCTGTTCGATCAGGAAAATTTCGGCCGATTTGCTGTCGTCGCAAAACAATTGAATGTAGATGTCGCTCAGCCGGGTGGCCGTGCCGCGCCAAACAGCACCTGCGATATAGGGCCTGAAGCCGGCCATGCGCTCCATCCAGGTCAGTGCGAGTTCACGCAGGGCACGCAATTCACCCGGCTGCGAGTCAGCACAAAACACCGCAATATGGTCGATTACTGCGCTCTCGAGCGCTTCATTGTCAGGCAGGGCCGTGCGATTGGGCAGGCCCAGGGCCTTCACAGCGCGCTGCTTGGCCGCCCGGTAGTCCAGTCCCTCTTCAACCACCCACTGGGCTGCGAGGCTGGCTATTTCAGATTTCAAAGCGCTCATAAGGGACTATTTTGCCCCTGCCAGGGCACCTAAAATTGAAATATGCACATTCATATTTTGGGTATTTGCGGGACCTTCATGGGCGGGCTGGCCGCGCTCGCCCGGGAAAGCGGGCATCAGGTGACCGGTTGCGACAGCCGGGTCTACCCGCCCATGAGCGAGCAGCTCAGCGCCTTGGGCATCGAACTGATCGAGGGCTTTGGCGCTGAGCAACTCGCGCTGAAGCCCGATTTGTTTGTCGTCGGCAACGTGGTTAGTCGGGCCAGGCTGGCCAGCGGTGCGCCAAAGTTTGCCCTGATGGAAGCCATTCTGGACGCTGGTCTGCCCTATACCAGCGGCCCACAGTGGCTGGCTGAGCACGTGCTGCAGGGCCGCCATGTGATCGCCATTGCTGGCACGCACGGCAAAACCACGACCACTGCCATGGTGGCCTGGATCCTAGAGCAGTGCGGCCACGCGCCAGGTTTCCTGGTGGGCGGCGTGCCGCTTAATTTTGGTCTCTCGGCCCGCTTGGGCGCCAGCTTTGCCACACGCAGCCGCACCGATACATCCCAAAAACCGCTGTTTGTGATCGAGGCCGACGAGTACGACACCGCTTTTTTTGACAAACGCAGCAAGTTTGTGCACTACCGGCCCCGCACCGCTGTGCTGAACAACCTGGAGTTTGACCACGCCGACATCTTCAACGACTTGGCTGACATCGAACGCCAGTTTCACCACCTGGTTCGCACTGTGCCCGGGCCCGGGCCGAACGGCAGCGGCCGGGTCGTGGTGAATGGCCTGGAAGAAAGTCTGGCCCGTGTCTTGCACATGGGCTGTTGGAGCGAGATTCGCAGCTTTGGGGCCACGGTCAGCGACTTCACGGCCAGCGGTGCGCCACAGGATTTCACGGTGCTGCAGCAGGGCCGCCCGGCCGGGCAGGTCAGGTGGTCGCTGCAGGGCCTGCACAACCAGCTCAACGCCTTGGCAGCCATCGCAGCCGCAGAGCATGTGGGGGTGCCGCCTGCGCAGGCCGCACAGGCCCTGGGCAGCTTCGAGAACGTGAAGCGCCGCATGGAGCTGCGCGGCCGCGTGGCACGCGAGGCCGGCAGCATCACGGTGTACGACGATTTTGCCCACCATCCCAGCGCCATACGAACCACGCTTGAGGGTCTGCGACGCCAGGTCGGGCCGGCAGTGCGCATATTGGCGGTGTTTGAGCCGCGCAGCAACACCATGAAACTCGGCGCCATGAAAGCCCTACTGCCCTGGTGCCTGGCAGACGCCAACATGGCTTTTTGCCACGCCGGCGGGCTGGACTGGGACGCCCGGGAAGCCCTGGCCAGCATGGGCGACCGGGCCCTGGTGAGCGACAACATCGAGACCCTGCTGGCTCAGTTGCTCAAAGCGGCCCGCCCGGGAGACCATATTGTGTGCATGAGCAATGGCAGTTTCGGTGATATTCACCAAAAGTTGCTGCGCTCACTGTGAGCGCAGTGGCTCAGGCCTTGAACACCCTGCATGTTTTAGCTTTCTAGCGCCGGTACTCATGCAGCAGCGCGGCGCGCCAAAACCGCCTCAGACAAGAGCGCGAGCGCCTGCAGCGAGTGCTCCCAGCCCAGGCAGGCATCGGTGATGCTTTGGCCATAAACCAGCGCTGTGGCATCGTCTGCGCCGGGGGTGAATTTTTGCGCGCCTGCCAGCAGGTGGCTCTCTATCATCACGCCAAAAACATGGCACGAGCCGGCTGTGAGCTGGGCGGCAATGTCGCGCGCCACATCCAGTTGCTTTTCATGCTGCTTGCTGCTGTTGGCATGGCTGCAGTCCACCATGAGCGTGGGCGGCAGATTGGCCTTCTGCAAATCCTGACAGGCAGCGGCCACGCTTCGGGCATCGTAATTGGGCGCTTTGCCGCCACGCAGAATCACATGGCAGTCAGGGTTGCCCAGGGTTTGCACAATCGCCACCTGCCCATTTTTATGCACCGATAAAAAATGGTGGGCTCCCGCCGCTGCCTGAATCGCGTCGCTGGCAATCTTGATGTTGCCGTCTGTGCCATTCTTGAACCCGATCGGCGCCGACAGGCCGGAGGCGAGTTCGCGGTGCACCTGGCTCTCGGTGGTGCGCGCGCCAATCGCGCCCCAGGAGATCAAGTCGCCTAGGTACTGGGGCGAGATCACGTCCAGAAACTCACTGCCAGCGGGCAGGCCCAGGCGATTGATCTCGATGAGCAGTTGGCGCGCAATACGCAGTCCCTCGTCGATGCGGAAGGTTTCGTCCAGATAGGGGTCGTTGATCAAGCCCTTCCAGCCAACCGTGGTGCGGGGTTTTTCAAAATAGACCCGCATCACGATCTGCAGCGTGTCGGCATAGGTGTCGCGTTGCTCTTTGAGCAGCCGTGCATAGGCCAACGCCGCCGACGGGTCATGGATAGAGCAGGGGCCGATCACCACCAGCAGCCTGTCGTCCTTGCCGGCCATGATGTTGTGTATGGCGTGGCGGGTGCCGGCAATCAGGGATTCAACCGGCGTGCCCTGAATAGGGAAAAAACGCACCAGGTGTTCAGGCGGTGGAAGCACGGTAATGTCCTTGATGCGTTCGTCGTCGGTGATGCCGGTTCGGTCGCCGCTGTAATTGGTCTGGGCTTGGGCTGGGGCGGTCATTTCAATCACTCCTGGTGGTTCAAGGGACAAAAAAAACCGCCGGGGTTGCCGGCGGTTTTTGGAGAATTCGAAAACGTTTACTTCAGCACGTTTGAACCCTCTCGACCGCCAACGGCGCCAGAGAAGTAAAAATAACTAAAGTAATACGCTGCAAAATTCATGGGCTGCAATGTAGCACAGCTTGGGCGCAGAATCGGGCCGGTGCCAGCCAGCGCCTGCTCAAGCCGTGCCGCCAACGGTCAAGCCGTCAATGCGCAGGGTGGGCTGGCCCACACCGACCGGCACGCTCTGGCCTTCCTTGCCGCAGGTGCCAACCCCGCTGTCGAGCTTCATGTCGTTACCGATCATGGACACGCGCTTGAGGCACTCGGGGCCGCTGCCAACCAGGGTGGCGCCTTTGACCGGGTACTGGATCTTGCCGTTTTCGACCCAATAAGCCTCACTGGCTGAAAACACAAATTTGCCCGAGGTGATGTCGACCTGGCCACCGCCAAAGTTGGTCGCGTAGAGGCCTTTTTTGATGCTGGCCACGATCTCTTCGGGCGCCTTGCCGCCGGCCAGCATATAGGTATTGGTCATGCGCGGCATGGGCACATGGGCATAGCTCTCGCGCCGGCCATTGCCGGTGGGCGCCACGCCCATCAAACGGGCATTCATGCTGTCCTGAATGTAGCCCTTGAGGATGCCGTCCTCAATCAGCACATTGCGCTGGCTGGCGTTGCCTTCATCGTCCACATTGAGCGAGCCGCGCCGGTCGGCAAGCGTGCCGTCGTCCAGTACCGTGACGCCTTTGGCCGCCACGCGCTGGCCGATGCGGCCACTGAAGGCGCTGGAGCCCTTGCGGTTGAAATCGCCTTCCAGGCCGTGGCCTATGGCCTCGTGCAGCAGGATGCCTGGCCAGCCCGGGCCAAGAACCACGGTCATTTCACCCGCTGGCGCCGGCCGAGCCACCAGGTTGGTCAGGGCCGCCTGTACCGCTTCATCGACATAGCGGCCAATGCAGGCGTCGTCAAAATAAGCCAGGCCAAAACGGCCTCCGCCACCGGCAGAGCCCATCTCGCGTCGGCCTTTTTGCTCGGCAATCACCGTCACCGACAGGCGCACCAGCGGGCGCACATCAGCTGCCAGCGTGCCGTCGGCGCGGGCCACCAGCACCACGTCGTACTCGCTAGCCAGGCCAGCCATCACCTGTACCACGCGCGGGTCTTTGCCGCGCGCGAGTTGCTCAACCCGCCCCAGAAGCGCCACCTTGGCGGTGCTGTCCAGGCTGGCAATGGGGTCTAAATCGCGGTACAGCGAGCGGGCCTCGGCGATGCGGCGCTTGCCGGCCTTGACCCGGGCGCCTTGCGCTTGGGCGGCGATCGAGCGCACCGTGCGCGCCGCGTCCAGCAAGGAGGCCTCGGAGATGTCGTCCGAGTAAGCAAAAGCGGTTTTTTCGCCGCTGACGGCCCGCACCCCAACCCCCTGGTCGATGCTGAACGAGCCGGTTTTGACGATGCCCTCCTCGAGGCTCCAGCCCTCGCTGCGGGTGTACTGAAAGTACAGGTCCGCCTCGTCGACCCGGTGGGCCTTGATCTCGGCCAGGGCGCGCAGCAGGTGGGATTCGTCCAGCCCGAAGGGCGTGAGCAGCAGGGACTTGGCAATGGCCAAGCGTTCGAGGGTGGGTTCGCGTGAAATCATGGCTTCATTCTAGAGGGCTGCCGCCAGTGCCGGGGCGGTCTGCAAGCAACACCCCCGGCGCGGGCTGGCGCTCCAAGACGACTTATGACTGCACCAGCCGCTTGGATTTGGCAATGGACATCAACATACCCAGGGCCAAACCCAGCGTCACCATCGCCGTGCCCCCATAACTGATGAATGGCAGGGGCACGCCCACCACCGGCAGGATGCCACTGACCATGCCCATGTTGACAAAGGCGTAGCAAAACAAAATCATGCCCAGCGAGGCCGCCAGCAAACGCGAGAACAGCGTGGGGGCTTCCAGGGCAATGCTCAATGCGCGCAAAACCAAAAAAACAAAGGCCAGCACCAACAGCAGGTTGCCGGCCAGGCCAAACTCCTCAGAGTAAGCGGCAAAGATGAAATCAGTGGTGCGCTCAGGTATGAACTCCAGGTGGGTTTGCGTCCCCTGCATAAAGCCCTTGCCCCAAAAACCGCCCGAACCAATGGCGATCATGCCCTGAATGATGTGAAACCCCCGCCCCAGCGGGTCACGCCCGGGGTCAAGCAGGGTGCACACGCGCTGCTGCTGGTAGTCGCGCAGGCCCGGCCAGCTCACGCCCTGGGCGCACAACTCAGCCTCAAACACCCACAGCAACACCATGCCCGCCAAACCGAGCAACAAGGGCGGGGCCAGCAGGCGCCAGCTCAGGCCGGCAAAAAAAATAACCGACAAGCCAGCCGCCAGCACCAGTACAGCGGTGCCAAGGTCGGGCTGCTTGAGGATCAGCCCTACTGGCAACAGCAGCAAGCCGATAGACACCACAAAGTCAAGCGCACGCAACTGACCCTCGCGCTTTTGGAACCACCAGGCCAGCATCAGCGGCATGGCGATCTTCAGGATTTCACTGGGCTGAATCACCAGGCCCAGATTGAGCCAGCGCTGCGCACCCTTTTTGGTCAGCCCGAACAGCGCCACGGCCACCAACAAGCCAACGCCCAGCACATACAGCGGCAAGGCCAAGTCCATCAAACGCTGTGGCGGCACCTGCGCCACGCCAAACAGAATCAAGCCGGCAATCAGCATGTTGCGAGCATGGTCCTCAAAACGGGTGCCATGGTCGTAGCCAGAGGAATACATGGTCAACAGGCCTGCCAGGGCCAGCAGGCCTGCAGAGGCAGCCAGTGGCACATCAAAACCCCGAAACCAGGGCGTGATGCGCTGCCATAGCGACGTGCTTTGAAAAACATAGGCCATAACGCCTAATTATCGTCAGGCGGCGCGCAACACAATCTCTACCGAAGTTTGCCCCGGCCTGCTGCTGATGGTGAACTGCGCTCGGATCGCATACGCGCACTGCGCCAAGCGCGCCAAGCCACCGCCCCGAACGCTTGCGGCATCAAAGCCGCGCCCGTTATCCACCAATTGCAGCCGCACACCGCGCTCGGGCGCTTGCAGCGCTTGCGCCATCACCTGAAGGCGGCTTGCACCCGAATGCATGCGCACATTGTTAAGCGCCTCCACCAGCATGCGCTGCAGTTGAAACAAGGCAAAGGAGTCCATCGGCCTGGCCAGCCGCCGCCGCGCGGCCGTCGCCGGGGCTCTCAAATCAGGTGGCGGCAGTGTGCCCGCCAGTTGCGACCGTAGCACGGGCTCGGCGTCTGAGCGCAGCAACAAGGGCAGGTCATCGACAGCCCAAACCCATTGAAGGCCCTGCAGCGCATGGCGTGGCTCAAGCCGGTGACGGAGATTGGCCAACAGCGTAGTGATGTCCCCTGGTGGCAGGTGCATCGCATCAATCGAGAGCTTGAGCTGGTCAAGCGAGTCGCTCAGCGTCTGCATCACCTCGCCACCACTTGCCCGGCCCGACTGCAGTTGACGGATGGCCGTGCTGATGTGCGAGCCCACCCCGTCGTGCATGTCGCCCAAGATTCGGCTGCGCTCGCCGCTGCGCGCTTGTTCTTGCACACCCTGCGCAAGCCGCTGGTAATTGTGCTCAAGTTCGGCCTGCTTGTGTGCTACCCGCCGCGCCAGGCTGGCGTTGAGCTCGACCGCCTGGCGGCTGGCAGCTCGGAACCGCAACACCACGATAAACGCCAGAGTTAGCCCAAACAGCACCGAGCTGTAACGCAGGTAAGTGTTTTCGCCATAGGCCTGCAGCACCTGAAAGACGTAGAAGTCACGCAGCCCCACCACGGTGTTCACAACCACGGATGCCGCCACCAAGTGGTGCTGGCCAGACCCGCTGCGAAAGGCCCGCCAAACAAAGGCGATTGCAAAAGCCGAGGCCGTAAGACCCGACAGGCCATAGGCCCAAGGCAAGGCAGCCGGCCAAGCCAACGCACGCCCGATGGCGGCAGCCAACACCAAAAGGACCAGCAACGCCAACCAGCGGCGCAGCCACATCGCGGCTTTGCTCAGGCTCAGACCGGCAATCTCGATACCAAACAGGGCCATGCTGCAGGCCCAGACGCTGTGGGTCAGGATCGGCAACAAGCCCCACCAAGGCCAGGGCAAGGGCGGCGTTTCAATCAACGCGTCGCTCACGCTAACCGTCCAACCCAGCTCCGCGACCGCGACATACAGGTACAGGGGATCGCGCCGGCGGCGCGTATGGCCTTGCGGCTCCACTTGCGTGGCCCAAAGTGCCAAGGCGATCAGGCCCACCAGCAGCCCGAACACCGCCACCAGGAACGAGCCAGTGATACGGCTGCGGTGGTCCTGCAGATAGCGCGGGTAAACCTCATCATTCGGCCCCAGAACTGGAGGTGCGAGTCCGCCACGGCGGCCCGCGTCGGCCCGGATGTGGATCTGAACCAGGTTGTGTTGGCGGAGCAGGCGCGGTGTTAACACCAAGTAGCGCGGCGCCTTGGCAAAGTCTGGGCTGCTGCCCAAACTGAAATCGCCGTTTTGCTCCAGCAACGCACCATTGAGCCAGATCGTGTAGGCATTGCCCAGCCTCGGAATATACAGGCCATAGGGCTCTGCAGGCACGGCCTCAAGGAAAAACGGCATCTGGAAGTACGCACCCCCTCCCACGCCCGGATGCCGAATGTCCCAATGGTACGGCAGCTCGACCGTAACTGGGGCAGACGCCGACGCGGGCAGACCAGGCAGCGTGAGCGTGACCTCTGCCTGGGTCAGCGTCAAGACCTCTGCGCCGGCTTGGTTTATCGGCAGCCACAGCCAAAACAAGAGCCAGCCGCAGCCTAACCAGGCGCGGACCATCAGATCGTACGGAAAAACAGGCATGGCAACAAACTGCAGTTCAATTAATCGGAGCCGAAAGCGCGGCACGCCACGTTGTGATCTCCAACGCAGTACGCCCCGTCTGGCTATAAATTTGTAACTGCGCGCCAATCGCCTGGGCCCGCTCCTGCATCAGCCGCAGGCCCCGGCGCGGGGTCTGGCCAGCATCAAATCCGCCGCCGTTGTCCACCACGCCTATGCATACCCCTTGCGCGGTCTGCTGGGCCTCGATGCGCAGCTGGCTGGCCCGCGCGTGCTGCATCACGTTGGAGATGGCTTCAAACAGCATGAACTGCAGTTGGCGCAT
>BJGT01000135.1 GCA_014190675.1 Comamonadaceae bacterium | reverse complement strand
TGCCCTATATCGCCAAGTAGTCGACTGAGCTTGGTACGACATTGGGCCACAAAGGTCAGCACGGATTCACCAAGAACCCAATGCACATTTAGAGGTCAATTTGCGGGCAATAGCCAGAAACAAAAAAACCCTAAGTGGATCGATCACTTAGGGTTGTATTTGGCGGAATCGGAGGGATTCGAACCCTCGATGAGGCTCTACACCCCATACTCCCTTAGCAGGGGAGCACCTTCGGCCACTCGGTCACGATTCCTGGCACGCCGAAATTATCTCACGACAGCCAGCCGTTTGGTCAAGCCGGGGGTTGGTCGAGGTCAAACGCCTTGTGCAGGGCCCGCACGGCGAGCTCCATGTACTTTTCGTCTATAACCACTGAGGTCTTGATTTCCGAGGTGGAGATCATCTGGATGTTGATGCCCTCCTCGCTCAAGGATCTGAACATCTTGCTGGCGATGCCCACATGGCTGCGCATGCCGATGCCCACAATGCTTACCTTGCAAATCTTGGCGTCGCCCACCACCTCTTGTGCGCCCAGGCCGTTGAGCACACGGGTCTTAAGCAGCTCCATGGTGCGGGCATAGTCAACCCGGTTGACGGTGAAGCTGAAGTCGGTCTTGCCGTCTTTGCTGATGTTCTGGATGATGACATCCACCTCGATGTTGGCATCGGCCACCGCGCCGAGTATTTGGTAGGCAATGCCGGGTTTGTCGGGTACGCCCAGCAGCGAGATTTTGGCTTCGTCGCGGTTGAATGCGATGCCGGAAACAATGGCTTGTTCCATGTGTTCGTCGTCCTCAAAAGTGATCAGGGTGCCAGACTTGGCCTCTTCTGCAATGTCGATGTCCCACGGCGTGAAGCTGCTCAGCACGCGCAGCGGCACCCGGTATTTACCGGCGAATTCGACCGAGCGGATCTGCAGCACCTTGGAGCCCATCGAGGCCATCTCCAGCATTTCCTCAAAACTCACCGTGTGCAGGCGCCGCGCCTCAGGCACCACCCGTGGGTCGGTGGTGTAGACGCCATCGACATCGGTGTAGATCAGACACTCAGAGGCTTTCATGGCGGCTGCCACCGCCACCGCCGAGGTGTCGGATCCACCGCGGCCCAATGTGGTGATATTGCCCTGCGCATCGACGCCCTGGAAGCCGGTGACGATCACCACCCGGCCGGCAGCCAGGTCGGCGCGCACCCGGGTGTCGTCGATGGCCTCGATGCGGGCCTTGGTGTAGGCGCTGTCAGTACGGATTGGCACCTGCCAGCCGGCGTAGCTGACGCACGCGAGGCCTTCGGCTTGCAAGGCAATAGCCAGCAGTGCGCTGCTGGCCTGCTCGCCCGTGGCGGCCAGCATGTCGAGTTCGCGCCGGTAGCTGTCGTCAGAGCTGGCCGGGGCCAGTTCCTTGGCCAGACCCAGCAGGCGGTTGGTTTCGCCGCTCATGGCAGAGGGCACCACCACCATCTGATGGCCGGCACCGGCCCATTTGGCGACGCGTTTGGCAACCTGGCGGATGCGCTCGGTGGAGCCCATCGATGTGCCGCCGTATTTATGAACAATCAAGGCCATCGGCGTGTCATGATGTGGTTGTAGATGGCGAAATTGGACCGAGATTGTACCAATGCAATACCTGCCCACGTCGCTCCACCATGCCCCGTCCTACCTTGATTCGTATCTGGTGCGCGCGGGTGGTACAGGCGGCTACCTGCTCAAGCAATTCAGCCAGTTGAGCGCTGCTGGGCGAAACATCGTAGCCGCCGCGCAGCCAGTGGCGCAATGCATTGGCCTGACGCTGCCGGCTCAGGCCCTGTAGACCGGCCAACTTCGGCGGCACGCCCGTCTGCGTCAGGTCAAGCTCGGCGAGTTCGAGCAGCAAGCCTTGGGCCTGGGCTGCATGAGCCGCGCTGCGGGCCAGTGTGCTGCGAAATTGGGGGAAGACCGCCTGTAGCACGGGCAGCAGCTCGGCCCGTATACGGTTTCTGGTGTAGCGGGTGTCGGCATTGGTGGGATCCTCGATCCATCGCGCGCCGCGCTGTGCCAACCAGTCACGCAGGGCTGAGCCAGCCACACCGAGCAGGGGCCGGTGATAGCGCAGGCCGTCACGGCTCCATTGCATCGGCATGGCACTCAGACCGGGCAGGCCGGCGCCACGGCTTAAGGCTAGTAACAGGGTTTCGGCCTGGTCATCGGCGTGTTGCGCAAGCGCTATGTCACAAATCGTCGCGCCGTCGGCGCTGCCATTGCTGCTTTGGGCAAGCCCCGCCAAGGCCTGATAACGGGCCCGCCGGGCAGCGTCTTCCGGGCTGTCGCCAAGCGCAGGGCGAGCATCAACCCGACGCACATGCAGGGGCAGGTTCAGACCGGCGCAAACGCCTTGGCAGTGTTGCTCAAATTCATCAGCTGCGGCTTGCAGCCCGTGGTGCACATGGAAGGCGTGCACCTGGCCGGGCCACTTGTCGGCACAGGCCAGCAGCAGTGCGGTTGAATCAGCACCACCACTGTAGGCCACAGCAAAGGGCAGCGCTGGAGAAAAAAGGCGCAGTGCCTCAGGCAACTGGCTGTTCATGCCGGGCCCCTGGGGCCTTCAGCGTGCCGCGATTCGCGTGTCGGTGAAGCGGCCATAGCTTTGCAGGCGCTCATAACGACGGTTTAACAACTCCTGCCCCTTGAGGTCACTGACCTGTCGCAGGGCCTCGGTGAGCGCACGCTTGAGGAAAGCGGCCATTTGCTTGTGGTCACGGTGGGCACCGCCAACCGGTTCATTGACAATTTTGTCGACCACGCCCAGCGCCTTGAGACGGTGCGCGGTCAGGCCAAGCGCCTCTGCAGCCTCTTGTGCTTTGTCGGATGTTTTCCACAAAATGGAGGCGCAGCCCTCCGGGCTGATGACCGAGTAAATTGAATATTGCAGCATCAGCACCTGGTCAGCAACAGACAAGGCCAGGGCGCCGCCCGAGCCGCCCTCGCCGATGATGGTGGTGATGATGGGCACCTCTAACTGCGCCATCTCATAGATATTTCGACCAATGGCCTCTGACTGACCACGCTCTTCGGCATCAATGCCGGGGTAGGCGCCCGGGGTGTCAACAAAGGTGAAAACCGGCAGGCGAAATTTTTCAGCGGTCTTCATCAAACGCAAAGCTTTGCGGTAGCCCTCGGGCTTGCTCATACCGAAATTGCGCAACCCGCGCTCTTTGGTGTCGCGCCCTTTTTGCTGGCCAAGCACCATGCAGGCCGTGCCATTGAAACGGGCCAGGCCGCCAACAATGCTTTGGTCATCAGCAAAATGCCGGTCGCCATGCATCTCGACAAAATGGGTAAATATCTCGCCAAGGTAGTCAAGCGTGTAGGGCCGCTCGGCGTGGCGGGCAATTTTGGTGATCTGCCAGGGCGTGAGCTGGCTGTAGACGTCTTTGGTGAGTTGCAGGCTTTTCTTGGCCAGTTGATCGATCTCGCTCGAGATGTCTACCGCTGATTCGGTCTGCACATAGCGCAGCTCATCAATTTTGTTTTCAAGCTCAGCGATCGACTGCTCAAAATCGAGAAATATTTTCTTGGCCATCAGCGCTCCTGTGCGTTGTGCTTCCAGCCGGTTCAGTAGTTGACCGGCAGGGGGTCTAGCGAGCGCCAAATATACCAAGTTGCCACGCTGCAGTAGGGTGCCCAGGCAGCAGCCACCTCGCGTGCGTCGCTGCGGCTGACGGCTTCGCCAGAAAAATAACACTTGCTGATGCCATTGATCAGGCCCACATCATCCAGCGGCAAAACATTCGGGCGCATGAGGTGAAAAATAAGGAACATCTCGGCGGTCCAGCGGCCAATGCCGCGGATGGCGACCAACTCGGCGATGATGGCCTCATCGTCGATGGCACCCCAGTCTTTGACGTGCAGCAATCGGTTGTCGAAGTGCAAGGACAGATCAACCAGGTATTCGACCTTGCGAGCGCTCAGGCCTGCGGCACGCATATCGTCTACCTTGAGCTTGAGTATGTTGGCCGGCGTCATGCGCGTGGGTAGCAGAGCAAAGCGGTCCCAAACGGTTTGCGCCGCCTTCACCGATATTTGCTGGCCCACAATGCTGCGCGCCAGCGTGATGAAGGCATCGCCGCGTGTCTCAAGACAGGCGGTGCCAAATTTTGGAATCAGGCCTTTCATCACCCGATCTTGAGCCATCAGGTGACCGCAAGCATCCTCCCAGTAGGCTGGGGTGAGCAATTTGACCGCTGTTTTTTTGTTGGTGCTCATCGGCTTCAGTCAAGTCTCAAGGCTGGGCAATCAAGGTTTTTTGACATGATAAACCTCACGCCGCGGCGGCCTGCCAGGTGGTGCCAGCAGCTCCGTCTTTGAGCGTGATGCCCTGCGCCGAAAGCTGCTGACGAATACGATCAGCCTGAGCGTAATCCCGCTGCGACTTGGCCAAAGTCCGTTGGGCGATCAGCGCCTCAATGGCCTGCGCATCAAGGCTGGCGCCCGCTTGTAAAAAGGCTTCCGGCTCGGCCTGCAGCAGGCCCAGGCAAGCACCCAATGCACGCAGCAAACCAGCCAATACCGCAGATCGGGTTTTATTGACTTCAGTGGCCAACTCAAACAGCACCGCTACTGCCTCGGGTGTGCCAAAGTCTTCGTCCATGGCGGCTTTGAATGCCTTGGCATGGACCTGCTCCCAGTCAACGTCACTGCTTGGTGAAGGCGGCACCAAAGCCAAAGCGGTGTACAAGCGCCGCAGGGCGCTGCGTGCGTCTTCGAGGTGGGCATCGCTGTAATTGAGGGCGCTGCGATAGTGGGCGCGGACGATGAAAAAGCGGGTGGTTTCAGCATCGAAGCGGGCGAGGATCTCGCGGATGGTGAAAAAATTTCCCAGGCTTTTGGACATTTTTTCGTGATCGCGGGTGACGAAGCCATTGTGCATCCAGATGCTCGCCAAGGCATGCCCGCTGGCCCCTTCACTTTGCGCAATCTCGTTCTCGTGGTGGGGAAACTGCAGGTCAGCGCCGCCGCCGTGAATATCAACCGAATTGCCCAGCAAGCCGGCACACATGGCCGAACACTCTATGTGCCAGCCCGGACGGCCCGGGCCCCACAGACTGTCCCACTGCACCTCTTGCGGCTCCTGCGGCTTGGCCGCCTTCCAGAGCACAAAATCAAGCGGGTCATCCTTGCCCTCGGCCACCGCCACCCGCTCACCGGCGCGCAGGTCTTCGAGCGACTTGCCACTCAGGCGCCCGTAGGACGGGAATTTACGCACAGCGTAGTTGACATCGCCGTCGCCAGCAGGATAAGCCAGGCCCTTGTCCACCAACTGCCCTATGAGCGCGAGCATTTGCGGCACGTAGTCCGTGGCGCGGGGCTCGTGGTCAGGGCGCTGTATGCCAAGGGCATCGGCATCTTGGTGCAAGGCCTCGATCATGCGGTCGGTGAGGGCCCTGATGGTCTCACCGTTTTCGACGGCACGGCGGATGATCTTGTCGTCAATGTCGGTGATGTTTCGCACATAGCTCACCCGCAGGCCACTGGCCTTGAGCCAGCGCTGCACCACATCAAAGGCCACCATGGAACGGGCATGGCCGAGGTGGCAAAGGTCATACACCGTCATGCCACACACATACATGCGCACGTGGCCGGGCTCGATCGGCAGCAGCGGCAACATGGCACGCGACAGGGTGCTGTAAATTCTCAGGCTCATGGATCAATCAAGGGGGCTAAAGGTACGCGAGACGGACCCCGTGGGGCCCAAAACACCAGCGCTTCTGAGGCAATGGCTGCTGGTCTTGGGGGCACTTGGCTCTCGGTGCTGGGCTACAATAAAACTCAGTATATAACGCGCTTGCTGCTGCAAACGCCTCAAATTTTTGAGCCACAAAAAAGCCACCTCCCCGACCATGAAGCACGCCGCCAAGCAGTTCAGACAATTGGTTGCCCTGTTGCTGCTCGCCACAATGGGCCTGACAAATTCGGTGCGTGCCGACGACTATGCAGACGCCCTGCAACTGATGCGCGCTGGCAAGCTGGCAGAAGCACAGACCAAGGCTGACGCCTTTTTATCCAGCAAGCCGCGCGATCCGCAAATGCGCTTCATCAAAGGCGTGATTCAACGCGACACCGGCCGGCTCAATGAAGCAATAAGCACCTTCACTAAATTGACCGAAGACCATCCCGAGTTGCCCGAGCCCTACAACAACCTGGCGGTTCTCTACGCCGGGCAAAGCCAATTTGACAAAGCGCGCGTGGCGCTGGAAATGGCCATACGCACCAGCCCGAGTTATGCCACTGCCCATGAAAACCTGGGCGATGTGTACGCCAAGCTAGCCAGCCAAGCCTACAACAAGGCACTGCAACTCGATGGCAGCAATGCTGGTGTACCGCCCAAGCTTGCCCTGATTCGTGAGCTGTTCGCACCAAACGTCAAACCCACGGCGGTAGCGGCGGCGCCAGCAACAAAGCCAGCCCCGGCCCCAGTTACATCACCAAGCCCGCTCCCAGCCCAAAGCGCTGGGCCCGCACCCGGCACTGCTGCAAGCCCAGGCCCGCTTCCAACGGCCGGTCAGGAAGCAAGCGCCAAAGAAGTCGAGGCGGCCGTACTGGCCTGGGCCGAGGCCTGGTCCAAGCAAGACATGAATGCCTATTTGGGCGCCTACGGCAAAGACTTTGACCCCCCCGGCAAACAGTCCCGCAGCGACTGGGAGACCGACCGAAGCAATCGAATCACCGGAAAATCAAGGATCAGCGTGAAGGTTGAGAAACTCGTGATCAGCGGGGATGGCAACACCGCAACAGCCAAATTCCGCCAGGATTACCGGGCCAATAGCCTGTCGCAGCAGAGCCGCAAGACGCTCACTCTGACAAAGAGCGCCGGGCGCTGGCTGATTGTCAAAGAAACTACAGGCAATTGAGATTCAAAGCCAACCCATGATCCAAGGGTCTCTGCGATGAGACAAGGCCTTCTTGTTTTGCTGCTGGCAGCAGCGATTGGCTTGGCTGCACTGCCGTCGCATGCCAGCAAAAAACAGCGCGAAGCCGCAACACGGGCCGCCAAGCCAAGTCCGCAGCAAGCCGGCCAGGCGGAGGCGCGGCTGATTGAGGTCTACCAGTTGCTGGCTGCGGCGCAAAGCCTGCAGGCGCTTGATAAGGCGGAAAAACTGGTGGGCGATTTCCCTAATTTTCAGCTAGCGCAATTGTTATACGGCGACCTACTCGCGCTACGCAAGCAGCCCGTGCGCACCCTTGGCGATGTGCCCGGCAGCCTGTCCCCGGAAAGTGCCGGCAACCTGCTTGAATTGCGCGCCGAATCGCAAGCCCGGCTCAAGGCCTTGCTTGAGCGACCGCCGCCCGGGGCGATACCGTCAGAATTTGTTAGCCTGTCAGCGCGCAACAAACATGCGATTGCTGTTGATGCCTCGCGCTCCAGGCTGTATCTGTTCGAAAACCGGCCCGAAGGTCTGGCCTTGGTTGCTGACTACTACCTCTCACTGGGTAAGTCGGGTGTAGAAAAAGCCTTGGCAGGCGATTTGCGTACGCCGCTGGGGGTGTATTTCATCACCAGCAATCTAGACCCCAAGCTCTTGAGTGATTTTTACGGGGCCGGCGCGTTGCCCATCAATTACCCCAACATGCTAGACACCAAACGCGGCAAGACCGGCAAGGGCATTTGGCTGCACGGCACTCCCCCCAACCAATTTTCTCGTCCGCCCAGGGCCAGCGATGGCTGTCTGGTCCTGACCAACCCGGATCTGCTGCGACTCATACAAACGGTCGAGATCAACACCACGCCGGTTGTGATAGCCCAACAACTGCGCTGGATATCCGCGAGCCAAGCCCTGTCGGACGCCAAGCCGTTCCAGGCAGCACTGAGCGCCTGGACCCAGGCCCGGGCCCTGGGCGACATGACCGCGCTGCTGAGCCACTACAGTCAGGACTTCGACAGTTACGGCAAGACGCTGGCCCAATGGGCCGAGCAACTGCGCGCCGAGCAGGGCAAAATCACCGGCTCTGGCCTTGAGCTCAAGGACCTGTCAATGGTGCGCTGGACCGATGTGAATGACACCATGATCGTCACCTTCGGCCAAGTGGCCGGGGGCAGCCGCAGTGGGCCCATCAAACGACAGTACTGGATGCGCCAGGGCACCCAATGGAAGATTTTTTTCGAAGGCGTCGTCAAATGATTTTTAAATTCAAAGCCTTGTTGGGCTATGTGGTGGCAACGCTGGCGGCGGCTTTTTGTCTGGGCTTAAGCGCCTGGGCCCAGGAGGCTCCCCGGGTCCGTTTTGTTACTAGCGCGGGTGAGTTTGTGGTGGAGGTCTACCCTGACAAGGCGCCAAAAACCGTGGAAAACTTTCTGCAGTATGTGCGCGACAAGCACTATGACGGAACTATTTTTCATCGCGTCATAGACAACTTCATGGTGCAGGGCGGTGGCTTTGACGCAAAATTTGTCGAAAAAAAATCCCGCCCACCAGTGGTGCACGAAGGCCGCGAGGCGCTTAGCCGCGGCGGGTCACAGAACCTGCTTGGCACGCTGGCCATGGCTCGCACCAATGAGCCCAACTCGGCAACTGCGCAGTTTTTCATCAACGTGCGCGACAACGGCTTTCTTGATCCCATCCTGATCCCGCCGGGCGACCCGG
>BJGT01000134.1 GCA_014190675.1 Comamonadaceae bacterium | reverse complement strand
GGGCGACCACTGCGAAAACGCAGGACCCGGCCATCCCAAAGGGCACGCACGCCATCGAGTTTTTCGCTCACCAAATAGGCCGCCGGGCTGGCCCCCAGCTGCCAGTTTTTAGCCAACATCGGCGCCACGGACGGGGAGGCAGACACCGGCCGCGCTGCCACCGCCGCCGCCAGGGCTCCCGCTTGCGCTTGCGCTTGAGTTGCCGCCGTCACAGGCAGCAGAGCGCCACCCACCATCAGCAGCCACGGCGCGGCCTGCCATCCCTTGCACTTTGAAACCATGCGATCCCCCTGAACTTAGTTCAATTATTTGTTTTTCAGTGTAACGTCCAAGCCGTGGCTTCAAGCGTCGTGACATCCATCAGCGCGTTGCAGCCGAGACCTTCGATGCCAAGCGCCCTGCGCCTCTGAAGTGCCAACAAACACCCGCCTGCGGTACCGGTTTAAGATGGGTTCTTTGCCGAGGGCCGGTGGTGAAAATAGGTTTGAGTGGCCCTCCCGCCCTGCCCGAGCGGCTTGGCAACAGGCCTGCTTCCCAAGGCCCGGTCCGATTAACAGGAGCAGCTGAGACATGCAATCAACGGTTTCATTCATGTGGCCCCAGTGGCTTTGGCTGTTGTTGGCGTTGCCGCTTCTGATAGCGGCGTATGCCAAGATGCTGCAGCGCAGGAAGAAACTCTCGCCCCACTTTGCCGGTCTGAGCGGGCTCAAAACACTTGGGCGCGGTGGTGGTCGCTGGCGCCAACACCTGCCGCCGCTGCTGTTCCTGCTGGCCATTGCTGCCGCCCTACTGGCGGCCTCGCGGCCCATGGCGGTGGTCGCCCTGCCAGCCACACAGAGCACGATTGTGTTGGCGATGGACGTGTCTTTGAGCATGCGGGTAACCGATGTCAAGCCCAACCGGTTGGTGGCCGCACAGGAAGCGGCCAAGGCCTTCTTGAGGGACTTGCCCAAGTCGGTCAAGGTGGCGATTGTTACTTTTGCCGCCTCGGCGCAGCTGATTCAGCCCGCCACGCTGGACCGGGAAGCGCTGGCGGCTGCGATCGATCAGTTTCAAATGCAGCGCGGCACGGCCATTGGCAGCGGCATCGTGGTCTCGCTGGCCGAACTTTTTCCGGGCGAAGGCATTGACCTCGGCGAGATGACCTTTGGCAATGCCCGCAAGCGAGGCGTGGCCATTGATGAGGCGCCACCGGCCTTGAAGAGCTTTGTTCCAGTGGCGCCTGGTAGTTATGAATCAGCAGCCATTGTTCTGCTCACCGATGGACGGCGTACCACCGGCGTGGACACCCTGGAGGCCGCCAAGATGGCTGCCGACCATGGCGTTCGGGTCTACTCGGTGGGACTGGGCACGGTAGATGGTGATGTCGCGGGTTTTGAGGCATGGTCAGCCTACATCCGGCTCGACGAGCCGACCCTCAAGGCGGTCGCCCTCGCCACCAAGGCAGAGTACTTTTACGCCGGCACTGCTGAAACCCTGAAAAAAGTTTACGAGCGGCTCAGCTCCCGGATGATGATTGAAAAAAAAGAAATCGAGGTCTCTGGCCTGCTGGCGCTGGCAGCAGCCCTGTTGGCAATCAGCGCGTCAGCCCTGTCGCTGCTCTGGTTCAACCGGATCCTGTGAGCCCAAGCCGCGCCCGCAAATCAGCAGCCCCCTCCCCCCAAAAAACCCAAGCAAGGCCAACACTTGAAACTACACATCGCCCCACGCGCACCCAACCCTCGTCGGGTTCAAATGTTCATGGCTGAGAAAGGCATCCTCGACATCGCCTTGGTGACGGTCGACCTGAACCAGGGCGAGCATCTGGGTCAGCCCCATTTGGCTAAAAACCCCATGGGACGGGTACCGGTGCTCGAACTCGACGACGGCCGCCACCTGAGCGAATCACGCGCCATTTGCCACTACCTCGAGGGCCTCTACCCGACCCCGAACCTGATGGGCCTGGGTTTTGAAGAGCAGGCCTTCATCGAAATGGCCGACCGCCACATTGAATGGAACCTGTTGCTGCATTTCTCCAGCGCCATCCGCCACACCCACCCCGGCCTGGCCGTTCTCGAAAAACCCCAGTTCCCGGACTTTGGCGCCTCCCAGCAGGCCAAGGCCATCGCTGCCGCCGGCATCTTTGACAAGCTACTCCAAGGGCAGCCTTTCATGGCCGGGCCACGGTTCACGATTGCCGATATCACCGCTTTTTGTTGTCTGGACTTCGCTCGCGGCTTGCTGAAATTTGTGCCGGCCGAACATGGCCTGCACGCACTGCAAGACTGGCGCAACCGCGTGGCAGCACGGGCCAGCGCCGCCAGCCCGCGCGCGCCGCAGCTTGCTTAGATCAGCAGGCGCGACGAGCGGGGCACGTGCGCCATTAAAAACTCCATCTGGTCGGCCAAAATTCTGCGGTTGCGCAAAATAAAGTCCTCCCATAGGCTTGGCACATAGGGTGCATACAGCAGCGGCATGCCGGCCTGTTCTGGCGTGCGGTGGCTCTTGCGGTGGTTGCAGGGGCGGCAGGCAGTCACCACATTCATCCAGTTGTCCGCTCCCTTGAGTGCAAAGGGAATGATGTGCTCGCGCGTCAGGTCTTCCTCTTGAAAATGGTCTCCGCAATAAGCGCAAATATTGCGGTCTCGCGAAAACAACTTTGCATTGGTGAGGCCTGGCTTGAGCTTGAAGGGGTTGATGTTGGGCACGCCCTTGGTGCCAATAATGCTGTTGACCGTGATGATCGACTGCTCACCGGTGCGCGCATTGTGGCCGCCATGAAACACCGCCACCTCGCCGCCCATCTCCCAGCGAACCTCTTGAGCGGCGTAATGGATGACCGCCTGCTCGAGCGATATCCAAGACTGGGGTAAACCCTGGGCGGACAGCTTCAATACCTTCAAAAAACCCTCCTGTAGACAGCGGGGAAGCAGGCGAACCTGGCGTGGTTGCCGGCGCTGACAGCCCGAAAAACTGCCAACCCGAGGCTGCAGGACAATATACCTTGTTTTCGTGTCGAGTCGGCGCGGCCAGGCAAGCAAAAAGACAAGGCTACATGAAGGTTTTTCGAGGTTTCAAGCATCCCGGCATCGCCCCTGCCTGCGCTATGACGATTGGCAACTTTGACGGGGTTCACCGTGGCCACCAAGCCATGCTGGCGCTGCTGCGCAGCGAGGCCCGGCAGCGCGGAGTGCCCAGCTGCGTGCTGACTTTCGAGCCCCATCCGCGCGATTATTTTGCCGCCCTGCGCCAGCAGCCAGCGCTGGCGCCAGCCCGCATTGGCACGCTGCGCGACAAACTCATCGATTTGGAGCGCTGCGGCGTCGAGCAGGCGGTGGTGCTGCCGTTTGGCGACCGGCTGGCCATGCAAACGCCCCAGAGTTTCATCGACAGCGTGTTGCTGCAGGGCCTGGGCGCGCGCTATGTGCTGGTGGGCGATGATTTTCGTTTTGGCGCCAAACGGGCCGGTGACTATGCCCTGCTCGATGCTGCGGGCCTGGCGGGCGGCTTTGATGTGGCGCGCATGAACAGCTACCAGGTGCACGGTCTGCGGGTGTCAAGCTCAGAGGTTCGCCTGGCCCTGCGAGAAGGCCGCATGGACGATGCAGCGCGCCTACTGGGCCGGCCCTACCGAATTTCGGGCCATGTGGTGCACGGCCGAAAACTTGGCCGCGAACTAGGTTTTAAAACCCTTAATTTGCGCTTTGCCCACTGGAAGCCAGCTGCCAGCGGCATTTTCGTGGTGCTGGTGCATGGCCTCTGCCCGCAGCCTGTGGCGGGCGTGGCAAACCTGGGCGTACGGCCCTCGCTGGACGCCCATGATGTCAATGGCGGGCGAGTGCTGCTTGAGACCCACTGCCTCGACTGGCCAAGCGAGCTCGGCCCAGAAGGGGCGTACGGTAAACTCATTGGGGTGGAACTGTTGCACAAACTTCACGACGAGCTCAAATACGAGAGCCTGCCGGCCCTGAAAAAAGGCATAGCCCAAGACTGCGACCTGGCCCGCAGCTTCCTGGCCAATCAGCCCGCCCAGGCCCCTCAGCAAACCAGGCGCGACCGAATCTGACGCTTGCCAAGCGCAGGCCGGCCGCCAACCCGTTCCCCGCACCATGACCGAACAGACCACACCGACCGATTACCGCAGCACGCTGAACTTGCCAGACACGCCGTTTCCGATGCGCGCCGACCTGCCTAAGCGCGAGCCGGGCTGGGTCCAGGCCTGGGATGAAGCGGGCACCTACCAAAAACTGCGCCAGGCACGCCGCAATGCGCCCAAGTTTGTGCTGCATGACGGTCCTCCCTATGCCAATGGCAAGATCCACATCGGGCATGCCGCCAACAAGGTTCTCAAAGACATGATCGTCAAGGCGCGCCAGCTCAAAGGGCTGGATGCACACTACATCCCGGGCTGGGACTGCCACGGCCTACCAATCGAAAACGCCATCGAAAAACTGCATGGGCGCCAACTGCAGCGCGACGAAATGCAGTCCAAGAGCCGAGCCTTTGCCAGCGAGCAGATCGACCAGCAGCGCGAAGACTTCAAGCGCCTGGGTGTGCTCGGCGCATGGGATGCGCCCTACCGCACCATGGACTTCATCAATGAAGCGGCTGAAATCCGCGCTTTCAAGCGGGTGGTGGAGCGGGGCTTTGTCTACCGCGGCCTCAAACCGGTGTACTGGTGTTTTGACTGTGGCTCGTCCCTGGCTGAGTTCGAGATCGAATACGCCGACAAAAAATCCCAAACACTGGATGTCGGTTTTTTATGTGCCGAGCCGGCCCGACTGGCCAAGGCCTTTGGCCTTAGCAGCCTGCCGGTCAGCGCCACCGGGGAGCCGCGGGCCGCCTTTGCCGTGATCTGGACCACCACCGCCTGGACACTGCCGGCCAACCAGGCGCTCAACCTCAACCCGGCGCTGCCCTATGCGCTGGTCGACACACCCCGCGGCCTGCTGCTGCTGGCTGAAAACCTGGTCGCCAATTGCCTGGAGCGCTACGGCCTGACCGGCACGGTGCTCGCCAGCACCCTGGGCGAACAACTCGACGGCATCAATTTTCACCACCCGCTGGCCCATGTCGACCCGGCATATGACCGCCTCAGCCCGGTCTACTTGGCTGACTATGCCACCGCAGAAGACGGCACCGGGCTGGTGCACTCCGCGCCGGCCTATGGCGTGGAAGATTTCAACAGCTGTGTCGCGCACGGGCTGGCCTATGACGACATCCTCAACCCGGTGCAGGGCAACGGCCAGTACGCGCCCGAGCTGGCGCTGTTTGGCGGCATGAACATCTGGAAAGCCTGCCAGCGCATCATCGACGTGCTGGCCGAGGCAGACCGGCTGTTTGCCACCACCCACATCACCCACAGCTACCCGCACTGCTGGCGCCACAAAACGCCAGTGATTTACCGCGCTGCGGCCCAGTGGTTTGTGCGCATGGACCAGGGCGAGGGCGTGTTCACTGTCGACAAGGCCCCCAAGACCCTGCGCCAGACCGCTCTCGACGCCATTGAGCAGACCGCCTTCTACCCCGAGAACGGGCGGGGCCGGCTGCGCGACATGATTGCCAACCGGCCCGACTGGTGCATCAGCCGCCAGCGCAGCTGGGGCGTGCCCCTGCCCTTTTTTCTGCACCAAGACAGCGGCGAACTGCACCCGCGCACGCTGGACATCATGGACCTGGCGGCCGAGATGGTCGAAGCCGGCGGCATTGAGGCTTGGAGCAAGGCCAAGCCAGAAGCCATCCTGGCACACCTCGGTTGTGCCGCTGATGCACCACACTACACCAAGAGCAGTGATATTTTGGAGGTCTGGTTTGACTCCGGCACCACCCACACCACGGTGCTCAAGACCTCGCACCCCGGCACCGGCCACGCCAGCGGGCCCGAGGCCGACCTCTACCTGGAGGGCCATGACCAGCACCGAGGCTGGTTCCACAGCTCGCTGTTGACCGCCTGCGCCATGTACGACCGCGCGCCCTACCGGGGGCTGTTGACCCACGGCTTCACGGTTGACGGGCAGGGCCGAAAAATGAGTAAGAGCCTGGGAAATGTGGTGGCGCCGCAAGAGGTGAGCGACAAACTCGGTGCCGAAATCATCCG
The DNA here is from genome assembly GCA_014190675.1 of Comamonadaceae bacterium. Taxonomy (GTDB): domain Bacteria; phylum Pseudomonadota; class Gammaproteobacteria; order Burkholderiales; family Burkholderiaceae_C; genus Rhodoferax. The sequence continues at coordinate 2,642 of BJGT01000134.1, read as the reverse complement.
CCTCTGGTGCGCTGCAACCGACTACTCGGGCGATCTCAGCATTGACAACAAAATATTGGCCCGGGTGGTCGACACGTACCGCCGGGTCCGCAACACCCTCAAGTTTCTGCTGGCCAATACCAGTGACTTCGATCCCGCTGCGGATGCCGTACCAATGGCACAGATGCTGGAGATCGACCGCTACGCCATGAGCCGCGCTGCTGCGCTTCAAGCTGAAATCCTGGCCCATTACGAGGTCTATGAGTTTCATCCCGTGGTGGCCAAGTTGCAGATTTACTGCTCCGAAGATCTGGGAGCGTTCTACCTGGATGTGCTCAAAGACCGTCTCTACACCACCGCGGCCGGCAGCCTGGCACGGCGCAGTGCACAAACCGCACTGTGGCAGATCACCCTGGCCATGCTGCGCTGGATGGCGCCGTTTTTGAGCTTTACCGCCGAGGAAGCCTGGGCCGTACTTGGCGCACAAAACAAGACACCGGCTGCGACCCGCGCATCCATTTTTATGGATAGCTTTGCCGACCTTGCTGTCCCCGAGCCGGCCCTGCTCACCAAATGGGCGCGCTTGCGCGAGATTCGCGAAGCAGCCAACAAAGAGATTGAAGCCCTGCGCGCCACCGGACAGGTCGGCTCTGCGCTGCAAGCGCGGCTCAAGCTCAGCGCGCCAGCGCAGGACCTGGCGCTGCTCAACAGCCTGGGGCCGGACCTGAAGTTTGTCTTCATCACCTCGGCGGTCGAAATCAACGCTGGCGCCACTTTGAGCATCGAAGTCGGGGTCGCTACCGGCAGCAAATGCGAACGCTGCTGGCATTACCGCGAAGACCTGGGCAGTGACCCGGCCCACCCCAAGTTGTGTAGCCGCTGCACCAACAACCTGTTTGGCGGCGGCGAGTCGAGGAGTTTTGCCTGATGGCCTCTGCAGGCAAGATCGGTCCGATTGGTCTGGCGCACTGGCTGGCATTGGCCAGCCTGATTGTGCTGGTCGACCAATTCACCAAGGTGCTGGTGATCGGCTACTACGGGCTAGGCGAAGGCCGGTATGTGACCGACTTTTTCAACCTGGTACGGGTGCACAACAGCGGCGCAGCTTTCTCTTTTCTGGCTGATGCAGCGGGCTGGCAGCGCTGGTTTTTGACTGGGGTAGGCGCCGTGGCTGTGGTGGTCATCCTGTGGCTGTTGCGCGCCCACGCCGGACAAAAATTGTTTGCTTTTGCGCTGGTCTGCATTTTGGGCGGGGCGGTTGGCAATGTGATCGACCGCCTGCTGTACGGCTATGTGGTGGATTTTCTGGATTTTCACTGGTCGTGGCTCAGTCCCTTGTTTACGGGCGGGCATTTCCCAGCCTTCAACATTGCCGACAGCGCCATCACCTTAGGTGCAGGCTGCCTGATCCTGGACGAAATCTTGCGCGTGCGCCGCTCGCGCTGAGCACCAAGCCCGGACGGAAACTGCTTGACCCATTTGCTCAACCTGCTGGCTGCGATCGCCCTGCTGGTCTGGGGCACCCAACTGGTGCGTACCGGCATTCTGCGGGTACTGGGAGCAAACCTGCGCCAAGTGCTGGCGCGCAGTGTGGCCAACCGGTTCACGGCGGCCTTGTCGGGTATTGGCGTTACAGCACTGCTGCAGTCGAGCACGGCCACCGCACTGATCGTGTCCTCATTTTTTGGGCAGGGGCTGATGAGCCTGCCGGGAGCGCTGGCGGTGATGCTGGGCGCCGACATCGGCACCAGCCTGATGGCCCTGCTGTTCTCGCGCGACCTGTCCTGGCTATCGCCCCTCTTCATCTTGATCGGCGTGGTGCTATTCATCGCCCGGCAATCCACCACCGTTGGGCGGGTTGGCCGTATTTTGATTGGCCTGGGGCTGATGCTGCTCGCACTCAAGCTGGTCACCGAATCAGCCAATGTGCTGACCCAATCAGTGGCTGTCAAAACTCTGCTCGGCTCTCTGAGCAGCGACCTGCTGCTGGAGATCACGGTGGGTGCCTTTTTAGCGGTGTTGTGCTACAGCAGTCTGGCCATTGTGTTGCTCACTGCCGCGCTCGCCTCGAGCTCGGTCATCCCGGTGGAGGTAGCCATGGGCCTGGTGCTGGGAGCCAACCTGGGCAGCGGCGCACTGGCCGTGCTGACCACGCTGCGGGCCACTATCGAGACCCGCCAAGTGCCGCTAGGCAACCTGATATTCAAGCTGCTGGGCATGGTGATCGCCGCGCCACTGGCGGCCTGGTGGCTGCGCCAGGTTGGCCCGTTGTTGGACGATCGGGCAGCCGTGGTGGTGGTCTTCCACCTGAGTTTTAACTTGATGGTGGGCCTGCTTTTCATCGGCCTGACCCAGGTCGTGGCGGGCTGGGTCGAGTACTGGCTGCCCAAGCCAGCCAAGGTAATGGTGGCGGGGAGGCAACGCCACCTCGATGCCTCTGCGCTGGGCACGCCATCATTGGCCATCTCCTGCGCGGTACGCGAGGCCATGCACCAGGCAGATGTGGTTGAGACCATGCTGCTCGGTGTGCTACCGGTGATTCGCAACAACGACCGCAAACTGGCCCAGGAACTGCAACAAATGGAGAACACGGTGGACGAGTTGTACTCGGACATCAAGTACTACCTGACCAAGATCTCGCGCGAAGCACTCAGCGAAAACGA